>JAYTGN010000197.1:0-5108 GCA_043733485.1 Gemmataceae bacterium
CGACGTAAGTCGCCGGGTTTCTCGCACACCCGGCGACTTACGTCGCCGGTTCGCCTGGATACCCATCGCTACCGGTATGTTTCACACTCACTTCTTCTCTTGAACCTCGAAGCCCTTGGCCTTGGCTTGATCGCGGACCACGCCCTTAAGCGCTTCATCCAGCGCCTTCTCGTTTTCGTTGCGCGGCTTCTTGGCCAGCTCCTCGTCGACCTTCTTCTGGCGCTGAGCGGATAGCTCGCCGATCTTCTTCTGAAGCTCGGCTCGCTCCTCGGCCTTCTTCTTCACGTAGGCCACGCGCTCCGCGGGCTTGAGCTTCTTCAACTCGTCGCAGAGGTCCTCTTCTTTGAGTTTCGTGATGTCGAAGTCCTTGTCGTTCTTCATGCGGTCGACGAGGTCCCAGCCTTCGTTCTTGTAGAGGGCACCGGCCTTGGACGCGGCTCGTTCGAGGGCCGCGAGGGGAACGGGTGCCGCGCCGCCGGGTGCTGCCGGTCCGGTCGCCTTGTTGGCGTTGGAATCCTGGGCCTGCTGATTCTCCCTGCGATCCTTGCCTTCCTTGCCGTAGCTCACATAGGTCTTGTTCAGGTCGTCGTTGAGCTTGAGAATCTTATCGTCGAACTCGGTCTTCACGACCACTTGCTGGCCGGCTTTGTTCTGGTCGATGTTCATGAATCGTCCGCCGCACTTCTCGGCGAATTCGGCCCAACCCTTGGATTCGGCGTTGGCGAGCGGCCCGCAGTAGATGGCGTTGACGATCACACCGTCCTTCTTGGCCTTGGCCGCGACGTCGTCGAGGCTCACCTGCTTGTCCTGGTTCGCGGGCTCGTTGCCGCACACGAAGATGAGCTTGAGCGCGCCGGCCTCGACGGACCATTTCTGTTCGGTGAGGGCGTCGCGGGTCACGCGGGCCACGTACTCTTCGCCGCCGTTGATGGTCAGGGCGTTGAGTGCCTTGTACACGTCGTCCAGGTCGGTGGTGAGGTCGAGGTCTTTCTTCACCCAGCCCTTGGCCGCGTCGTAGTTGCTGTGGCCGTAGCTGTAGAGCGAGACGCGGAGATTCGGGGTGGGTTTGAGCCGGGCCATCTCGTTCACGATGTCCCAGAGCTTGATCTTCGCGGAGTCGATGAGCCCGTTCATGCTGCCGGACACGTCGAGGCAGAGGACGAGGTCGATGGCCTTGCCTTCGGGGGGCTTGGCGGGTTTGTCTTCGGCAAATGTTGGAACGAGCGGCACGGCGACTGCCGCGAGGCAGGCGAGCACGCGGAGAGCGAGGGACATGGGAACAACTCCTCGGGCGAATGCGGATGAGAAACCGGCTACGGCGGCTTCTCACTCAACGAGGGGATTGTAACAGAGGGGCTTGTTTCGAGGTGTAACAAGTCGGTAACTGCTGCAAGGCCCACACCGGCTGGAAGCCGGTGCCACCCCAGAAAAGAAAAAACCCACGGATCGGATCCGTGGGTTCTCATCCGTCCTGGGGAAGGATTACTTCTTGCCTTTGACCGTGACTTCGGTGATCTTGCCATCTTCGATCGTGAGTTCGGCCTTCTTGCCGACGGCCTTGTCGCTGCCCCAACGCTTCTCGACGTCTTCGAGCTTGCCTTCCTTCTTGTTCCCTTCCTTGTCGGTCATCGTCACCTTGGTCTTGTCGGTGGCGGTGGCCTTCACTTCCTTGCCGTCTTTGTCCTTGACGACGAGGACCTTGGTTTCCTTGTCGTAGGAAACGATGGTGTACTCGGCGGCGAGGACCAGGCCGGCCATGCAGCCCATGCAGACGAGGGAAAGCAGCAACTTACGCATCGGGTAGACTCCAGAGGATTCGGTGAATAGGTTGCCGACGCGAGTTGGTCGGCGGGTGACGGCGGGCGGAAACGTATTTTCACGCACCCCACACCGGCATGTTATGATGAACCCAAGTGTCGGCTAGCAGTTCCGCCTCGATCATGGATTTCTCATGATGTCAACTTCGCGCCTTCGTGTGGGAATGGGTCTGGCGAGCGTCTTGCTCGCCGCCGGTCTGGTGGCCTTCGCGGGCCAGCCGCCCGAGGTCGAGGACCCCAAGGCCAAGACCAAGAAGAAGATCGGCGTCGAGGATGAAGACCCCAAGGGTACCGTGAAGAAGAAGATCGTGGTGGACGACCCCGATCCGCCGAAGGGGCCGAACGTGCCCGTCGTACCGGGCGGCAACACGCCGGACAAACGCCTGGATGAACTGGATCGCGCCGCCGCCGAGGCCAAGCACCCGGCCATCAAGAAGCTGCTCGCCAGCTATACCGTGCCCTTCGATCGACTCACCGAGAAGGGCGACAGCGTCACGCGCATCAAACCCTTCGCACTGCTCTGGGGCAAGGACGAGTTCCCCCGCAATAAAGCCTTCGCCGTCACGCCCATCGATGGAACGGGCAAGGCGCTCGATGCCCGCTCGGCCGCCGTCGCGGACATCAAGAAACTCGATCCCTTCGAGGTGGTCGTACTCGCAGACGTGGATGCGTGGCTGAAGCAGAAGCCGGTGGGCACTGGGCCCGGCCCCGAAGACCTCACGGGCGAGGATCAACTTGCGGCCGCGGAGAAACTGCTCGCCGCCGCCTTCCGCTACCACGAGTACGCCAAGGAGAACGGCACCCGCAAAAACAAATCGTGGGACGACGTTCGCAAGCCGCTCAACGACCGCCTGCTCGGCGTCCGCGTCCAGCAGTTGCAGCGGTCCGTCACGGGGCAAGATTGGCAGCGAGCCCGGCAGTTCGGCACCAAGCTGATGATCGCCTACCCGAAGGATCCGACCGTCGCGAAGGAGGTCGCGATCGCGCGGGCCGCCGAGGCCGAGCTCTTGATGAAGTCCAACAGCCACGCGGACCGGGTAAAGGCGCGCGAACTGCTCGATGAGTTCGAGTCGCGCTTCCCGGGTGGCGGCGGCGACCAGATTCGCAACCTCCGCAAGGAACTTTCGTCCGAAGCCCTCCGCATGTTCGAACGCGCCCGCTCGCTCAAGGCCGCGAACAACGCCACCGAGGCCCGCAACGAACTCGACCGCGCCGAGTCACTCGACCCCACGATCCCCGGTTTGCGCGAGATGAAGAAGGAAATCGGCAGCGGGTACCCCGTGCTCTACGTCGGCGTCCGCAGCTTCCCCGAACGCCTCTCCCCGGCCACCGCTCAGTTCGATAGCGAGAAGCACGCGGTCGAGTTGCAGTTTGAAGGGCTGTTGGAAGAAGTGCCGGACGGCAGCGGCGGCGTGCGCTACCGCACCGGAGCCGCCCTCGCCTTCCCCACCATGATCCCCGGCGGCCGCGAACTGCTCCTCCGCCAGACGCCCCGCGCCGCCAACGGCACCGACGGCTTCGACGCGCACGATGTTGTCGAAACGATCAAGATGCTCCGCACCCGGCCCGAGCTTCCCGTGTCCGCCGGTTTACCTTGGCTCGAAGGTTTGCCCACGCCCATCGGCGGCGGCTCACTGCGCATCGGCTTCCAGCACGGGCACCCGGACCCACGCGCCTTGCTCACCTTCAAAGTGCTTCCCGGCCGCTACCTCGCCGAGAAGGGCAAGAAGCTGGACGACCAGGAGTTCATGGCCCGGCCCTTCGGCACCGGCCCGTTCCGCGTCCATGCTCTTCCCGACGCGGGGGGCAACGGGCCGCGCGAACTCGTCTTCGTCGACAACCCTGCGTACGGCCGCTCGAAAGATCGCGTCAGCCAGCCGCACCTCCGCGAAATCCGCTTCGTCGAAGTCGGCAAGCTGCTCGACCCCTTCGACGACTTCCGACGCGGCAAACTCCACATTCTCCCGGACCTCTCGCCTGCGGAAATGAAGCAGGCTCTCGATCAGGGCGGCACGGTCCTCGGCGGCAAAGGGCTAGTCGTGACGGCCTCGACTAATCGCCGCGTCCACATTCTCGCGGTGAACCATCGCCGCACGGCACTTCAAAATCTCGACCTGCGCAAAGGCATCTCGCTGGCCATCGACCGCGAGGAAGTTCTGAACGAACTGTTCCGAGTGAGCGCCCCGCAGCACCGGCGATTCACCGCGCCAATGTCCGGACCGTTCCCGCCGAACTCGTGGGCCACGGTGAAGGCACCGGGTGGATTGCCCGTGCCGTTGGTGAATCGGGCCGATGCCGCCGTGCGGCTCAAACGCTACCTCGGGATTCCCGGCGTGAAGGCCGAACTCGACCTGGCGTACTCCACCGGCGACCCGCAGGGCCAGGCGGTTTGCGAGAAGATCAAGAGCCACGTGGAAAGCCTGTTCAAGGCCGCTCCGGATGGGAAGGCCCTCACGATCAAGCTGCAGCCGTTGGAGCCGCGCGAACTCCACCGCATCGTCTTCGGCGAACACCGCTACGACCTCGCCTACGTGCCGTACGATTTCCCGGACGACTGGCACCCGCTGGCGCTGGCGGCCACGCTCGACGCGGGTGCCGCAGCCACCGGAGGCCGCAACTTCACCGAGTACCTCGCCACCGGAACCAATGCTCAACCCGAGGACCGCGACCTCGGCAGCGAACTGACCACGCTCCAAGACTACCGCGATTTCAAAGGGCAGATCGAGCCGCGTGCCCGACGCATCCACCAGCTCTTCAACGACCGCGTGCCGTTCATCCCGCTCTGGCAACTCGATCGCCACATGCTCGTGAACACGGGTCTGCGGGTGTTCGTGGACGATTCGCTCGAACCGTCGCCGATGCAGAACCTCAACCCGACCATCCTGTTCCAGAACGTGGGCCGCTGGCGATTGGAGTAGCCGTTTCGCAATCCTTGACCTCCGTTAGGAATCGCCATGAGCGACTGGAAGTTCGGCTCCGATCAAGAGATGCACGATGCCGTCCACGGCACGCGCAAACAGTCGCTGACGAAGACGCAACTGGGCGCAGGATGCAGGATGCCTTAAAGAGGACAACATGTCCACTTTAAGCCGTTTGCAAGGGGCTGTGTTTTTTTGGTCTAACTAGCCTAGATCACCCTGGCGGAATCCACGTGCCACCAATCCCGGAAGGTGCCAGACTCCATCCGCCCAGCCCCGTTTCAGACATGGGCACTGCCCAGTAGAGAACGGAAGTTGAGACGGAATCTGGGCGATAAACGGTAATCTGGGCAGTTTCACTACCCTCGTGGCA
>JAYTGN010000198.1:0-5108 GCA_043733485.1 Gemmataceae bacterium
CCTGCGGTTGGATCACCTCCTTTCTAAGGATGAATTTCAACATGGCACGCAACGTCCATCCTGGACCTGCGATGCCGACATGTCCCCGATCCCACAACAACACTGCACCCAGCGCCAAAGACATCAACCCCCGTCGCGAAAGCGACGGGGGTTTTTTGTTGCATTCAACCCTATCGCCGTCGGCTTGCCCGCAGGTTCTCGACCAGTGCAAACCGCCGGCAAGCCGGCGGCTATATGATGGAATCACGGACATTTGTATCGCCGTCCGATACCTTAACTCCGTGATCGTTTTCGTACTCGCGAAAGGGTTCTCGATGTTTAAGACAGTTCGTGTGGCGGTGACCGGAGCCGCTGGCCAAGTGGCTTATTCGATGCTCGCCCGACTCGCCTCCGGTGAAGTCTTCGGCCCAGACACCAAGGTCCGCCTACAGTTGCTCGAAATTACCCCTGCACTCGGTGCCCTCGAAGGCGTCGCGATGGAACTCGAGGATTGTGCCTTCCCAACACTTTCGGAAATCGAAGTGACCGACGACCCGAACAAGGCCTTCGACGGCTGCAACTTCGCCTTGCTCGTCGGATCCATGCCCCGCAAGCAAGGCATGGAACGCAAAGATCTCCTCGGCATGAACGGCAAGATCTTCATCGGCCAAGGGCAGGCCCTCGCTCGCAAGGCTGCGTCGGATGTCCGCATCTTGATCGTCGGTAACCCGTGCAACACGAACTGCCTCGTCGCCTATTCCAACGGCCGCGACATCCCCGCCGAACGCTGGAGCGCCATGACGCGGCTCGACCACAACCGCGGCGTCGCCGCCCTTGCCAAGAAGGCGGGCGTGCCGAACGCTGCCGTCACCAACATGACCATCTGGGGCAACCACTCGAACACGCAGTTCCCCGACTTCACCAACGCCAAGATCAACGGGAAGCCGTCGACGGAAGTCATCACCGATCGCACGTGGCTCGAAGGCACATTCGTTCCCCAATGCCAGACTCGCGGTGCTGCCGTCATCAAGGCTCGGGGCCTTTCCAGTGCCATGTCTGCGGCCAACGGTGCCCTCGACCACGTGAAGACCTGGCTTCGCGGCACCCCGGCCGGTGAGTGGACCAGTTCCGCAATCATCTCGAAGGGCGAGTACGGCGTTCCTTCCGGCCTCGTCTTCGGCTACCCTTGCACCACGGACGGCACCAGTTGGAAGGTCGTCGAAGGCTTGAAGCTCGATGCGTTCGGCCAGGAGAAGTTCCAGGCCACGCTCACCGAACTGCTCGAAGAACGCGACGCCGTGAAGGAACTGCTGCCGGCCTGACCGTTCTGGTCGAGCGAACCGGGTGTTCGCTCGCGATTTCAACAAGAGTTGTTCCTCTACCCGACCCCTCTACCCGACCCCTCTACCCGACCCGTCGTAACCCGATCGGCCACTTCAGCCAAATGAGTGCGCTGGGTTCATTCGCGGTTCCATCAAAATCGATTTGAATCAGTGGGGCTCACGCCCCTATCGCTGCAATGCCCACACCGTCCAGATGGCGAGTCCGAAGAGCACCCGCGTTCCAAGTTGCACCGAGACCCACCAGAGGGAGGATCGCACCGTCGTGCCGATCTCGGCGAGGTTCTTGCGGACTTCTTCGTCCACCATCTTGTGCGGGTCGACGTAGCCGAGCGTGAGGACGCGGACGAGCGGCCCCTTCCAACCGAGCCAGTTCTCGGCCCGATCGAGGTACTTCACCGTCTCGGCATGATCGAACTGACCCACGCAAACGACGAAGTAGAGATCGACGGCGAGCATGGCGAACAGCGGTACGAGCAGGATCGCGAGCTTCCACCACTCGTCGTTGAAGTCGGAGCCGAACAGCACGGCCTCGGGCCAGATGATGCGCGAACAGATCATCTGGAGTACGGTGAGCAGCAGTGCCAACAGCGCGGGGCGAAAGAACGACCAGTTCAGGAGCAGGCTTTGGTGTTCGCCGAGCCGCTGCACGAGCCGCGGCCAGCGGCCGCGAACGCTGACGAGGATGTGGATCGCGTTCCAGTAGACTTCGCGCCGCCGGAGGATGCTGATCATGAACATGAGCGCGAGGTAGAAGTCGAAAACGCGGATCAGGTTCAAGGGCTCGCGTTCGGGCATGTCATAAAGCCCGCCGTTTACGGCGGGTCTCAACGGACCCGCCGTTAACGGCGGGCTATTTCCAACCCATGCTTATCGGTTCTCGCGGCCCCAAAACTTGACCCCACTCGCTGAGTCGCTTACCTTCACAACATGCTGCGATACCTGCTCCTCGCGCTTGCCTGTTTCGCTGGCGGCTGCGACTCACCTCCCGAAGGCTTGACCATCGTCGTGATCCCCAAGGGGATGACGCACGAACACTGGCAATCGGTGCGGCGTGGAGCCGAACGCTGTGCCGCGGACATGGCGGCCGAGGGCGTAACGGTTCGGATCATCTTCGACGGTCCGCTGCGCGAACGCGATGCGATGGAGCAGATTCGCATCGTGGATCGCCGCGTGGCGACCGGTGCGAGCGGCATCGTCTTCGCCCCGCAGAACAGCAAGACCATGACTGCGTGCGTGAAGCGCGCCTCGGACGCGGGGTTGCCCGTCGTCATCATCGACTCGGGTCTCGCGGACACCGACCACTACGTGAAGTACGTGGCGACGGACAACTACCACGGCGGCGAACTTGCCGGCGAGCACCTCATCGCCACTCTCAAGAAGCAGGGGAAGGACACGCCAAAGCTCATTCTCTTCCGCTATGCCGTCGGTTCGGAGGCGACCGAGCAGCGCGAGAAGGGCTTCGAGGATGCGGTGAAGCGGGTGTGTCCCGAAGCGGTTTGGCTCTCGACCGACAAGTATGCCGGTGCCACCCGCGATTCCGCGATGAAGGAAGCCGGGCCGATGGTGCTGCAATTCAAGGATCGAGTCGATGCGATCTTCGCACCCAACGAATCCTCGGCCACCGGCACCGTGGATGTGCTTCGCTCGCAAGGGATGAACAAGAAGGTACTCGTGATGGGCTTCGATGCGAGCAAGCAACTGTTGCAGGGCATCCGTGAGGGAGACATCGTCGGCAGCATTCTCCAGGATCCGTACCGCATGGGATACGTCTCAACGTGGACTTGCGTGCGGCATTTGCGCGGCGAGAATGTGAACGCGAACCGCAAGGAAATGAGCCAGAGTACCGGCGAGTATCTGGTGACGAACGAGAACGTGGACAGCGAGTTCGTGCTGGGTTTGTACGATCCCGCGGCCCAGGCGAAACGGCGCACGGCGGACCTTCGCAACGCCGGGAAGTGATCAACTCGCCAGGAACTGTTCCACGACGGACTCGACGACGAGGATGATCTGCACCCGGTATTTCACGAAGTAGTCGGCCTCGACGCACTTGTCGATGAGTTCGAGCAGGCGGTCCGCTCCCATTCGATCCGCGAACGATTTCAAACCTGCCGCGTCGCGGGCATCGAGACCCGGTGCCTCCGCGCCCTGCGAGATTCGCAATGCGTGCTGAAGCGCCTCGACGAGGAAGCGCAGCACGAGCGAGACGCGCAGCCGGTGCCCGCGCGTTTCCTTGCCCGCGCCTTCGTAATAGTTCTTCCACGTCTCGACGAGGTGCGCGAAGTTCGGCCGCGACGAGAGGAGCCCGTCGATCATCGAATTGCGGAGCTTCCAGAACTCGTCGTCGTTGAGCGCCAGGGCCCCGGCCGCACTCCCACCACTGAGCCGAACCAGACGTTCGAGTTGAACGGGATCGTCCACGTCGTGAGTGGCCAGGATCGCGCGGAGGTCTTCGGGCTTGAGCGGCGAGAACCGCACGACCTGCGAACGCGACAGAATCGTGGGCAGTTGCCGATCGACGCTCGTGGCCAACAGGATGAGCACCGACCCCGGCGGCGGTTCTTCCAGCGTCTTGAGAAAGGCGTTCGCCGACTCCTCGTTGAAGTCGTCGGCATCATCCACGATCCCGATCTTCTTGCTCCCACGAGTCGGCTTCATCGCCATCTGCGCACAGAATTCGCGAATCACTTCGACCGGTAGCTCGTGCTTACCATCGGGGGTGCGAACGCGGAAGACGTCCGGGTGCGTGCCGGCTTCCACCTGGGCACAGGCCGGGCAGCGGTCGCACGTTTCGAGAGACGACGGAGGATTTTCGCAGAGCAGGGACTTGGCGAGTTGCAGCGCGAAGAGGCGCTTCCCGATGCCGTCCGGCCCGACGAAAAGATAGGCCTGCCCGAGGCGACCGCGGGTGAAGGCCGCGCGGAACGTCTCGACGACTTTCTCGTGACCGCGGATTTGTTCCCAGGACATTCAACCCTCCGGGCTCAGCGACCAACCGTGTGAAGTGAGCAGCCTTCCCGCTTCGCGGCGAACGGCCCGTTGAACCGCATCGACATCCGGACTTCCATCGATGATGCGATGCTTCTCGGGCCGGCGGCCCGCTTCGAACAGGAAGCCTCGCTTCACGGCCTCGTGGAACTCGCGATCGCGAGCCTCCATGCGATCCGCCTCGGGATTGCGGCGAGCCGCGGCGAGATCGAGCGGCACGTCGAAGACGAGCGTCAGGTCGGGCTCCAGCCCGCCAGTCGCGAGCGCTCCGAGCGTCCACAGATCGTCCGGGTTCATGCCACCCGCGTGGCCCTGATACACGACGTTCGCCAGGGTAAATCGATCGGAGAGCACGACCTCGCCGCGGTCGAGTGCCGGGCGTATGACCTCGACCACGAGTTGCGCCCGCGAAGCCATGAACAGGAAGGCCTCGGTGGTCGTGGCGATGGCGTGTTCGCGGCCGAAGAGCACGATCTCGCGCAGTTTTTGCCCGAGTAGCGTGCCGCCGGGATCGATGCAGGTCGCGACGGGAATCTTCTGCGCGGTGAGCCACTCGGCGAGCAGCCGGCACTGCGTGGACTTGCCGGTCCCGTCGAGTCCGTCGAACGAAATGAACGCGGTTCGCGGCATGGCGCTCTTCCTGAGGATCGCGGCTTCCTGTAGGGTGGGCCGGACCGCGACATCTGCGAAAGCGGATGTTGCGGGAGGCCCACGCGGAAGTCTCAACCGATGCCCGTGGGCCTCCCGCGACTTGCTTGAAGCCGAGGAGTCGCGCTTTCGCCGCCAGGTCGTCGAACTCTT
>JAYTGN010000199.1:0-5104 GCA_043733485.1 Gemmataceae bacterium
CGACACGGTCGCCGGATGAAATCCGAGACAGTGCTGACCGTTGCGCCGGGCGCGAATTCCCGCTTGGCATCCAGCCGGTTCTTCAAGCCCGGTCAGAGCCGGCTCCTCGCCTTGCTGGCCGGGGTCTGCGGGCTGTTCACGACCCTGTCCTCCGGCTCGGCCGCGCAGTTCGTCTTGTTCGACGCCACGTTCACCTTCACCAAGGAGGACGCGGACAATTCCAAGTCCAGCAAAAGCCACTACTACGTGAAGGACAAGATGCTCAACGCCGAGCGGCCCAAGGATTGGACGAAGCCGGTCGATTACCGCAACGGCACCGTCCACATCCGCGCCGAGGTACTCGAGAAGCCGGAGGGCGGGGCGCCCACCACATGGACGCTCTGCTATATCCCGAACAAGGGCTTGAAAGCCGGGTACGGCTGCACCGGCACCGCGGTCTACAAGGAGAAGGGCGTCTACGAGAGCGACGTGAAGATGACCTCGTTCTGGCAGAACGACACCATCGTCTGGGACGAGGGCATCAAGGAGATGCACCTGGTGATGAAGGACGACAGCGGCGGCGCGGGCCACGCCCACAAGCGGACCGACCCGGAGAAGTTCTTCCCGACCAAGATGCGGATCACCATGATCCAAGTCGCCAAGGGATCCACCTACGACCCGAAACTGGTACCGAACTTGCCCGCGAAAAAGTGACCGCCCCCGCCGCACGAAATTCGCTCGGCTCGCCGGCATCCAACGGGTTGAGGCCCTCTTCCCGCCCGCTTGCGGAACCGCACCGCAGCGATGAAAGGGTGTGTCGGCGACTCCTCCCCCGGCTTCGATTCGGAATTCGCCGCGATCGGGATTCTTGCACGCCCGGCCCGCATCTGGTAGTGTCACCCGGCAATCCCCGGAGCTTGTCATGGAACAGAAGTTCGACGCCGAGAAGCCGAAGGCCGAAATCACGCTCTCCAATCGGAAGGCGACCCGCTCCGCCGTGATGAACGACTGGGGCCTCCAACTCCGCTGGGTCGTGCGCCGCGACGGGAAACCGGTCGCGACCGCGCCGGCCCGCACGGCGCTCAGCTTCCAGCACGAGGACGCTACGCCCGGCAAATACGAAATCGTGCTTCAAATGTTTCAGTACATCGACTACAAGAAAGATCCCGCCGGCGAATACGCCACCAGCAAGTTCATCGACATTTCGAATGCGGTCAGCTACACCGTTTGATCCCGCCCCGCCGATGGAGTTTCCGCGATGTTCAACGTGGGCAACGAACGGGTCTCGCTCTGCGGCGGCCCGAGCCGGCGCAGCTTTCTCCAGATCGGCACGGCCGGGCTGGCGTCGATGACGCTCCCCGGCCTGCTGAAGGCGAGCGGGGAAAAGGCGGGCGCCGCGAAGATCCGCAACTGCATCACGCTCTTCCTCGTCGGCTCGCCGGGGCAGACCGACACCTGGGATATGAAGCCCGACGCCCCGGCCGAAGTCCGCGGCAAGTTCAAGCCGATCGCCACGAAGGTCCCCGGCATCCAGATCTGCGAGCACTTCCCTCTGATGGCCGGGCTGATGGACAAGGTGGCGCTCGTGCGCAGCCTCCACCACAAGACCGGCGCGACGCACGAGAACGGCCAGCGCTGGATGATGACCGGCCAGGAGTTCAACGCCGACAGCGTGAAGCCGCACGTCGGCAGCGTGGTGTCGAAGGTCTTCGGCTCGCGCGGCGACCTCCCGGCGAACGTCATCCTGCCGGTGCCCATCGGCAACACCGGCGCCGGCCCGCTGCACGGTCAGACCGCCGGATACCTCGGTAGCGCGCACGAGCCCTTCTTCCTCAACGCCGATCCGGCCCGCGCCGACTTCAAAGTTGCCGACCTCGAACTGCCGAAGGGGGAATCGGCGACCCGCATGGACGCCCGCAAGAAGCTGCTGGAGCAGATCGACGAACTGCAGCGCCGCACGGAATCGAGCACCACGCAATCGCACGATAGCAGCTACGACCGCGCCTTCCGATTGCTCACCTCGACCGAAGCGAAGAAGGCGCTCGACCTCGGCGCCGAGAAGGCCACGACCCGCGACCGCTACGGCCGGAACACCTTCGGCCAGAGCTGCCTCATGGCCCGTCGGCTCGTCGAATCGGGCGTGCGCTACGTCACGGTGAATCACTTCGATACCGTCTTCAACCTCTCCTGCTGGGACATGCACGCCGACGGCGGCGGGTTGAACAACACCTACGCCGATTACGAGCGGATGCTCTGCCCCCAGTTCGATCTCGCCTTCAGCGCGCTCCTCGAAGACCTGGAAACCCGAGGGCTCCTGCAGGACACCGTCGTTGCGGTCGTCTCCGAGATGGGCCGCACGCCGCGATTGAACGGCCGGGGCGGGCGAGATCACCACCCGGCCTGCTGGACGAACTTCCTCGCCGGCGGCGGCATCAAAGGCGGGCAGGTCTACGGCGCCTCGGACAAGCTCGGCGGCAAACCGGCCGACAACCCCGTGGAACCGCCGCAGTTCATCGCCACGATCTACAAGGCGATGGGCATCGACTTGGACACGGCGATGCTGCCCGGCCCCGGCGACCGCCCGGTGCGCATGATCGACGCCGAACCGATCCGCCAGTTGATCTCGTGAGAAGGATGGCCACGAAGGGGCACAAAAAAGCACGAAAAGAAGAGAGGGGATCTCGGCCTCTCTCCATTTTTGTGTCTTGTCGTGCCCTTTCGCGGCCGCAGTTTTTGAAGGGTTCAAGTCCGTGAAAGCTCTCGTCGCTCTCCTCCTGCTCCTGTTGCCCGCGCTGGTGAGCGCCGCGGAGCCGACCGTTCGCGATGTCACGGTTCGCGGCCTCCAGATCGGCGGCACCACGACCCTCACGATCACCGGCGACGACTTCGGCGCTTCACCCAAACTGCTGCTCCCGTTCCCCGCCGCGCAGACGCTTCAGCCGAAATCGACCGACAAGAGCGCGACCTTCACCGTGGCCGTGCCCGAGTCGGTGACACCGGGCTGGCACCAGATGCGACTCGCCACCGCCAACGGCGTGAGTCTGCCCGTCGTCATGGGCGTCGATCGGCTCCCGCAAGTCACCTTTGGCCCGGCGGTCGAAAGACTGCCCGCCGCAGTTCACGGCAGCGTAACGGGGAGCACGACGGTCGAAACGAAGTTCGAAGGGAAGGCCAAACAGAAGGTGATGATCGAAATCGAAGCGCAGCGCCTAGGCAGCAAGCTGCGGCCGATCGTGCACCTTATCGGGCCGAAGCGGAAGCAAGTCGAATGGTGCTGGGGTACTCCTTCCCTCGGCGGCGATTGCCGGCTGGAGACGATCCTTCCCGCCGATGGCACCTACACCATCGTCATCCACGACTCCGAATACGCCGGCGCGGGGCCGGGGCACTTCCGGTTGAAGCTCGGCGAATTCGCGGCGGTCGATCGGGTCTACCCGCCGGTGATCGGCGCGGCCGCGAAGACGGTCGAGTTGCTCGGCCCGAGCGGCGCGAAGTCGATTCCCGTTCCGGCATCTCGCGATCCGGATTACGCACGGCTGGACTGGCCCGCCGTGGAACTCTGGACCGGCCCGCGGCCGTTCGTCCCGGTGAGCGCTCGTCCCGAGTTCGTGGAAGCGCCGGCGACCGGCAAAGCGCAAGAGTTGCCGGCCGGTAGCCTCGGTGTCTCGGGGAAGCTCGCGACGGCGAACGAAGAAGACCTCTACCGAATCCCGACAACGCCGGGGATGAAATTGAAGTTCGACCTGTTCGCGGAGCGACTCGGTTCGCCGCTCGATGCCGCGCTCGTCCTGCGCAATGAGGCCGGTGCCGAGATCGCCCGCGCCGACGACGGTCCCGGCTCCCTCGATCCGACGCTCGAATTCACCGTGCCGGAGAAGCTGGCGTCGGTCGTCGTCGCGGTCGTCGATGCCCAGGGTCGCGGCGGGCCGCGCGGCATCTACCGGCTGACGGTCGATCCCGTGAAGCCCGAAACGGCGACGAACGTGACTCTCTCGATTGCGAGTGGTCGGATCTCGGTGCCCGCCGGCGGGATCGCGGTCGTTCCGGTCGTCGCCCAGCGCACGAATTTCACCGGCCCCATCCGCCTCGCGGCTGCCGGGTTGCCGAAGGGCGTGACGCTCGCGAACGCCACGATTCCCGAAGGTGCGGACGGCGCGCTGGTGGTGCTGAAATCAGATGGCACTCCCGGCGATGCGGCGGTGACGGCGTGGACGGGAACCGCCGCAATCGGCGATCGGGCCGTGGCCGTCCGCGAGCATCCGCTCGCGAAGACTCAGCCGTGGCTCGCGCGGGAGATCGCCGTCGCGGTGATCCCCGCGGCGCCGGCCATCGCGATCGATTTGCGAAACTTGCCCGCGACGACCGCCTTCGTCCCGACGCGGAAACTCGTCCTCCCCGTGACGGTCACGCGGCCCGATCCGACCACGCTCGTGCGCCTGACGCTGCTCACGGATCAGGCGGTGCCGTCCGTCAACAATCAGCCCGATGCGGCCAAGTCGATCCGCGCCGAGAAAACGGTCGAGGTCGCGGCGAAAGTCTCCGACAGCGAACTGTCAGTCCTCGTCCCGCCCGACCTCCCGGCGAGCGGGTACGACATCGCGATCCAAGCCGAGGTGCTGAGCGCAGACAAGAAGACGGTCCTCGCGACCGTCTTCACACCGGTCCGCAGACTCCCCGTCTCGATGCCGGTGACTCTGAAACTTCTGGCGGCCGTCGAAGCGAAGCCCGACCCGAAACTCGGGTACGTCGCGGAGATCGGTGGTACACTGGAGCGCCTCGCCGGGGTCGCCGGGGAGGTGACGCTGACCGTCACTGGATTGCCCGCCGGTGCCAGACTGGAATCGGCCGCCGTGAAAGTCGCGGCGAGCGCCGTTGCCGCGAAACTGATTTTCCCCGCCGCGACCGCGCCGGGCAAAATCGCCGGCATTCGCTGGACCGCGACGGTCGCGCCCGATCCCGCCCAACCCGCCGTACTCGTGAAGAGCCGCGAAGTCGAAGTGACCGTGACGATCCCCGCCAAGTAGTTCCCGCCCGCCCGCCGAGTGCCCCTCCATGCCCCGTGCCTTTCTCCTGCTGCTCCTCGGCACCGCGTCCACATCGGCCGCTGACATCGCGGTGTCACCGG
>JAYTGN010000200.1:0-5078 GCA_043733485.1 Gemmataceae bacterium
CGCGGCGGCATCTTCCGCCTGACGCCGCCGCCTGTCGGCTCCGGCGGCAAAGCGGTGGTCGAGGCCATCGAAGCCCCGCACATCGGCGGCGCGCACGGCATTTTGTATGCGCATGATTCGCTCTATTTCATGGTCAATGAAAACAATGAAAAGGGCGCACCACAGGCCAAGGGCATGAAGACGGGCCTCTATCGCGCGAAGGACAAGGGCGACGACCATTTCGAGGAACCTGTTTTGCTCGGCGAATGTCCCGGCGGTAGCGAGCACGGCCCGCATTCGCTGGTGCTCAGCCCGGACGGCAAATCCATTTTCTTCAACGCCGGCAATCACACGAAGCTCCCATGGACTCTCACCAGCTCGCGCGCCGCGATGCATGCGTGGGACGAGGATCACATTCTCCCTCGCATGTGGGACGCGATCGGTCATGCACGCGGTGTCCTGGCACCCGGCGGTTACATTGGCAAAACCGATCTCGAGGGGAAGAAGGTCGAGCTAATCTGCGCCGGCTTCCGCAATGAGTTCGATTTCGCCTTCGATGCGAATGGCGAGATATTCACCTACGACGCGGACATGGAGTGGGACTTCAACACGCCGTGGTATCGGCCGACGCGCGTGTGCCTGGTTACGAGCGGCAGCGAGTTCGGGTGGCGCAACGGGGCCGGCAAGTGGCCCGCCTACTACCCGGACAGCGTGCCCGCCGTGCTCAACATCGGCCCCGGTTCCCCCACCGGCGTCTGCTTCGGTTACGGCTCCAAGTTCCCCGCCAAATACCAGGACGCGCTGTTCATCTGCGACTGGAGCTACGGGAAGATGTACGCGGTTCACATGCAGCCGGACGGCAGTGCGTACAAGGCAGAAGCCGAGGAGTTTGCGACCGGCACGCCGCTCCCTCTAACGGACGTGGTGATCAACCCGACGGACGGCGCGATGTACTTCACCATCGGCGGCCGCAAGACCAAGAGCGGGTTGTACCGCATCTCGTACACGGGTGAAGCGGTGCCTCCGGTGCAACCCCGAGGCGATGGTCCTGCCGAGGAGGCTCGCAAAATGCGGCTCGCACTCGAAGCCTTTCACGCGAAGCAAGACCCCGCCGCCATCGACGCGGCCTTCGAGGAACTGAACAACGCCGACCGCTTCGTGCAGAATGCCGCCCGCGTCGCACTCGAGTTCCAGGATCCGAAACTGTGGGCCGAGAAGGTCGTAACCGAGAAGGATCCCCAGAAGGCGATCCTCTCGTTGCTCGCCTTGGTCCGCGTTTCCGCACCTTGCCCGTTCCATCGCAAACCGACGGACCCGCCCGCCGATCCCGTCCTCCGCGCCAAGATCGTCGAGGCTCTCAACCGCATCGACTTCGCTCAACTCAGAGAGCCCCAGAAGCTCGACCTAATTCGCGTCTATCAGGTGCTCTTCAACCGGTTCGGCAAACCGACCGACGCCGAGATGAAGGCCGTCATCGAGAAGTTCGCCCCGGCGTTCCCGGACAAGAACCGCTACGTGAACGGCGAACTCGGCCAGGTGCTCGTCTACCTCGAAGCACCTGAAACGGCCGTGAAAATGATGAAGCTCCTCCGCGACGCCCCCACGCAAGAGGAGCAAATGGAGTACGCCCGCTCGTTGCGCATGCTCAAGACCGGGTGGACGCCGGAGCTTCACTACGAGTACTTCAAGTGGTTCGTGAAGGCCGCGAACTATCGCGGCGGGGCGAGCTTCGGCGGGTTCCTGAAACTCATCAAGGCAGACGCCGTGAAGTCGCTTTCGCCGCAAGAAGCCGTCGCGCTCAAGCCGATCATCGACGCCCAGCCCGGCAGCGTGAAGCTACCCGAAGACGAACCGCGGCCCTTCGTGAAGGCCTACAAGCTGAACGATCTCGCACCGGCTCTCGATAAGGGAATCAAGGGCGGTCGCGATTTCGACCGCGGCCGCAAGCTCTTCGCCGCGGCCAAGTGCTTCGGCTGCCATCGCTACGACAACGAAGGCGGTGCCCACGGCCCCGACCTCTCGGGCATCGCCGGCCGATTCAGCGCCCGCGACCTCCTCGAATCCGTGATCGATCCCAACAAGGAAATCAGCGACCAATACGCCTCCGTCGAGATTCGCACCCTCGACGACCGCGTGATCGTCGGCCGCATCGTCAACCTCAACGACAACGAGGTGATGGTGAACACCAACATGCTCGACCCCGGTTCCACCATCAAAGTGAACCGGAACAACATCGACTCGATGAAGACCTCGAAGGTGTCGATGATGCCGGCGGGCCTGCTGGACACCTTCAAGGAAGACGAGGTGCTCGACCTGATGGCGTACATGCTTTCTCGCGGCGACCGCAAGAACGCCATGTTCAGCAAGTAGGCGATCCGCATGGCCGCGATTCACATCGAGCCGGTGCCGCGGCGCTGTTCGCCCGGCGTCGTGCTCGCTTTCATTTGCAACGCTTGCAAGATCGACCGCACGCACGTCGGCAAGATCGCCTTCATCGGTCGCGGTGCGACCGTGGAGATCGCGGATGCGAAAGCCGCCGCGGTCGTGAAAGCGCTCGACGGCGCGACGATCTCGGACCGGCCGGTGCGGGTGCGCTTTGCCGGGAAGGCAGACTTCAACGACTCCGACCACTTCGCTCACCTCTCGAAACTGCTCGATCTCGAAGCCGCCGCGGAGGAAGCCGAGGCCCGCCAGCGCGCAAAGGACGGCGCGGATCGCGGCGACGGCACCACGCTCACGGCCCTCTATCTCCGCGAGCAAGACGCCGGGCTCGGCGGCCGCATTCTGCTCACCTTCGGCCGCAGCAATCGGAACGAGCCGCTGCCGCCGAACCGCCTCGGCCCAGGTTCGCCCGTCGTGCTCACGCAAACCAAAGTGAACCGCGGCTTCTCGTCGCGCGGTGTCGTGTTCGACCGCACCGAGACAACCCTCGGCGTGGCCATCGAGCCGCCCGACGACGAGATTCCAGACGAAGCAAAATGGCGGCTCGACCTCACGCCGGATGAAGTGTCGCGGCTGCGCCAGCAAGATGCGCTGCGTCGGGCCAGTGCCGCAAACGGCGATCGCCTCGCCGAGATGCGAACGGTGCTGCTGGGAGAACGCGAACCGGAGTCCGATCTTGAGCGAGCGGGGGGTGTCAGCCCCCTGATTCTTCAGACATCAGGGGGCTCACGCCCCCCGCTCGCCCATCTCAACGATTCCCAGAACGAAGCCATCGCCTTCGCCCTGGCAGCCAAGGATGTCGCGATCATTCATGGGCCGCCGGGCACGGGCAAGACCACGACCGTGGCGGAACTGATTCGTCAAGCTGTCGCGCGCGGGGAGAAGGTACTCGCCTGTGCCGCCAGCAATCACGCCGTGGATAACCTTCTCGAAAAGCTGTTGCGGCTGGGTGAAGAACCGGTGCGGCTCGGGCACCCGGCGCGGGTCGTACCCGAGCTCCGCGAACGTGCCATCGACATTCTCGCGGAGAAACACGCCGACGCAAAGCAGGCCCGCAAGGTCGCGCGCGAAGCCTCGGCACTCTTCCGCAAGGCGGACAAGTGGACCCGCGACAAACCCGAGCGCGGCGAGAAGGCCGCCCTTCGCCGCGAGGCCCGCGAACTTCTCGGTGAAGCCCGAAAACTCGAATCGCTCGCCATCGAACGCATCCTCGACGACGCGAAGATCGTCTGCGCCACGCTCACGGGGCTCGATAGCCAACTGCTCGGCCAGCGCCGCTTCGATCTGGCGGTACTCGATGAAGCGTGCCAGTCCACGGAGCCGGCTTCGTGGTTGCCGCTGCTTCGCGCCGATCGGCTCGTACTGGCCGGCGATCACTGCCAGCTTCCGCCGACGGTCGTGTCGCCGCAGGCCGCGGAAGACGGCCTCGCCGTCAGCCTCATGGAACGGCTCGTCGGATTGTTCGGTTCCAAAATTGCCAAGCTGCTCGCGGTGCAGTATCGGATGCACGCCGCGATCATGGGCTTCTCGAATGCCGAATTCTACGAAGGTGAACTGATCGCGGACGCGAGTGTGATCGGCCATCGCCTTTGCGACCTGGAAGGCGTACGAATTGAACCACTCACCGAGTTGCCGGTGCAGTTCCTCGACACGGCCGGGGCCAGTTACGATGAAGAATTGGAAGCGGACACCGAGAGCCGGTTCAATCTTCAGGAGGCTTCGCTTGCTGCGAAGAAGGTGCGGGCCTTGATCGAAGCCGGCGTGTTGGCTTCGCAGATCGCGGTGATCGCGCCGTACCGGGCGCAGGTGCGTTGCCTCCGCGAGTTGCTCGCCGGCGTGTACGGCCTCGAGATCGACAGCGTCGATGGCTTCCAAGGCCGCGAGAAGGAGGCCGTGATCATCACGATGGTGCGCTCCAACCCCGAGGGCGAGATCGGCTTCCTCGCCGATACTCGCCGCACCAACGTGGCCTTGACGCGGGCGCGCCGCAAGCTCATCGTAATCGGCGATAGCGCGACTCTCGCGAACCACGACTTCTACCAGCGACTGCTGACGTACTTCGAAACTATCGGCGCCTATTCGAGCGTGTGGGAAGAGCCGGATTGAACCATCTAGGCTTGGGTGGCACCGGCTTCCAGCCGGTGCATCAACAGGATGGTCTCAACAGCCAACCTAGAACCTCGAGCGTTCCGGCTGGAAGCCGGAACCACCCAGAACCGGCTGGAAGCCGGTTCCACCCAGAACCTTGAACCCGGTGTCCGTTCGCCATGAATTCACTTCGCACGATCGCTCACGAGTCGCTCTGCCTCACCGAGGGGCCGTACCTCAAGCACTACCTTCACGGGCGCTTTCGGCTCTGGAACGGCGTTGCGTTCACGGGGAGCAGCCTGCCGGGCGCGGGATTCAACTTTGCGGCGGTACTCGGAGCCGCGCCGCCGCTCGATGAGATCCTGCCCGTGGCCCGCGAGTTTTTCGCCATCACCGAAAAGGGTTGGGGCATCCTCGTGGAGGCGGACGCCGGGCATCCGATTGAAGCCGAGATGAAGGACCGCGACTGGACCGTCGACGAAGACGAACCCGCGTATGTGATGGAGCGAATCAGAAACCCGGTTTCTGCTTTGGAAACCGGGTTTCTTATCGGTCCAGAAACCCGGTTT
>JAYTGN010000201.1:0-13078 GCA_043733485.1 Gemmataceae bacterium
GTATCGGCCACTGGTCGATGCCGCGAATAAGAAGTACACCATTCGGGTCCGTCAGCCAGAAGGTGCCGCTTTAACAGCCGATGGTCAGGCTCTGGGTCCGCTGACGCACGGCCAAACCGTGACGGTGCGTCGGGCTCAGGTCGAATTCTTGTTGGTGAAGGTGCCGGGTCGCACCTACTACCAGACCCTTCGCGATAAACTCCGTTGGGGAACCCCTCCGAACTATCGGACCGAACCAGCGGCGGACTGACAGCGTAGTTGTAAGAAGCCACAGTCTCGCAATTGTTCAGGATTCGACTCCATGTTCGAATGGTTCTCCAACCCGATGCTCTTCGTGGCCGGATTCATTCTGGCCTCGGTGCAGTTCGCCGCTGCCATGCCGTGGCTTTGGGCGATCGATCCCAAAGGCTTCGAGCGGGCGACCCGAAGCGGCATCTCGATTGGCTACGTCGTGGGCGGTCTGGCGCTCGCGGCAGCGATTGTCGCCGGCTTCATCGGCTACAAAGGCGATTCCGCCAACCTCCAGTGGTACGGGCAGTACGTCTACGGTTCGGCCTTGCACCTGCAACTCCTCATCGACTTCTTCCTGTTGATGCCTGCCGTGCTCGTGAAGGTGTGGCCGAAGGGCGGAGCCGTGGCGCTCGCCGCCTACCGCGAAGGCTGGCGGCAACCCATGTTCTGGCTCATCATCGTCGGGGCCATTGGGCTCACCTGGGCTTCGGTCGTCATTCCGTACTTTACGTTCGGCGACGACTACAAAATGATGAAGCAGATCGGCTTCGACGTCGTGATGTTGGCGGCGGTGCTCTTCGGCGTGCTCGCGGCGAGCATGTCGATTAGCGAAGAGATCGAGGGTCGAACCGCCATTACGCTCATGAGCAAGCCCGTGAGCCGCCGGCAGTTCCTCATCGGCAAGTTCCTCGGCATCCTCATGGCCTGCGTCGCCATGTCGCTCGTGATCGGCTGGAATCTGAACTTCGCGCTCCGCGTCATGCCCGAGTTCGACAAGATCAACGAAGCCAAGGACGCGATGGCGATTCAGTCCGGGAAAACGTTCGTGCCGACATTCGAGGCGGCGGTCCCCACGGCGGCAGGCAAAGTGATCGCCCGCGGCACCGGAGCCTGGTTCGCGGACAGTTTCGCCCACTCCATCGGCATCGTGCTCGGCTTCGGCCAGGTCATGATCTTCGTCGCCATTGCCGCTGCGCTCGCGACGCGTTTGCCCTTCGTAATCAACCTCGTGTTATGTTTGGTCATCTACTTCCTAGGTCACCTTGCGCCCGTCGTGGTACGCGTGACGGAAACGGCGCGGAACAGCGGGGATTCGACTGGCCTGGGACTGGTCGGATTCATGGGGCAACTCTTCGACGTCGTCTTGCCGGCGCTCGAGTTCTTCAACATGGGGCCGGCGATCATCCGCGAGGCACCGCTCGATTTGTGGAGCTTCGGTGCCTACGTCGTCACGGTCTTCGGGTACGCCATTCTCTACACGGGAATCGCACTGCTCGTCGGTTTGCTTTTGTTTGAAGACCGCGACCTTGCGTGATGTAGCGATTCGACCGGCGCGGAGACCGGGAGCGGAGGCGAATCCCCCGTGCGGGTCGGCCTCCTTTCTGCTACGCTCAACTCCAGCGGCATCCGCGCCGCGAACGAACCAATTCCTCCGCGCCTCGCAGCGCACCGAACCCCGAGCGGCCCGTGGATAGCACCGCGTTCCAACGAATCCGTCACGACTTTCTCAAGTCCCGCGTGGAGAGCGTTGGTGCCGCACTGGGCTCCCTCGGCTCGGCAATTTCCTACGCGCTTCTGCTGATCTTGCTCTATCTGTTCGTCGATCTACTCGCGTCCAAAGGCGAGATTCCGGCCTATTCGCAGTTGAGCCCGGCTCAACAGCGCGAGTTCGCGGACGAATGGTCATCGCGATCGGAGGCGGATCGAGTCGAAGCCATCAAGCCGTTCGGGCTCTCGGATGCCCACTCCAAGCGCGTCGCTGGTGCGGACGTGTCCCCGCCACCCACGTCGATGGAGTGGGAACTCCGCTGGCGTGCGGGCGTCGCGCTCGCCTTACACGATCGCGTCGGTGCCGCTTCGGCGGAGACCTACCTTCCGACGGCTTCCGCGGAACCGGGGGCCGAGCCGCAACATCGGTTGCGGCTCGGCGTATTGAGTTTGGTGGTTCGCGAGCGCAACCGTTGGACCGGCCGTTTGGTGGGCGGCTTGGCCTCCTGGAACGGCTGGATGTGGAAGCCGAACTCGGAAGGCACGGCGAACCCGACGTACCTTGCCGGGCTCTACATCCTCGCGATTGGCATCGCTCTGATTCGCGGATTGCTCACGAACATGGCGGCGTACCTCGCGGCTGCCGCAACGCTCGCGACCACGACTCGCCTGCGACGAGCCATCTTCTTCCACACCTACCGGCTCGGGTCGCTCGCCGTGCGCACCTCCGGTCCGGGCGAAGCCGCCAGCCTCGTGGCTCGCAAGGTCGAGGCCGTGGGCGAGGCACTTGACGCCTCGCTTACGGCCCCATTTCGCCAACCGCTCTCGTTCCTACTGATCGTCGTGCTGATGCTCCTCGTCAACTTCTGGCTGGCGGTGAGTTTCATTCTTCTGGCGATTCTCGTCTGGGTGATCGGCGGTCAAGTCGCGGCGTACTTCCGCCGCGAAGTGCGCCAGGGATCGCAGCAGGGCGAACGAGCCATGGCACTCCTCCAGGAAAGCACGGGCCTGTTGCGGTTGGTGAAGTGCTTCCAAATGGAGCAGTTCAATCAGAATCGGATGGAGCGGCAATTGGCCGAGGCGGGGCGTGCGAACTGGAGGCGGCTGCGCGGCGATGCACTGGCGAAACCCTTACTGGCGGCCATCGCGCTGCTCGCCGGTTTGGCTCTGCTCTACTTGGGCGCGCGATCCGTCTTGGCGGGCGAAGCCACACTCGCGGGGTTGGCCGTCTTAACGGTTGCTCTCCTCGCGCTGGTTGGGCCGGTCTCGGGTTGGCTCGACGCGGCCCGGAAACTCCGCCACGGACGCGAAGCCGCCGCGGCCGTCTTCGAGTACCTCGATCGGAAGGGAGAAGCGGCCGAGGCGGCCGATGCGGAGTTCTTGCCCCCGCTCACCACGCGAATCGAGTTTCGTTCCGTCTCGCTGAAAGAGCCGGGAACGGGCCGGATGCTGCTGGAGAACATCACCTTCGCGATTCCCGCTGGTGCCAAGGTCGCACTCGTGGGCCTCGACGCCGCCGAGAAGCACGCGCTCGTCTATTTGCTGCCGCGATTTCTCGACCCGACCAGCGGTGAAATTCGGATCGAAGATCGCAACATCAAGTGGGTGACGCACCAATCGCTCCGGGCTCAGGTCGCCGTGGTGATGTTGGACGATCTGGCCTTCAGCGACACGGCAGCCAACAACATCGGTTGCGGCGATCCGCAGTTCAACTTGCCGCAGATTATCGAAGCCGCGAAACTCGCTCACGCCCATCAGTTCATCGAGCGACTCCCCTTTGGCTACGAGACTCCGATCGGAGACTTGGGCCATTCGTTGCGGCCCGGCGAGCGTTTCCGAATCGCCCTGGCCCGCGCTCTCCTCCGCGACCCGTCGATTCTCGTGATCGAGGAACCGGCCGGTCCGATCGACGAAGACACACTGGCACTACTGGACGATACGCTCGAGCGGGTTCGCCACGGTCGCACCATCGTGTTCCTGGCCAACCGCCTTTCGACTCTTCGGTCGGTCGATCGCGTCTTCGTGCTTCAAGACGGCAAACTGGAAGCCTCCGGCAATCACCGCGAATTGTGGCAAAGCAACGGCCAGTATCGGCGCTTGCATATCGTGGCCGATGCCACGCTGGAGACGAGTGCCCTATCCAAGGGAGGTTGATTGGCGCGCGGCGGCATACAATAGGTTCCATGACACCGACACTGGATTTGGGCTGGGAATTGACGGCGGCAATGGAGGCGGCCGAACGCGCCGGAGAGTTGATCCGCCGCGAGTACGAGAACTTCGTCGCAATCCCGGATGCTCCCGTCACGATCAGCACTCACGCCGATAAAGCGTCGCAGGAATTGATCCTCGACATTCTCCACAAGCGATTTCCCAAGGATGCACTTTGTGCCGAGGAAGCGACCGCCGCGCTTGCGGAGGTTCCACACTTCGGGCCGCGCGTCTGGGTCGTCGATCCGATCGACGGCACGCGCGGGTTTGCAAAAAAAACGGGTCAGTTCTCGGTCATGATCGGCCTTCTCATCGATGGTCAACCCGCTCTTGGCGTCGTCCTGGAGCCGGCTCTGGATCGCTGCACCTACGCCTGGCTCGGCGGCGGTTGCTGGACCCGCGTCGGCGATGGTACCTCGGTCCGATGCAGCGCGTCGAACCGGGCGAGTTTGAGCGGTTGCGTTCTAACGCAAAGTTGGTCGAAGCCCGGCCAGCCGACGCGACCGGTGCGTGCGTTAGCGCCGAGGGGAGTCATCGAGACTTACTCGGGTGGGGTGAAATTGGCGCTCGTGGCCCGTGGCGAGGCGGACGTTTATGCGAACACCTACGACCGATTCTTCGACTGGGATGTGTGTGCCGGCCACGTGTTGGTCACTGAAGCCGGCGGCCAAGTAACCGACCTCAAAGGCGGGGCGGTTAAGTATCAGGCCTCAGACTTCGGGCAATCGCGCGGTTTGCTCGCCACGAATGGCCGCATCCACGCCGAGAGCCTGACGCGACTGGCGGAAAGCTCATAGTTGCAAATCTTTCGGATCGCTGATTCTTACAGCTTGTCGGATGGCATTTTGAAGGCGGACCGGATCGTCGGTCGCACGAACGCGCGATTCGACCTCCGGAGGAACGGTGCCGAATCGCTCCTGGAGAATTGCGAGGATCGCGAGTTGCTCGCCCTGAAGAATTCCTTCGTTGCGGCCTTCGTTGCGGCCTTCGTTGCGGCCCTCTCGAAGCCCCTTCTCGTGCCCTTCGTCGAGGATTGCTTGGTAGGTCGATGATTCGTGCATGTTTTGGACTCCCGAAAATAGAGACCGAATCACTTCTTTATCGTACCGCAAACCGAGCAGAATGTAACCGCAAGTGAGGAGGAGGTTCTCCGTCTCTTGATTCGGCGATTCCCTCTCGACTCGCGCCGCGAATTGCGCGACCAATTCGGGCAGGCGAGGGGCTGCGTCGTCCGTGAGGAGCGCCAGTGGCAACGCTCCGAGCCCCGCTTCGAGTAACTTCTCCGAGTGCAATTCCCAGAGGCGTACGATCGTGTAGGCGAACCGATGGTACTCCGTACCGTCCGGATAGCGGCGCGAGACCACACCGGTCAGGTTCGAAGCCAGTGCATCGCGACGAAGCAAAAGCGCGATCGTGTAAACCGGCCCGCCATAGCGACGCTCCAGAGTTACGTTGTAGAAGAGCAGGCGATCGGGGAAGTCGCCATCCCAACTCGATTGCGATTCCACGTGAAGAATTCCGACGCCGGGCGAACGGAGCCGGAAAACCTTGTCGACCGCCGGTTGAACCGTCGAAAGGTCGGCATCGAGTGGGTCCACCGCCGTGTCGGCCGGCAAGCCGACGAGTGGGGCCAGAACCCCGACCCAGTCGGCCGCGAAGGCCTCCATCAACTGCTTGAGCGTCGAATCGAACGGTTTGCTCATGGCGAGGCGCTCACGTCCAGGCAAACGATCCGATCGTTGCCGCGAAGGTACAGTTTCCCGTTGAGCAGGACGGGCAGTGCCCAAAGTTCCGCGCCCTTCACGCCCGACGGCACCGTTGCGATTGGGTTGAATTCCTCCGGCTTCGCCTCGATGAGCGAGAGGTCGCCCCGCTCGCCGAACGCGATCAAATGCCGGCCGGCCAAAATCAGCGTGCCCGATTTCACTTCGCCGCTCTCTCCCCAGCCCGGTACTTCCTGACCCTTTCGCAAGTCGACGCATCGAGGGAGAGTCGAACGCGTGCCGTCGAAGCCGTAAAGGAAGCCGTCCTTGAATACCGGGGTCGCGTGGTGCGATCGCAGCACGCGATTGTTGCGAGCGTACACTTCCTCCAACTTCACGCGGTCGCCGACGACGTTGGCACGAAGCAAGGCGCAACCTTTGTTGTAACCCGACGAAATGAATGCGTAGTCGTTCACGACGAGGGGCGTGGCGATGTTCCCGAAGTGATCCGTCTTCCAGGGGTAGTTGTCCATCAATTCGCCATCGGCGCGGATGCAGAGCAGCGCGTCGCCCGTCAAGGCGAAGATGAGGCGAACGCCGCCCACGGTCGCCGCGACGGGCGAACTGTAGCCGGACGGATTCTTGGCGGCTTTCCACTTCAGGTCACCCGTCTCGCGATCGAACGCCACGACCGAGCCGCCCCGCCCGCCCGGTTGAACGATAACGAGATTGCCCTCGACGAGCGGAGAGCAGGCGACGCCCCACATCGGTATTCTCGCCTCGAATTCCGCCATGAGGTCGTGTTCCCACACGAGCCTCGGCGCACCGCCGCCCTTTGGAGCCTCGAGGCAGACGAACTTGCCGGCCGCACCGACTGCGTAGACGCGATTGCCGACAACGGTGGGCGTGGCTCGCGGACCGGTCGCGAAGCCAGCCCTCATCGAGGAGTAATCAGCGAGGTACTTGTGTTCCCAGATTGGCTGCCCGGTCGTCGCATTGAGGCAGAGCACTCGTTCGCCGTCCTCCGTCCGGTCTTGCGTGTAAAGCCGGTCGGCGACGACGGCGAACGACGAATAGCCGCCGCCGCACGGCGCGGACCAAAGTTGCTTCGGCGGGTTCTTGTCCCAATCGGTCCGAATCGCTCCCGCGGGCGCGATGCCATCGCGTTGCGGTCCGCGCCACTGGGGCCAATCCGCTCCGGGAACGAGATTCGTCGAAGGTTGCAGATTGAGTTCGGCGAGTCGCGCCATCTCGGCCGCGTTCTCCGCTTCCCGCCCAAACCACGATCGTACCCAGGACGACTGGTACGCCAGGAACCCGCCGATTCCCAGAACGAGCAGGAGGCCAATGGCGAGAAGGGCCGAACGCTTGGACATGAATGGTTACTCTTGAATCGCGAACGGCTCAAAGCGCTTTCAAGGCGTCTCGGGCCGCGGAAATGGTTTCGTCCACGTGTTGGTCGCTCATCGCCATGGAGAGGAATGCGGCTTCAAACTGGCTGCACGGGAGGTAGATGCCGCGATCCATCATGTGCCAGAAGAAGCGGCCGAAGCGTTGGGTGTCGCAAAGCTTCGCGGTGTCGTAATCGACGATGGGGGTGCCGGTGAAGAAGAGCGTCCACATGCTGCCGATGCGATTGAACTGGAAGGGCAAGGCGGCTTCGGTCGCGGCTCGGCGCAGTCCCGCTTCGAGCGTTGCTCCCATTGCATCGAGCCGCTGGTAGGGCGGGTTCGATTTCAACTCGCGGAGCGTGGCGATGCCGGCGGCCATGGCGATGGGGTTGCCCGAGTTCGTGCCGGCCTGAAAGACGGGTCCGGCGGGCATGATCTTGTTCATGATGCCGGCCCGACCGCCGAACGCGCCGACGGGCAATCCGCCGCCGACGATCTTGCCCAGACAGGTGAGATCCGGTGAGTCGCCGAGCAGTTCCTGAGCGCCGCCGTAAGCGAGTCGGAAGCCGGTCATCACTTCATCGTAAATGAGCAGCGCGCCGTGATGGTGCGTGAGCCGCCGGAGTTCCTGGCGGAATTCGGCGCTCGGCGGGACGAGGCCCATGTTGCCGACGACCGGCTCGAGAATCACGCCGGCAATTTGGGCGCCCTTGGAGGCAAAGACATCTCGAAGTGCGGCTGCGTCGTTGTAGCGCAGCACGAGTGTGTCGTTGGTGCAACCCTTCGGGATGCCGGGGCTATTGGGGACGCCGAGGGTGAGGGCGCTGGAACCGGCCGAGACGAGGAGCGAATCGACGTGGCCGTGGTAGCATCCGGCGAACTTCACAATGAGATCGCGGCCCGTAAAGCCGCGGGCCAGGCGGATGGCGCTCATCGTCGCTTCGGTGCCGCTCGAAACGAACCGCACCATTTCGATGGAGGGCACGGCCTCGACGACGAGTTCGGCGAGTTCCGTCTCGCGTTCGCACGGAGCGCCGTAGCTCGATCCGTCCCGCAGTGCGGCAATCGTGGCTTCGAGCACCGCCGTGTGATTGTGCCCGAGGATCATCGGCCCCCAGGCCCCGATGAAGTCGAGGTAGCGGTTGCCGTCGATATCGAAGAGGTACGGGCCGTCGGCGCGGGCGATGGTGATGGGGCTCCCGCCGACGCCGCCGAAGGCGCGGGCGGGGCTGTTCACGCCACCGGGAATCATGCGACAGGCACGGGCATGGGCCTCGGCTGACTGGGATCGATTCATGGGGCTCCGCTACGGCTGTTGAGTGTCAGCATTTGAATGTCACCCGCACCATTCGATCTCTCTGTCGCCGCGGCTGCGGCGTCCGATGGTAGCCAGGGGTGGAGCGAAGCGGAACCCCTGGCCGCGCACGGAGACTCGCATCGCCGAAGCCGCGGAGCAGCGACCGATTGCGGGCCCCGGCAGAATCGGTCGCCGCTCCGCGGCTGAAGATTTGTTGTGGCCGGCGACGTTCCAGGGGTTTCGCTCGCAAAGCCTCGCTCCACCCCTGGCTACCATCGGACGCCGCATCCGCGGCGAAGAGCCGTGCGATTGCCATTCTGACTCGCAGTAAGTCAGTAATCTCTATTCTCGCGTCGCTCTGGTCAGGACTTGTTTCGCTCGCGTCACGAAGCCCGGCAGATCCTTGTCGGTTTCTTCGCCGTAGAGTTCGATCACGTCGCGGCACTCGGCCCGCAGTTCCTTCCACTGAAGCGGCGTGGCCGAGGTATTCTTCTGAATTTCGCTCAGCTTGCCCTCGGCGGCGAGGACCAACCTGTCCAGAAGCTCTTGTCGCTTGACCGATTGGTCCTTCAGTTTCGCGCGGTGCTCGCCCGCCAAGAGTTGCCAAGAGCCGTGGTCCGAGTCCTTGTCCAGCAGGGACAGCAGTGCGTACCAGGTGCGCGCTGCCTTTTCCGGGTCGCCGATCTGCTCCAAGCGGCGAGCGCGAATGGCCAGCGACCGGGCACTGCTCGGGTCGAACGGCATCGCCTTTTCGTTGTTGCGATTGATCGCGATGATTGCGTCGAGTTCGGTGTCCTTCTTGCGGGCGCCCTCGATGTCGGCGATGCGCTTCTCGGCGACCCAACCCCAGCGGGCCTTCTTCAAGCGATCCTCGTCGAAGGAATGGGTCAGCTTCGCCTCATCGGGGAAGACGCCCTTCACCTGCCCCCAGAGGTTGAGTGCGTCGGCGAGCCGGCCATCCTTCTCGGCCTGGATGGCGCTCATCGCCAGCGCATAGGCCGTGAGATCGTCGCCCTCCGGATCGTCGCGCCACTTGGCGACGCTAAAGCGCTTGGCCAGTTGCTTCTCGCGTTCGCGCACCTTCGCTTCGCGGAACACCCTGGTGGCCTTCTCGGTATTGGCGTCGGCCTTGTCGCCGTAAAGCTTCAGATAATCCTCGGCGGCGGGAAGGCTCGCTTCGGGCTTGTCGGGGTCGATCAGGGCGGCAAGCTTTTCCGCGGAGGGCGGCCGCACGGCAAGATAAACCGCCACAGCGATGCCGAGCAAAAGCGACGACAGCAACGCGGCCTTGAGCCACTGCTTCTGATGCCAGGGAACGGCCACCTTTTTCTTCTTTTTCTTCTTGATGCCCTTGAGGGCGCGGGCGGCGTCGCGGTCCGCCTCGTCGATCGGTTTGTCGTCGCTGCGTCGGCGGTTGGACTTCCGCGCCGTGGCGACATCGAGCCCCGCGCTCTTGCGCGTGAAAAAATCTTCTTCCACCTCGCTCAGCATCCGGATCACCCAGGCCGCATCGACCGGCCGGTGGTCCTTGTCCTTCTCCATCAATTGCAGGATCAGCGATTCTAACTTCTGAGGCATGTCGGGAACGAGCTTTCCCAATCGCGGGGGCACCTCTTCCACGTGCTTCATGAACATGTCGATGGTGGAGTCGGCCATGAAAGGCTTGCGGCCCGTGAGCAATTCGAAGAGGACGATGCCGAGTGAGTAGAGGTCCGATTTATTCGTGAGGTTTTTGTCGCCTCGGCACTGCTCTGGGGACATGTATGCCGCGGTGCCGATGGTGCTGTTGGCCCCGGTGAGGGCCGTCATGTCCGCGTCCTTGGCGATGCCGAAGTCGGTGAGCTTGAGCACGCCGTCGGTGGCGATCATGAGGTTCGAGGGCTTCAGATCGCGGTGGATGATGCCTTTATCGTGGGCGTATTGCAGGGCTTCGCAGAGGTGCTTGGCATAGGCGACGACCTCTTCCCAAGACAATTTACCGCGCCGTGCCAGCACGCGGTCGAGGGCTTCGCCATCCACGAACTCCATGGCGATGAAGGGCGTCTTGCGGTAGGCTCCCGTGGCGTAGAGGCGGACGATGTTCTTGTGGCGCAGCTGCTTGAGGATGTTGGCCTCGCGTTCGAAGCGGGCCATGGCTCCCTCGTTCCCAAGGAGCCCGAGGGCCACCACTTTGAGCGCGACTTCGCTTTCCACGCCGTTCTTGTGGAACGTCGCGCGGTAGACGGTGCCCATGGCACCGCTGCCGAGTTCGCGGCCAATCTCGAATCGATAGGCGCCCGAACCAATGGTCTGCCCGACCAGCATGCCCGACCTCCGCGAGAGTCTTTACCGGGTTATTGTAAGGCGTTCGCCCGATGAATTCGCGGGAATACCGTTTACTCCATAAGCTACGGGTTACCCGCAGGAGACGTTCATGACCGCACCCGAAATCGCGGAACTCCTCGAACGGCAATTCGGGAGTGCCATCACCAACAAGAACCTCACCGCGTTCGATCCGTACGCGACCTTGGAACCGGCACGACTCCCAGAAGTCTGTACGTTCCTCCGCGATGATCCGCGCCTGAAGTTCGAACTGCTCAACGACATCACGGGCGTCGACTACCTGGAGCCGGATGCCAAGAAGGCCCCCAAAGCCGGATTCGAGCCGCACCTCGAAGTGCTCTACCACCTTTCGAGCTTCACGTTCCCGGGCCGGCGGTTCACGTTAAAGCTGAGCTTCCCGCGCTGGAAGGACGACAAGCCCGGCGTACTGCCCGAAGTGCCTTCGGTTTCAAACATCTGGCGAACCGCGGATTGGCACGAACGCGAGGTCTACGACCTGCTCGGCATCGCGTTCACCGGGCATCCGGATTTGCGACGGATCCTGCTGGCGGACGATTGGGTCGGGCACCCGCTCCGCAAGGATTACGAATACCCCCTGGAATATCACGGCATCCGCTGCCGCTAGCCGAAGTCGCCATGGACTCGACGCCCGCGAGCTTGCTGGAACAAATGCGAGGGCCGGATCGCGGTCCGGCCTGGGTTCGATTCGTTCGCCTGTACACTCCGCTGCTCGCTCATTGGGCCGATCACGCCGGGGTACCACCCGCCGACCGCGCCGACCTCGTTCAAGAGGTCTTTCTCGTTCTGGTTCGAGTGGCTCCCACCTTTCAGTACGAACCCAGTCGCAGCTTTCGGGCTTGGCTTCACACCGTGCTCGTCAATAAGGCGAGCGGCAGTTCTTCTGTTACCCATTCCGGGGTGCGTAGGGTGGGCCGGAGCGAGGCAAGGCTTCAGCCTTGCCGAGTGAGGCCCACGTGGATCGGCTGAGACTCTCCCCGTGGGCCTCCCGCGACTTGCCTTCGCAAGTCGCGGTCCGGCCCACCCTACGAGCCCTTCAAACGGTCGATCACTATCTGCCGCTCGCCTTATACGAGCGGAGTTCGGGCCGGCCCCGCGGCTTCCATCTTCTGGCGCAGGTCCGCGAAATACGCGGTCAGTTCGCCCGCCGATTTCACCGTGCCCTTGGAGCAAGAACCGGTCGAGCAACCGCCCGTGCTACACGAGGAACAACCGCCGGCATCGGTGCCGCAGCCCGGCTTGCCGCACGTCATCTTCTCGGGATCGGGTGGATCTTTCGATGTCGGGGAACGGGAGAGATCGAGCAACCGCACGGCGAGGCCGAAGCGATCCGAGAGTTCCGCAAACAGCGGAGAAGCATCGCACTCGCTCCACGGCAAACCGTGCAGCACCGCCGCCGCCGCATCCAGTGACACCTCGATGTCAATGAAGCTGACGGGCAAGCCCGCGTCTTCCGTGGCGGCGAGGATGCGCTGGCCGAGGGCTTCGTTTCGTTCGGTGGAAGCGAAGTCTTCCAACGCGGCGAGGCGAAGCAGTTCGCCATCGACGGCCGTTTGTTGGAATCGGTCGGAGGCTTCGCCGAGCACGGTGCCGAGTTCGAGCCCGCGCGGCCCGCGAACCACGACGCGATCACTGCGATTGAACGAGCCCGACGCGCCAGCAAGGGTCGGTGTGAACCGCCCGACGTGCGCCAGGCGGCCGAACTGCACCAGGTATGATCGATCCATGTTCAAGACTCGAAGCCCATGAACTCTTTCATGTGCTTATCGTACTCGTTCTGCCCGAACTCGGAACTGAGATCGAGGCGGAGTTCGTTGATCACCTTGATGCTGAGATCCTTGAACCAGAGGTTCCAGCAGCCGGCGCAGATCATCTGCTGGATCCTGTCGCCGATCTCGTCGGGAACGGGCGAGGCGGGGAGTTCGCGGGCGCGTTTGCCTTCCATGCAACCGGGGCGCTGGCAGCGGAAGCCGGTGCCCGGCATGCCGTCGTCGACAACCGAAGGAGCTTGAGCCTGCGGCACCGGAGCGCCGAGGCTCTTGAGCAACTTCTCCATCGCGTCCTTGGGCATGCGGTCGCCCTTCTCCTCCGCGTTCTGCCACCCCTTCGTCAGCACCTCGATGGCCTTGTCCTTCTGGTCGAGTTTGATGAAGCACTCGCCGAGGAGTTGAAAGACCTTCGAGAACTGCGGGCTGAGTTCGAGGGTGCGTTCGAAGGACTTTACCGCCTCGGCCGGCTGGTTGTCTTCCAGGAGCAACTGACCGAGGCGGAAGTGCCCGAGTTCGTTGTCCGGGTCGTCGGTGGCCATTTTGCGGAACTGGGCGATTCGCTCGTCGAGCTGGCTCATGATGATCCTTGAAGTGTACACCGGTGGCACAGGCATTCTTGCCTGTGCGAGTCCTGCACAGGCAAGAATGCCT
>JAYTGN010000202.1:0-13064 GCA_043733485.1 Gemmataceae bacterium
GGTGGTCGTGACGCAGACATCCGGCACGCACTGATCGGGCGTGACGCAGGCCTTCGGGTAGCGGCAGAAGCCGATGTGCCCGGCGAGCGATGGCGTCGCGGTCCCCAGCAATCCGCCGAGGGCGAGCAGCCATACTCCAAGTAACTTCCTCATGAAACGATCCCCCGCGCGGCACGTCTGGTTGCGATGTCGCCTTCCGTTCGATTGGAGGCTATGGGAACTTTGCACCATGAGGGGGCTTGGCAACAGTCCGGAATGCAGCTTCCGTGCGGGGGATTGCGGTGGGCCGCGTGCGAATTCCACCCAGCCCGCGAATGCGGTCCGTTCCGCTTCGTGGGAAGGCGCGGAACAATCGGAACGAAGCGTTACCGATTAGCCGCCGGGTTGGTCGCGGGTCAACTCCACCGCCGCCAAGATGTCTTCCATCTGCTTCACGATTCCATTCAGGCTCAGTGCCGCCATCTCGAAATTGGTGTGCGGCGAGAACTCCCGGAAGTGCAGGTTGAAGTACTCGGCCGACTTGCGAATCTTCGGCAACTTGCCCTTGAGCCGGCGGAGGAAGTCGGCGGTGTCGCCGCGCTGAAAAGCCGGTTCCACCGCGCGAATGCTGTCGTACAGCGTCCGCGGCACGTCCAACATGTCCTCGTTCTCCTGGACCTCGTCCGCATGTTTGAGAAACGTGCGGACCATCCAGGCGTGGGCGAGGACCATGTTGAGCCGGTGTACCGCGTCTTCGGGGGTCATGGCATATCGGGGTTGGGGTTCTGCTTTTCGACGGGCCACGCCGCGGGTTGCGGCTTTGGACCACCCTTGGCCGCTTCGGCTTCTTCCTTCGAGTAAAGTACTAGGAAGGTGCCGACGGCGATGAACAAGATCCCGGCCCAGAGTTTCCAGCCCGGCATGTCGAAGTGAAATACGTTCCAGCTCCCGGTCTTGGCGTCGGGGTGCCACACGAGGCTCAGCAGCGTGTTGATCAGTGGGGCCAGGCAGAAAATGAGCGGGGCGATGTAGACCCGATACGTCGCCGGATTAACCCCCTCGAGTTTGGCGGAATCGACGGCAGCCTTGCTCGCGAAAATCACGCAGATCGCGCCGATGGCACCGGCGATCCCCGCGAGCGCGCTGAAGGTTAATCCAACGCCTTTCCAATCCGCTTGGGCGTCCTCCCGAATGGCCATGAGGATCACGGGAATGACGACGGCGAGCCCGAAATAGGCCACTCCGACGCAGAGAATCGAGGCCAGGCGACCACCGACGCCGATCGGAGTCCCCTGAGGGCTCAGGGGGCTGAGCATTTGGCCGCCGAAGAAAATCAACGGTACGTAAGTGCCCCAGGCGAGCCCGGCACCGACGACGTAACCCCACCAGGGAATATTCATGGACAAATCCTGTTGCGAGAGGGCTCGCCGGGCGGAGCGAGCAATCGGAGGCGGGTTCGAGTCCGTCTTCGTTATAGGAATCGAGGCGAGCGACAGCATCCGTTGCCCTTGCGGGTTCGTTCTCGGGGGGGGTTTGTAGGGGCGGACGAGTTTCCTCATCTTGTGCAATGTTGCTTTTTTCGAGGAAGCTGGGTCGGTTTGTCGTTAAACTCCGAAAAGACTGGGATCGCCGCGCGCAACCTCCGCAAAGCGATCACTCGCTCTCAACTCCGATGAGTATCTCCATGAAGCTGCCGCGGACCACACGGGCCAAGGTTGCCCGTTTGAATCTGGAATCGCTCGAATCTCGAGAAGTGCCGGCCCAGATCGGCGCTCTCGACGCCACGTTTGGAACCGGCGGGAAGGCGACGCTCGATTTCGGCATCGCCAGCGAGCACGCGAGTGCCGTCGCCGTGCAGACCGACGGCAAGATCGTCGTCGTGGGCGACGACGGCAACGGCGACTTCGCCGTGGCGCGCTTCCGGCCCAACGGGCTGCCAGACTTCACCTTCGGCGGCGGCGACGGCAAAGCCACCTTCAACCTCGGCGGAACGGACATCGCCACCGCCGTCGCCATCCAACCCGATGGCCGAATCGTCATCGTCGGCTACACCGACGCCAATACCGTTGGCAACAACGACATTGCCGCCATCCGCATCTTCGCCGACGGCAACGGCCTCGATCCGTCCTTCAACAAGACCGGCGTCCAAACCATCGCCTACGATCTCGGCGGCAAACTCGACGATCAAGCCCGAGCCGTCGGGTTCAAGTCCGGCAAGATCGTCATCGCCGGATTCGATCAGTTCGCCGCCACCGACTACGATTTCGCCGTGGTCCAACTCAACGCCGACGGCACCCTCGATCCCAACTTCGGCCGGGCCGGCACCGGGAAAGCATTCTTCTTCTTCGATCGCGGCGGCGGTCTGCAAGATAAGGCCTCGTCGCTCTCCGTTCAGACCAACGGACAGATCGTCGTAGCCGGCTCGGTGCAAGTCTCGGCCACCGGATTCGACTTCGGCGTGGTCCGGGTCACCACCGACGGGCTTCCCGATCTCGGCTTCAACTCCACGGGCTATCAGACCATCTCCTTCAACGCGAGCGGGGCGCACGACGACCGCGCCACCGGTGTTTCGCTCGCGCCGGACGGGCGAATCGTGGTGGCCGGATATGCGCAAGAAGCGAATAGCTCGAACTTCGATTTCGCGGTCGCACGCCTCAACCGCGTCGATGGCTCGCTGGACACCACCTTCGACGTCGACGGGATGAAGACCATCCCCTTCGACCTCGGAGGCGACCTGGACGATCGCGCTTCCGCCGTGGACGTGCAGAACGACGGCAAGATTGTGATCGTGGGTTCGGTACAAGCCACGGACACGGACTTCAATTTCGCGGCCGTTCGCTTGAACGCCGCCGACGGTTCCTACGACAAGACGTTCAGCGCGGATGGCAAGCAGACGGTGGACTTCGGCGCGACCGCCTCGGCGAGTGCCCTCGCCATTCAGCCGAACGGTCGCATCTTGCTGGCGGGCACGACGGGAACCGCGGGCAGCTTCGCACTCGCGCGGGTCGTCGGCACGGTCGAGAAGCCTCAGGCGCTCGTCGTCAGTGGGAATCTGGATGGAACCGCCGCGACCTTCCGCCCCGATTTCACGACGTCTCAGTTCGTCGAGAGCGGCTCGACCGCGTCCCTCGGTGGCCTGGGTAACGATGTCCGCGTCGCCTCGGGAGATGTGAACGGCGACGGCTTCCCAGATCGCATCCTCGTCACTGGCCCCGGCACCCCCCTCCGCGTCCTGATCGTGAGCGGAGACGACAACGTCACGATCCTCGCCGGGCCGTTCGATCCGTTCGATGGGAACTTCTCCGGAGGCGGGTTCGTGGCCGCGGGGGATTTCGACAACGATGGCCGATCCGAAATCGTCGTCACCCCCGATCAGGGCGGCGGGCCTCGCGTCACCATCTTCTCGCTCGGCCTCGACAACAGCATCATCACGCGCGGCAACTTCTTCGGCATCAACGACCCGAACTTCCGCGGCGGAGCCCGTGCCGGCGTGGGCGACGTCAACGGCGATGGCATCCCCGATCTCGCCGTCACCGCCGGCTTCCAGGGTGGCCCGCGCGTCGCACTGTACAACGGTCGATCCGTGCTGTCCTCACGCCCTTCGCCACTCGTGAACGACTTCTTCGCGTTCGAACAAGGCCTGCGCAACGGCGTCTACGTCTCCATCGGCGACGTGAACGGCGACGGCTTTGGCGACCTCGTCTTCGGAGCCGGACCCGGAGGCGGGCCGCGCGTGCTCACCATCAGCGGCCAGCGGTTGCTCACCCTCGGTGCGGCCTCGGCCCTCAACGCGCCAATCTCCAACTTCATCCTGTCGGGCTTCGAAGCCGATCGCGGTGGAATCCGCGTGTCCACGACGGACGTGGACGGCGACAACCGCGCCGATGTGGCCATCGGTACCGGTGAGGGATCCCTCAGCCGCGTCCGCGTTTATCTCGGCAGCACCTTCGGCGGCGCGGAACCCCGCACCTTCCAGGAACTCGATCCGTACCTCTCGCTCGATTTGCTCGACGGCACATTCGTCGGCTGAGAAATGACAAGAGCCTCGCCCCGACTTCAGGACGAGGCTCTTGCGAACCACTTCAAATCAAACATTGACCCTACGGGGATTCGAACCCCGGTCGCAGCCTTGAAAGGGCTGTGTCCTAGGCCACTAGACGATAGGGCCTGCATTTCCGCGTTCGTACCAGGACCTCGTTTTTCTACGGTTCCAGGGCCGTCTCGGCAATCCGCGAATTCTCTTTGCGTCAGGCTGGGCCGGCGCGGTAGTCTAATACCACGAGGCAAATCGAGGCCGAGGAGAGTCGCAGTGAAAACGACGGTACTTTGGCTCGCGGGGTTCGCGCTGTCTACAGCCCTGGCAACCGGGCCCATTCCGACGGCCCGCATCACACTCGCGGCGCAGCCCCAAGTGAAAGCGACGGCTGAGGCCTTGCCCGACGCGCCCAAACTCGACCCCAAGAACAACCACGTCGCGCTCGATAAGGACAGCACGTTCCTGATGGAGCAGACTCCGGACAAGAAGTTCGTGCGCGTACTCGTGGCGTGCGAAGTGTGCTTGCGGGAAGGCTCGCTCGAAGTCTTCCTGTGCAAGAAGGGAACGAAGGAGCACGAGGCGATTCTGCGGATGAGCATCGACGCGAAGTTGGTTCACGCGGCCCTCGAAGCCGCCGGTGCCAAGCCGGGAACCACGCCGCAGTTCCTGAATCCGAAGACGGGCGAACCCGAGTTCAAACCGGCAACGGGCACGAAAATCAAGGTGCTCGTGAACTACAAAAAGGACGGCAAGGTCCACACCCACCCCGCACAAGAGTGGATCTGGAACAGCAAGAAGAAAGAGTCGGTGAAGGTGGATTGGGTCTTTGCCGGAAGCCAGTTGTTGAAGGACATCGACAATCCCAAGGCCGAGCCGTTCTACGGGGCAAACAGCGGTGAAGTGATCAGCGTTTCGAACTTCCCGTACTCGATGCTCGACCTACCCATCGAGGTGAGCAAGGACGATGCGACGTTGAACTACGAGGTGAAGACCGATCGCGTGCCACCGCTGTTCTCGAAGGTGTGGCTGATCCTAGAACCGGTGGCGAGCGAGAAGAAGTGATCGCGAGCGCGGAGCTCGCGTAGCAGATGTTACAAAACGTTACACCGGCTTTGCGTTGCAGTTCCGTCGAAGGCCGGGTATCTTAAACCAACATCGTGAAGGGCTCCAACGCCAACCCCTTCCGGCTCGTCTTACTTTCTGAACACTCACGAGCCGCGCGCGATCGTCGCGAAGCTCACCGACTGCCGAGGAGCCTATGACCCTTCCCATCAAGTGTCCGGGATGTCAGGCCGCATTTGAAGTGCCCGAATCTCTCGGCGGAAAAACGATTCGCTGCACGTCGTGCAAGACGCAACTGAGCGTGCCTGCCGCAGTCGCGGCACCGACGGCGAAGCTCGCGCCAGTGGCACGGCCCGCCCCCGCCAAGGTGGCCGCTCCGCGAGAAGACGATGTGAAGAGCAAGCCCTCGAAGTCTTCGAAGCCCTCGGACTCGAAGTCGAGCAAGTCTTCTTCCAAGCGCCGCAACGATGATGACGACGACGATGATGAAGAGGACGAACGCCCGGCCAAGAAAGCCGGCAAGAAGAAAGCCACGGGCGGTGGCAACGGCGGAATGATCGCGCTGATCGCCGGCGGGGCCGTCGGGCTCTGCGCGATTATCGGCGTCGTCGTGTACCTGATGATGGGCTCGAGCGACAAGAAGGACACCGCAAAATCCGATTCGAGCAGCAGCACCTCGACACCTTCGAGCGGCGCTCCAACTGCTCCGGGTCAGCAGGCTCCCGGTGGCAGCGGTCCTGGCATGCCGGGTAGCGGTGCGGGTGGAATGCCCATGCCGGGAGGCGGCGGCGGAATGCCCGGTATGCCCGGTATGCCTGGGATGGGTGGCGGCGGGGGTGGACAGGTCATCGCCGGCTGGAAGCGCGTTCAAGGCGACGGCTTCACGGTCGACATGCCGCAGCAACCCGAAATGTTGAACTTACCAGCGGACAAAGGCGTTCGCGGCAAGGCCTACGTTTGCAAATCCACCGACGACAAGGGCGAGTTTTTTGTACTTGCCATCGAGATTCCCGCTGAACAGCGAGTCAGCGACAAACAAGCCCTCGACGCATTCTTGGAAGGGATTAACAAGAGCGGTGGCGGTGGAATAGGTGCGGGCGGCGGCAAGTGGGGCGGTCGCTTCGGCGGGGGAGGCGCTGGAGCGGCCAAAGTTCGCAATCGCCGCGACACTACACTCGACAGCTATCCTGCTGTTGAGTTTGAAGTCGACGCTGGAACTGGGATAGTGCTCTCGGCTAAGGTCAGTTGTGCGAACGGCAAGCTCGTACTCGCCATGGTCGGCCACGAAACGGACGCGAGCTACACGGCCAACGACGGCGCGAAATTCCTGGGCTCTCTCCACATGGGTGGCGGCGCGGTCGCAGGTGGCCCTCCCGGTTCGGGTGGCGGCTTCCCGATGCCAGGCGGGCCTCCGGGTTCGGGTGGCGGCTTCCCAGGTGGTCCTCCCGGTTCGGGTGGCGGGTTCCCAATGCCCGGCGGTCCTCCGGGTTCGGGCGGCGGGTTCCCAATGCCCGGTGGTCCTCCCGGTTCGGGTGGTGGGTTCCCGATGCCCGGCGGGCCTGGCGGGTCTCCGACGCTTCCTCCACTCATTCCCAATCCGGGTGGTGGGCAGCCTGGCGCTGGCGGTGCCCCGACTCTTCCTCCACTAACTCCCAATCCTGGTGGTGGGCAGCCTGGCGCTGTTCCCGGCATTCCCGGAGGTGCCCCTGGGATTCCCGGTGGCTTCCCCGGTGCCCCAGGGAATCCCGGTGGAGGCTTCCCCGGCGGTGTACCCGGCGGTCCACCCGGCTTCCCCGGCGGTGCCCCTGGCTCCGGATTCCCCGGCGCGGGCGGTAACGATTCCGATAACAACAGGCCTCCCGCTGGCGCGGCCACGCGCCCGCAACTCGCCTTCAAGCTCGATTCGTTCTACGCCTACGCCTTCGATAGCGAGCAAAACGAGATCTACACCGTGGGCCTACGCCTCGACCCCAAGTACCCCACCCGCGCGTACGGATCCCTTCGCCGGATCAGCTATCCCGATTTCAAGGTGAAGGCCGAGTTCAACATCCCGAACGTGGGAACGCGACTCGCGATCGATCCCAAGAAGGGCATGCTCTATCTCGCGTCCTCGACGAACCAGTCGCAGAACAAGGACCTCTGGAGTACGGCCTTCGATCGCTCCCACGCCTTCGGCGACGTTCAAGTGTTCGACCTCGAACCGATCCGAAGTGGCAAGAAAGACGATGGCATGGAGATCAAACCCCTCGCCACGATTCTCACGGCCGGCACCATCAAGGGAATCGAACTGTCTTCGGACAACAAGTTCCTCTGCGTGGCGTTCAACAAGTCGGCCACGGGCGGCAAGCCCAAGTCCTACGTTCGCCAGTACGACGCGGCCGACCGCAAACTCGTGAAGGAAATCGTGCTCCCCGAGGAAGCATCGGACATGCGGAAGTCCGCCGACGGCAAGCAACTGCTCATCGTCGAATACGACGGCACGTCGAAGAAGGAACGCGTGCAGATCATGACGTGCGACCCCGAGACGATGGAACTTGGCAAGTCCCGCTCGCCCGGCATCGCAACGGACATCGCGCCGCGTCCGAATGGAGGCATGGTCGTGGCGGTTGCCGGGCCGCTCCAGAACGGAGTTCCCTCGCTCAAGGACGGCAAGCTCTTCTCGATCGAGGCCGGTGGTGGGGAAGCCCAAGAGATCCCACTGACGGGTTGGAAGGCCTCGAACAACAACTACGCGAAGTTCTCCCCGGACGGGAAGCACTTGTTCGTGAGTTCGTTCGCGAACCGCGATACGCGCAACCCGGTCAATATGCTCAATCCGGGTCTCGACGTGTACGTTCTGGATTCCAAGTCCAGCGGGTTCAAAAAGGCAGCGTCGATTCGCTCCGCCATCCGCGTGAACAGTGCCGTTCAGATTGGCGGCTACTTCCACGTGACGCCGGACGGTGAGAACGTGATCTTCCACAATGGCTCGGTGGTGGCGATCAACAAGATCACGACGAACGCGGCCGGTGCCGATACGGTTCCCGAGCCCGATGCTGGTGGCGGCCGCGCGGGCGGTGGCTTCCCAGGAGCAGGCGGTGGCTTCCCAGGAGCAGGTGGTGGCTTCCCCGGTGCTGGCGGTGCGGGTCCCGGCTTCCCTGGCGGTGGTCTGCCGGGTGGTCCTCCCGGATTGCCGGGTGCCCCTCCCGGACAGCCCGGTGGCCCTCCCGGCCTCCCGCCTCTCAAACCGGGCTGAGATTCGCAAGGTCCGAATCAACCTCACGACCTCCCCATTTCGGGGAGGTTTTTTTTGCGAAGCCACTCTCCTCGGATCAGTCATGGATCGTTCGCACGCGGCCGCCGAGTTCCTCTTCGACCTACGGCGCGCGAAGCGGACCGCGGAGGCACTTCCCGCGGATGCGATGCCGCACTCGCATGAAGAAGCCTACCGGGCACAAGCGGCACTCGTCCAAAAGTTGCTCGACCACTCGAAAGGCCAGACCATCGGGTACAAGGTGGCGGCCACGAACGAAGCCGCCCAGAAATTGCTTCACGTCGATGCTCCGTTCTTCGGCCGGTTGCTCTCGACGTCGTCCTCTCGCAGTCCGGCTTCGCTTCCGGCAAAAGGCTTTACCGTGCGGGTGGTCGAGGCCGAGTTCGGATTTGAAATTGGAACCGACGTGCCGCGCCAGAACGAGCCGTACACGAAGGATTCGATCGCGGAGTTCGTACGCGCCGTGATCCCGGCTATCGAGATCGTCGATCATCGCTTTCACGATTGGACGGCGGTTGGAGCCGCGAGCCTAATCGCGGACAACGCCATTCACGGCGCGTGGATCGCAGGCGAACCGGTACTTGACTGGCGGGGAACGGATCTGAGCCTTCAGGCCGTCTCGGTGTCGGTGAACGGCGAGGTGATTCGCGCCGGTTCCGGAGCCGCCGTCCTCGGCCATCCGTTGAACGTCGTGGCGTGGTTGGCGAACGAGTTGCCCCGCTTCGGCCTCCAACTCCGCCGCGGCGACAAGCTCACCACCGGCACCGCAACGCCCGTCTACTCCGCGAATCCCGGCGATCGCGTCGTCGCCGACTTCGGTCGCTTCGGCAAAGTTGAAGTTCACTTCGAACCGTAGCGATCACACCTCCGGCAAGAATTCCATCTCGCCCGTCGTCACGTCGTACATGGCCCCGATAATCGCGATTCGGTCGCTCCGCGCGAGTTCGTCGAGCGTTCGGCTTTCCTCGCGCATGCGTCCGACGACCCGCAATACGTTGCGACGGGCCACGCCATCGACGAACGCGAGTTTTTGGTCCGACGGCAGAATCGCCGCCGCCCGGCACGCTTCCGCGTCGGTCGACAACTGGATGTCGCGCACGATGTGTTCGAGGTGTTCGCAGCCGGTGATCTCGGCGGGGGTGCGCGTCTCGCCCATCAACTCCACGGCCGCGGTCACGGCACCGCAGCGGGTGTGCCCCACCACGAGGACCAATTTCGCCCCGGCCACGGCACACCCGTACTCCACGCTGGCGAGGATTTTTCGGCTGGTGATGTTGCCGGCGATGCGGACGCTGAAGATGTCGCCGACGCCGAGGTCGAAGATCAATTCGGCGGGGGTGCGGGAATCGATGCAATTCAGGACGACGGCCAAGGGATGCTGCCCGGTCGCCGTTGCCGTCACTTGCCGTCCGAAGTCGCGAGTCAAGCGCTGGCCTTTGCGAGCTCGCTCGTGGCCGTCCTTCAAAATTTGAACGACCTGCGGAGGTGTGAGTGCCGCCTGGAGATCGCGCGTGGAGTAGTCCACGTATTGGATCTGGTCGAGCAGTTGGTACTTGTGGCGGAATCCGACGAGGCTCACTTCCACGCCGCGAATCGGGGCCGACTGTTCCTTGAACTCGCGAATCAGTTCGAGTACGTCCGGATCGATGTAGTCGGTGTTGTTCGCATCGAGCAGCACGTGCCCGCCGCGTGGAAGGTCGTCCAAGACTTTAGAGAGCGCGGCCCGGTTCAGGAAGCTGACCTGATTGGCGAGTTCGATGTGCATCACGTCGCCGCCCAGATGCTTCTCCACGAATCGGCGGATCGGTCGGCGCATGTTGCTGTTCAGAATGAAACCGATGCTAATCGCCAGCCCGATGAGGATCCCGACGAGCAGGTCGGTGAGCACGATCGCCACCACGGTGGTGGCGAAGGGGATGAACTGGTAGCGGCCTTCCTTCCAGATTTGCTTGATGAGTGCCGGGCTCGCGAGCTTGAATCCGGTGACGAGCAGAATCGCGGCGAGGCACGACAGCGGAATCAGATTCAACCACGTGGGTAAGAGCGCCACGCTGATGAGCAGGAGCAGGCCGTGTACGATGGCCGAGAGTTTGGTTCGGCCGCCGGCGTTGATGTTCACGGAACTCCGCACGATCACGGACGTGACGGGCAGCCCGCCGATGAGCCCCGCCGCCACGTTCCCGATGCCCTGAGCGAGCAGTTCGCGGCTCGGCGGCGAGGTTCGCTGTTGCGGGTCGAGCTTGTCGACCGCTTCGAGGTTGAGCAGCGTTTCGAGCGAGGCCACGGCGGCGATGGTCGCGGCGGCCACGTACACCGCCGGGTTGGACCACTGCGAGAAATCGGGCGACATCAGTAACGCGAGGAAGCCCTCGAGGCTCTCGGCGACGGGCACCTGAACGAGGTGGCTCGACTCGATGACCCAAACTCCTCCGAGCGATCGGAATGCCTCGCTGAGCCCGACGCCGAGCAGAACGACCACCAAGGCAGGAGGGAGCGACAAGTTCTTGAGCGGCTTCCATTTGCCCCACACCACCAAGAGCGCAATCGACAGCAGGCCGATGGTGGCCGCCCCCGGCTCGATGTCGCTGACGGTGTGGAGGAGTTCCGTGAACGTGTTTTGATGGTCCGATTGTTCGAAGGCGAGATCGCCTTCGGGGTCGGGATCGTGGCCGAAGACGTGCGGGATTTGCTTCAAAATGAGGATCACGCCGATGGCGGCGAGCAGGCCCTTGATGACGCTGGAGGGGAAGAACGAGGCGAGGAACCCGGCCCGGGCCAGGCCCAAACCGATCTGGATCATCCCCGCGAGGACCACGGCGAGGAGGAAGGTCTGGTAGGAACCGAGCGAAACAATCTGGGCGGCGACGACGGCCGTGAGCCCGGCGGCGGGACCGCTCACACTCGAGTGCGATCCGCTGACGAGCCCGACGAGAATGCCGCCGACGATGCCGGCGAGCACACCTGAGAACAGCGGTGCGCCCGACGCCAGTGCGACGCCCAGACACAAGGGGAGTGCGACGAGGAACACGACCAACCCGGCCGTGAGATCGCGAGGAAGCGTGACGGAGATGGGGCTGTTCGTCGACGACATGGAACAGAACCTTATGGCAGGCGGCGGGCGAGACTACGAAAGTATACGAGCGGGAGTGGAACCTGAAACCACCCCACCGCAGCGCCCCTCACCCAAGATGCCGATGCATTCGCATCGGGACCTCTCCCCTACAAAGTTAGGGGAGAGTGGGGTCGCTAACTCGTCGATTGGCGCGGGGCAGCTGACACCCGCCGCCGAAGCCGGGACAGGGCGCTGGTCCTGGGTGGCCAACGCGGCTGCGCGGCCACCGACTTCGCGTGCGGCTCGTTCGATGTCGAGGAACTCGTGGCCGTGGGATGGTCACGATTTTGTGAAGGGCCTGGCGAACCGGGGTAAATTGGGAAGGGACTTTGCTGCCGTCGAGTGACGGCAAAAAATGAAAATCCCGCCCGCCCCCCCACTGGCCCAACCACAATTCCACAAACCGAGTCCTGCAATCCGCCTGGGCATCTTGCCGCTGGCTCGGTTGTTCGGTTCCGGCCCGCCTGCTAGAATACCAATCTCACCGAACGTGCGTATCGCCGCGAACGTGCCGCGGACGCCTCGATCCACCGAAGGCCTTCCGCCGAATTCCGCACCTGCACTTTAGGGGCGTTCTCCATGACTCCGAAAACCTCTCTGCTTTTGAACGGTTGCGTACTCGCGTTGGGAATCGCCGTGGCCTCGCCACTCGGTCGCGTCGCGGCTCAGGAGAAGCCGACGAAAGTCGCTGCGAAGCTCGAGTACAACCGCGACATTCGACCGATTCTCGCGGAGAATTGCTTCGCTTGCCACGGGCCGGACAGTGCCGCTCGCAAGGGTGATTTGCGGCTCGATAAGCGGGACGACGCGGTGAAGTCCGGGTCGATCGTGCCCGGGAACGTGAAGGAAAGCAAGCTCATCGAACGCGTCTGTTCCGAAGACGCGGACGAAGTGATGCCGCCCCCGAAGACGCTGAAGAAGTTGACGCCCACGCAGAAGGAAACGCTCAAGCAGTGGATCGCGAGCGGGGCGGAGTACCAGTCGCACTGGTCGTTCATCGCGCCGACGCGGCCCGCGGTTCCCACCTTCGACGATCCGAAGGCGAAGGCCTGGATCAAGAACCCGATCGACGCTTTCGTGCTGGCGAAGCTGAAATCAGCAGGGCTGGAACCGGCGGCGGAAGCGGATCGCCGCACCCTGGCTCGCCGGCTCGCGCTCGACCTCACCGGTCTGCCGCCCGAACCCGCCGATGTCGAAACATTCGTGAACGATGCGGCTCCAGACTGGTACGAGAAGTACGTGGACAAGTTGTTGGCGACGTCGCAGTGGGGCGAACATCGCGGCCGCTACTGGCTCGATGCCGCCCGCTACGGCGACACCCACGGCATCCACTTCGACAACTTCCGCGAGATGTGGTCGTATCGCGACTGGGTCATCAACGCCTACAACGCGAACATGCCGTTCGACGAGTTCACCATCGAGCAGCTCGCTGGCGATCTCTTGCCCGGCAAGAAGCTCGACAATCAGATCGCCAGCGGGTTCAACCGCTGCAACATCACGACCAACGAGGGCGGGGCCATCAACGAGGAGTACCTCGTGTTGTACACCCGCGACCGGACCGACGCCGCGAACACGATCTGGATGGGCTTGACCACCGGGTGCGCCGTCTGCCACGACCACAA
>JAYTGN010000203.1:0-13053 GCA_043733485.1 Gemmataceae bacterium
GGCATTCCTGCCTGTGTTTCAACTGCACAGGCAGGAATGCCTGTGCCACCAGTTCGGACAACCATCGGCGACGGCAGATAGGGTTCGAGGAAGTCGCGGACGGCGATGGGGCCGCTGCCGGGGCCGCCGCCGCCGTGCGGACCGGTGAACGTTTTGTGGACGTTGTAGTGCTGCATGTCGGCGCCGAAGTCGCCAGGCCGCGTGATGCCGAGGATGGCGTTCATGTTCGCGCCATCGAGGTAGACGAGCCCGCCCTTCGCGTGCAAAAGGTCGGTGATTTCCTTGATCTGCGTCTCGAAGAGCCCGAGCGTGTTCGGATTGGTGATCATGAACACGGCGGTGTCGTCGCCGAGCTTCGCCTTCAAGTCGTCGAGGTCGACGAGCCCCTTGGCGTTGCTCTTCACGGTGACGGCCTCGAACCCGGCGAGCGCGGCCGAGGCGGGATTGGTACCGTGGGCGGAGTCGGGCACGAGCACCTTCTTGCGGTGCGTCTGGCCGATGTCGCGGAAGTACGCAGCGGCCACGTAGAGTGCCGTGAGTTCGCCCTGAGCGCCGGCCGCCGGTTGAAGCGAGACCGCGGGAAGGCCCGAAATTTCGGCGAGGAATTGCTGCATCTCGAAGAGCAGTTCGAGCATGCCTTGAACGGTGGAATCGTCTTGCAGCGGGTGGAGGTTGGCGAAGCCTGGTATCGCGGCGAAGCGTTCGTGCCGCTTCGGGTTGTACTTCATGGTACACGAACCGAGCGGATAGAAGTTCGTGTCGATGGACATGTTCCGCGCGGAGAGGTTCGTGTAGTGGCGGATGAGATCGCCCTCGGCGACTTCGGGCAGCGGCGGTGGACGATCCGCGAGGTGCCCGCCCGGCACCAACTGCGACAAGGATATGTCACTCGGTACGTCGGCCGCAGGCAGCCGATGGCAGCGGCGACCCGGCCGCGACAGTTCGAAGAGGAGATCGGTGGATTGCGTGTTGTTCATGGGGTCCAGTTCAGGCGGTTGTGTTTGCCGGTTGAGGCGTTGCCTGTTCCTGCGGTGGGCCGAATTCAACACCGAGCATGAGATTGAGATCGAGAACCTGATACGAACCGTCCGGCTGAAATACGAACACGTGGGTCTGCGGGGGGCTAATGAGGATGAAGTCGCGGTTCAGAACGGGAATCCGTCGTCCATCGCCCGTTCCCACATGGAATGGGGTGAACGGGACGGCGGTGATATGACGGCGAAGCTGTTCGGAAGTCATCGGAAACTCCTGTCGACGGTTTGCGTTGATTGTACTCGGTGTAAATCGCTATGCCATACGATCGCGCGAATGTGGGCTTCGTCGACGTTTACTTCAACAGTCCCTTTTCGCGCAGGAGGCCATCGGCCCAGGATTGTTGCTCGGGCGACAGCGGCGGTTCGCAGGGCTCGGTGTATTTCACCCGACGCGAATAGAGCCCCACCTCGAAACACCGATCGAGAATCGTTTGGAGATTCACCATCACGCCCGCCGATCCCGGCGAGAGCGGAATGGAAACGGGCGGCAATTTCTGCGGCAGGCGGATCGCGTAAACTTGAAGGTCTTTCGGCCGCTCGGCGCGATAGACGCAGACGTGATAGTCGAAGGGTCCCGTTTTCTTCATTGCCGCAGCGAGGGGAACGACGGTCGTGTGCGACCCGCTGCGGAGGAGATCGATCTCGACCATGTTCACGCGCCGTTCGCGCATCTCGCGCTGCTTGCGGATGTACTCCTCGCGTCCCTCGCTGCCGGCTCGCTTGTTCGAGCGACTGAGGAGTTCGATCGACGTCACCAGTTGGTCGTCGCCATCGCCGGTGCGAACGTCAATTAGCCATTCCGTGAAATCGTCGTCGTCCACATGAATTGTAATGGGGGCAACTTCCACAGCTTCGGCCGTGGTGCCGCCGCCGCCGCCGCCCGAGGGTCCGTGGCTACCATTCAGGCCGGGAGGCCTCAGGATGTCCACGTCCGGCTCGACGTATCGATTGCGCGAGTCTCCCTCAATCACAACGCGGGTTCCAATCGCTGTGAAATAGGGCGGAGGAAGGACCGCGTTCAGCGCCGCGCTGAGAGCGGCGATGAATCGGTTGTGGAAATCGGGGAAGATTCCACGCTTCTCGAGCCACGGGTCCATTCCCGGAAACGGCGAAGGCATGTCAATTCCTCCTGAAGGGAACCATCATTTCAACAATCCTTTTTCGCGCAAGATGCCGTCGGCCCAGGATTGCTGCTCGGGCGTTAGCGGAGGATCGCAGGGCCGATCGTATTCGACATCTTCACCGTAGCGGCCGGTGTCGTAACAGCGATCGAGGAGCGGTTGAAGGTCGATCGTCACCGGTGGCACTTCTGAATCCAGCGGGATCGCGATGGACGGAAGCCGGTCGGCGAGTTTGATCGCTGCGGCATAGAAGCGATCCGGCGACCCGGCCACCGTCACGCTGACGTGATAATCGAACGGTCCCGCCACTCGCTGCAGTCTGGCGAGAGGGACGGACGTGGTGTGCGGGCCACGGCGGAGCAGGTCGATTTCGACCAGATTCACGCCGCCGCGACGGAACTCTTTTTGCTTGTTCTGATAGGCTTCGCGACCCTTGTCCCCCGGCTTCTTGTTCGAGAGGCTCAAGATCTCAATCGCAGTCACCAATCGCTTCCCCTTTCCCGAGACGATTTCGAGGTAAGGCTCCTCCCACGCCTCGGAGGCTCGATCTTCGCCGATCGCGAGCAGGCCGGGCATCACCGCAAGCGAGCCGTTACCAGTACCAGACAAAGGGTCTCGGCCGAAGACGCTCACGTCGGGTTCTCGGCGATTTTCCTCGTCGACCCAAACGAGTGTGTTGCCGACCGCGCGGTAGCCCACGGGAAGGCCGGCATTGAGCCCCTCGCGAAGATACGTAATCAGCGAATTGTGCAGATCGCGGAAGTACTCCACGTCTTCCAGCCACGGGTCCATTCCTGGAAACGGCGAAGGCATGTCAATTCCTCCTCACAGGCATTCTCGCAGCGCCGTGGCCAGGCCATCGATCTCGGCCTTCGTGCGCTGCTCCGTCACCGCGACGGTGAGACCATCGGCGAATCGCGGGAACCAGCGGCCGAGCGGTAGACCTGCATGGTAACCCCGATCCCGCAGCTGGCTCAACAAAGTCTCGACATTGCCCGAAACCGAGAGTGAGAATTCCTTGAAGAACGGCGTCTGGAACTTCAACGTCACGCCGGGAATCTTCGTGAGTTGTTCCGCCGCGTAGTGGGCCTTGCGCAGGCAGAGTTCCGCGGTTTCTTTCAGGCCTTGCGGCCCGAGGGCCGTGAGGTGCACCGCCGCCCGCAGCGCGAGTAGTCCTTGGTTCGTGCAGATGTTGCTGGTCGCTTTCTCGCGGCGAATGTGCTGCTCGCGGGTTTGCAGCGTGAGCACCCAGCAGCGTTTGCCGTTGCGGTCGGTCGTTTGGCCGACGAGTCGGCCGGGGATCTTGCGGAGGTATTCCTTCTCGCCGCGGCAAGCGAGGATGCCGAGGTAGGGTCCGCCGAAGCCGAGCGGCACGCCGAGGCCTTGCCCCTCGGCGACGGCGATGTCCGCGCCGTAGTCGCCGGGCCGCTTCAACAGACCGACGCCAACCGGATCGAAGCTGGCGATGAACACGGCCCCGACCTTCCGCGTGGCTTCCCCAATGGCCTGCATCTCCTCCAGGTGGCCGAAGAAGTTGGGGCTCTGAGCGATCACGCACACGGTGTCGTCGTTGACGGCGGCTCTCACATCGTCCGGGTTCAGATAACCCTCCGGCGTCGGAAGTTCCTTCACGCGGCAATTCAAGTTCGCCACATAGGTGTGAAGCGTCTGCCGGTACTCGGGGTGAACGCTTTCGGCGATGATTACTTCGCCGGTGCGGCCCGTGATGCCGAGGGCCATGAGCATGGCCTCGGCGACGGCCGAGCCGCCTTCGTAGAGCGAGGCGTTTGCCACTTCGAGGCCCGCGAGTTGGGCCATCATCGTTTGAAATTCGAAGACGGCTTGCAGCGTGCCCTGGCTCGCTTCGGCCTGATACGGCGTGTACGCGGTGTAGAACTCGCTGCGACCCGCGATGGCATCCACGACGCTCGGAATGAAGTGATCGTAGGCACCGCCGCCGAGGAAGCAGATCGCATCGCCAGCAGCCCGATTCTTGGCCGCGAGGACGTTCATGTGCCTCGCAAGTTCCATCTCCGGCAACGCCGGCGGGATGTCGAGCGGCCGCTTCAGGCGAAGCTCGGAAGGGATCGGCGCGAAGAGGTCGTCGACGGTTGCGACGCCGATCTTGGCGAGCATCGCAGCGCGGTCTTCGGGCGTGTTGAGCAAGTAGGGCATCGGTAGAGCTTTCAGACGCTCGGTTTCGGAGGCAGTGTGGAATGGAACCAGTCGCGAAACTGGCGGCTGATCGAACCGTAATCCAGCGTTTCCGCCAGTTGTAGAAATCGCGGAACCTCGGCGAATGGAAACTCTGGCAAGGCGACGCTCGCTCCCGCTCGATAGGTGCCGTCCGGTTGAAGGAGCAGCACCCGCACCTGCTTGCCGTCGAATCGCCAGACCTCCGGAATGCCGAACAGGGCATAGATCGGCAAGCGACCGATGACCCTGCGGCTCATTTCCACCTCGATTGCCAGATCGGGCGGCGGATCGGTCGCGAAATCGAGTTGCCGGAGTTCGAGCAACTTCGGGGTCGGGCGAATGTAATAACACTCATCCGGTTCGAAACCCTGCTCGGCGTCTTCTCGGTCAATCGTCATATTCCCGCATGGCATGCATGGGATCTCGACCTCGACCAGATAGATGTCCACCAGTGCGGCCAGCATCCGCTTCCAGCGCTCGTGAAGGGTGCCAACCGTCATGATCTCGGCCTCCCCGTTCGCATAGGTGATTCGCACGGCCTTCCGCCCCGCATCCTCTCGTGCGTCGAGCAACCGGCGATAATCCGGCCACGACAGGCCGGAAAGCACCATGTGCCAGGGCGACCAGTCCGTAGCCAGAAGTTGGCAGGCTGCATCGAGCGCCGACAATGCCGGAGGCGACTCGGAGGCACCCTGGCGAACGGGTTGTGTTGCCGTGCTCATCGAGGATCTCCGATTAGTGTCCTTCTTCGGCCAATTGTGCATCATACCGCGCCTGGTCCATCAGGTGATCGAGCGTGGCACCGTCGGCCAGCTGAATCTTGATCATCCAGCCGGGGCCGTAGCAGTCGAGGTTGATCGCGCTCGGGTCGGCCGCCAACTTCGCGTTCACCTCGACCACCGTTCCCGATACCGGGGCATTCAGGTCGAAGACGGCCTTCACCGATTCGATCTCACCGAAGGGCTTCCCGGCGGTCACGCTTGCGCCGAGCTTGGGAAGTTGGAGGTGCGTCACGTCCGTGAGTTGGTCCACGGCATGCTGCGTGATGCCGACGGTGACGATGTCGCCCTCGATCTGGGCCCACTCGTGAGACTCGGCATAGCGCAGGGCGTTGAGTTCCATGTGGCTCCTTGTCTTTGAAACCCGGTTTCTGCCTGGGAAACCGGGTTTCTTGAGTCAGCAGAAACCCGGTTTCCAAAGCAGAAACCGGGTTTCGGGTCATTTCGTTCGCTTGTAAAACGGCAGCGGCACAACCGTGGCCGGGGTCGGCGTGCCGCGGATGTCCACATCCAGGGCCGCACCCGGCTGAGCATATGCCGGCGGCACGTAGGCCATCGCCAGCGATTTCTCCAGCCACGGGCAGTAGCTGCCGCTGGTCACGGTGCCCACGGCTTCATCGTCGAGCCCGCTGAGTGCCGAGCCTTCGCGGGCCGCACGCTTCCCTTGAATCTCGAGCCCGACGCGGACCGTGTCCGTCGATGCCGTTCGAAGCGCGGAGCGACCGATGAACTCGCCCTTTTCCAACTTCACGGCCCAGGCGAGCCCGGCTTGAATCGGGTTGATCGATTCGCTCAACTCGTGCCCGTAGAGCGGCATCGCGGCTTCGAGCCGCAAGGTGTCGCGGGCACCGAGCCCACACGGCACGGCACCGCGCTTGATCAAGTCTTCCCAGAGCGCGATGCCGAGCGAGTTGGGCACCATGATCTCAAGCCCATCTTCGCCCGTGTAACCGGTGCGACTCACGACGCAGCCTTCATTCTTGTAACGGGTCGGCATCGCGAAGTAGTACTTGAGCTTCGACGGATCGGCCTCGAACATCCCGGCACAAAGTTCGAGCGACTTCGGTCCCTGAATCGCCACCATCGTCGTGTCGAGCGTCCGGTCCTGAATCTCGACGTTCATTCCCACCTGGTGCGACCGGAGCCAGGCGAGGATCTTCTCGCGATTCGAAGCATTGATGACGGCGGCAAAACCGTAGGGCCAACGGTAAACGAGAATGTCGTCCAAGATGCCGCCATCGTCGAGGCAGACGAGGCCGTAGCGAACCTGCCCGTCCTTCATTCCCGCTACCGAGTTGGTAAACGTGCGGTCGAGTAGCTTCAATGCATCGGAGCCGATGAAGTTCACGCGGGCCATGTGGGAGATGTCGAAGAGCCCGGCGGCTTCCCGCACGGCACGGTGTTCCGCCACGATGCCGGCATACTGCACCGGCATCTCCCAACCGCCGAACGGAACCAGGCGGGCCTTGTGATCCGCGTGCCACGAAAAAAGCGCGGTCCGGAGGTCGGACATGAGCGGTTCCATCACGGAGAGGTGATCGATGAAAGAGTGTAAACGAACGCCGGGGCGCGAACGCCCCAGCTCTCTTATGGTAGCCGGGACCGATGTGAAATCCACCGTTCGCCGCGAGCTCAATCCGATGATTCCAGAAATGTCCAGGAACTTTCTAAATTCTCGGAGGTCTAAAACTGGGGAAGGGGTAACGGTTTGTGGGACTATTCAGGTCGCGAGATCAGGTCGAGCGTGAAAAAGTGTCTGGACTTTGCCCCGGTCTGAATTAGGGTCTTCCTGTCGGAAGAATCCGTCCCCTCGGATTGGCCCGACTCCATCCGATGGACATGTACCGACTCGCGCGGTTGTGTCTGTTGTGCCGTATGATCGCTCGGATGGGATTGTTCGCGGAGTACGTTCAGCGCCCGTCGAATTTTGACTCCGCCGTTCGAGGATTCGCTGCGTTCATCGAGGTTATCGTTTTTGCGGTCGATACGTTCTTGCGGGTTCGAACGTCGGCGAGCCAGACTCGCGCCGCGATCGGACGCCTGGAACGGGTGACGCCGTCCTTCTTATTTCTGCCGACAGGATGCTTTCATGTCGCGACTTCGCCGCTATCGTCCAGACGTGGTGCAATCCCCGCTGGAGACGTACCTTCGGGAGATCAACGAGACGGCACTCCTCACTGCCGACGAAGAAAAATCGCTGGCCCGCGCCATCGAAACCGGGGACACCGAGGCCCGCGACCAGATGGTTCGCGCCAACCTCCGCCTCGTGGTCAACATCGCCCGAGGCTACACCGGCAAGGGCCTCGCACTCCAAGATCTGATCGAAGAAGGCAACCTCGGGTTGCTGCGGGCGGTCGAAGGTTTCGACCCCAATATGAACACCCGCTTCAGCACCTACGCCAGCTACTGGATCAAGCAGAGCATCAAGCGGGCGCTGGTGAACACGGCCAAGACGATCCGCATTCCCGCCTACATGGTGGAACTACTCGCCAAGTGGCGTCGCGCCACCAACAAACTGACGGACGAACTCGGCCGCCCGCCCACTCACGAGGAAGTGGCCAAGTTCATGGGCCTGCCGCGTAAGAAGCTCAACATCATCAAGAAGGCGATCCGCGTTTACAACTCGGCCCCGCAGACGGATCAAAGCGAGCAGGGCTGGAGCATCGACGAGATGCTGATGGATGGCCGGGCCAAGACGCCGGATTGCGAGATGGTCGAGTCCGACGACCTCAAGCACGTCATGATCCTGCTGGACAAGATGGACAAGCGCGAAGCGACGGTGCTGCGGATGCGGTTCGGCCTGGACGACGTCGAGCCGAAGACGCTGAAGGAAATCGGCGAGTGCCTAGGCCTGACCCGCGAACGCGTGCGCCAGATCGAGAGCGAAGCCCTTTCCAAGATGAACGAACAGCTTTGCGGGGATTGATCTGACCCTGGGTGCGCGGGCATCCTGCCCGCTCGGTAAGACCTGCGGGCGGGACGCCCGCGAACCCAGGTCCAGACTCATTGGGCTTTGGTGCGGGGCAAAACCGTTACCAGTCGCACATCTTCCCCAGCTTCGCAGCGCAGTTCCCCATCTTTCCCCAACCGCGTGAACCGCTCCAACCCGCGGCGTCGATGCCTTCCTTGAACAAAGGGGGAAGCGTCGATGCCGGTCCGTTGGTTCGCACTGGGTCTCATCCTCACCTTCGGCTGCACTTCGCTGCCGGTGCCCGTACCTTCCGAGACGCCGACCACCAACGAGAAGCCCGAAGCCGCGGTCGAACTCGACCCGCTGACTCTGGCCGCCGATTGCCTCGCTCGTGGGGACGAACCCGCTGCCGCGAATCACTTCGAGGCGTACGTTTGCCGCAATCCCGACCAACTCATGTTTCGCGTTCACCTCGCGGACCTGCTCTTCAAAATCCACCGTGCGGACGATGCTCGCCATCACTACGAGCGGTTCATCGCGGATGCTCAGGACTCGACCGGTACGCCGCAGTCGCGGCTCGTGCATTGCCACACGCGGCTCATGGAGATCGCTCAGGAGGCGGACGACCGCTTCGCGGAACTCTTTCACCGGGGCGTCGGGCTCGCGATCCTGACTCGTCAGGAATCGGACGACCCCGAGACGCGTGAGGAGATCCTTTGCAAGGCGATCACGACGCTGGTGGAAGCGAAGAACCTTCGCCCGAGCGATCCGCGCGTGTGCATCTACCTGGCGGAGGCTCACGAACGGGCGGGGAATCGCCGGGCCGCCGACGCGGCCCGCGCGGCGGCGCGGAATAAGCTGACGCCGCAAGGTTTGACTTCGAACGAGTTGCGGCAATTGGAACTGACCCGTCCGTAATCACTCAACCGCCGAGGTACTGCTTCAGGATCGTCTGCACCTTCCCGCAGCGAGTTCGCCACAGGTCCAAATCGCGAGGCGGGTAGTCCTTCACCGGACCGCACGACACCGAGACCCGCAGGCTGGTCCGGTTCGGGTCGAGCTTCTCAATGTGCAGCTCCACCGCGATCGGTTCCTTCCCCCGCGGCACGCTCGCCGTCAAGCGCTTCTTAAACCAGTTGATGATGCTGCTCTCGGTGACGGGACGATTTTGATAATTCGAAGGGAGCCCGACCTGGAGGCGAATCAAACCGGGTTCGCTTTCCAAGACCGTGGCATCGACATCTTCGACGAACCCGCGAATCTTCGCGGCAACGAGCCGCTCGGGAATCGCCACATCGAACGACTCGTCCACCTGAAACGGATCGGCACTCTCGGGCAGTCCCGGCATCGCGCCGGGAGTGTGGGCGTGGATGAAGCCGCCGGACTCGGTGGTCGCATCCCATCCGGGCGGTGCGGTTTCGTCCCACAGTCGTTCGCCGATCGCACGGCCGAATTCGTCCACGACTTCCTTGGCGTTCTGCTGCCGTTCGTTGGGGTACTTCGACAGTGCCAGTTGAACGACATCCTCGATACCGGCCGGAATGTGCCCGAAGCCAATCTTGTGGAACCGAGGCGGATTCACCTTCACGTGGGCGATTAGAAGATCGTCGAGGGTCGAGTGCTGAAACGGGAGCCGGCCGGTGAGCATCTCGAAGAGAATCACACCGACGCTGTAGAGGTCGCTGCGCGTGTCGACCGTGTCGCCGCGGATCATCTCGGGGCTGACGTATTCGGGCGTTCCCAGGGCGGAAATGGGCCCGTGGCCGGTGAGTTCGGCGAGTTGCAAGTGCGGCTTGGCCACGAATCCCGCGAAGCCGAAGTCCATGACCTTGAGCATTTCGTCGGGTTGCCCGGCATTCACGACCATGAGGTTCGCGGGCTTGAGATCGCGGTGAACGATGCCGCACTGGTGAGCCGCGTGGATGGCGTGGCCGAGGTAGCCGAGCAATCGACCGACTCGCTCCGGCTCCATTCGCTCGTGCTGTTCGAGCAAGTCTTCCAGCGTGAGGCCCGGCACGTACTCCATCACCAGACACGGGCCGATCGGATCGTCGACCGAGGCATCGAGCAGGCGGACCGAATAGGGGTGGTTGAAGTTCCGCATGGAGCGGACTTCGGCTTCAAAGAGTTGGCGAAACTTGGGGCTCTGGACGGCGCGATCGTGGATGCGCTTCACGACGACACGCTGATTCGGAAAGCGGATCGGCTCGGCGAGGAACACCTCGCCATTGCTGCCGCTGCCGAGCAGGCTCAGCAGCCGATACTTGCCGATAGCCGTGCAGCCGAGCATTCACGTCTCCAGCAGACTGAGCTTCGACCGCGACCCGAAGCGGGATCGTTTACGCGGTTCGAAGCATCCGCCAAAGCGTAGGTTGTTTTCGGGGTGTGAGCAAACCTTCGGATCAGTTCAGCACGGGTCTTAAAACTACGACTTCTCCCAACGATACTCGACTCGCGCGGCCCAAGTTTGGCCCGGCGATAACGTGCGCCAGCCCGAATCGATTCCGCGAGCGGCCAGGTTGGAGGCGTCGGCGGAACACGTATACGGCTCGATCGCAACCGCCTGCCGATGAGCCGGCGTGAAGAGAACCAATTCGCGGAAGACCGCATCGGCCCAGATCCGCAGCCGACCCGTAGCCTGCGGATGCGACAGCGTTGCCATCTCGACGAGGCCACTGATGGACGACGGCACACCCGTGAAGACGTGATCGAGAGCGGTGTTACCGATGGGCCTCGGCGAACGAAAGTCCAGTTCCGGCGGCAGCTCGAGCTTCAACCCCGTGGGCAAGTTGTTCGCATCCGCTTCCCACACTTGCTGGACATTCGCTTGAAGCAGGTGCCCACCGACATCGGCATCGGTCGCGCCGGGCAATCGGAAGTACGGATGGTAGCCGAGGCCGAACGGCAGCGGCTCCGAACCGCGATTGGTCACGCTCGCCTCCACCGCGAGCCGGTCGACGAAGAGCCGATAGGTCAGGCTCAGCGCGAAGCTCGCAGGCCACAGCCCCAACGCCGCAGGCAACTCGTTCTCCAAATCGAAAAGCCCCGTGATGCTCGCGCTTTCGCCGGTCGTTTTCAGCCCGCCGACTCGCCAGGCGTTGCGCGGCGTGAAGCCGTGGATGGCGTGCTGCTTGGTCGAATCGTTGAGCGGAAGCTGGTAGCTTTTGCCGTTCGCGGGAAGCGTGCCCTCGCGCAAACGGCCCGGGAATGGGAAGAGAATCGGGTGCCCGCTGCGGGTCGGCACCGGGTTCGTTTCCCAGTCCGGCATGGTGAAGAGAATGCTGCCCCACGAACCGTCCGCTTGGCGCACTTGCCAGTGCAGGCAGTTGAACCCGGCCACCGGCCAGACTTCGGCCCGCACGGTGCCTTCGGTATCGGCCAGTTCGTACGCGAGTCCGGTGCGGTCGCCGGCTTTGGCTTCGAATTGTCGTATTGAGAATCCCATAAGTGCTCTCCCTCTCGCGATACTGTTACCTACGTAGCCCGACGCGGGTTTTTGTTTGCCTCGTTTGCGCGTCGGGCCAACAAGTTCGCTCCTGAGCATCTCATCACTTCGCAATCAACTCCGCCGTTTCCCACAGTCTCAATCCCGGTTGGTACCGCAACCCCGTAGCCAGCGTGCGGCCGTCTGCCGAGTAAGCCAGTGCCCACACCCACGGACACGAGAGCCCGCCGCGTTCGCGGCCCGTGGCCACGTCGTAAAGGCGGACGCTGTCGTTGTCGCCGACGGCGAGCGTCTTGGCGTCTGGCGAGAAAGCCAGGGCGTTAATGGAGTTCGCGGTGCCGAGTTTGCCGCGCCAGCGGAGGCGGCGTTGAACCGTGCCGGTCTGCGAGTCGTAGATCGCCAACCGCGAGTCACCGTCGAACACGGCGAGAAGTTGCCCATCGGTCGAGAAGTTGAACACCGCGCTCGAAGTGACCGGTTCGATGGTGTGTTTCACCATGGGAGCGTTGCCGGTCTGGAGCGTGAGTGCTTTGCCATCGCACCACGCGTATGAACCACCGGCCTTCGCAAAGGGAGCCGAAAACTCGGCGTGCGCTTTGTGTCGCTCCACGGCCGTCGATGGGCTCTTCCCAATGTCGCGCGAATAGAGCACTCCATCCCGGGCCTCCCAGAGCCCAGTATCGGACGCGAACAGCAGCGCCGTCACCTTGCCCTTCGGCTCGTTGAACGTCGCGGTCTTGTTCCCGGTCGCCAGATCCCAAAGCGTGACCTCTTCGCCGAGGGTGCTGGCGACCGCGATCATTTTGCCGTTCGGCGAGACCGCGGCCCGCAGCCCGAAGTTGCCGCGACTCTCCTTGGGCGGGTCGGGAATCATCGTCTTCAACACCTCGGCTTTGTCCACGTCCCAGGCTCGTACCGCCCCGTCGCCGTGTGCCACCACCAGCACGCGGCTCGTGCCGGCCCAGGCCACGCTCAGCGTGTCGCGCGGATACGAACTCGGTAGCGGCGTCCACCGGGCATCGAGGTTCTTCGCGTCGATTGGCCGGGCCTGGAGCGGATGCGGTTCCACCGCTTGTCCGTTCACGAGCAGCGGACCCGAGAGGTTCCAGCGAATCACGTCGCCGGCCTTCACGTCCGGCATCCCAATCTCGTTGATCGTGACGAGGCCAATGTCGAAATCGAAGATGTCGTCGCGCCGCCGAAAGCGGATCGAGTCCGGCCCCGCCGTCGTCGAGATGTTGACGTTCTCCAGTAATTCGTGTTCGAGTTCGAAGGTGATCCCGGCCACGCTCACCGTCTTGACGACGAGTTCGATGGGCGGCTCGACGGGTTTGCGTCCGAGGTTGTGGTACGCCCATACTCCGAGGGTGGAGAGAACGAGCACTGCTGGAATCAGAATGATGCTGAGCTTAACGACGCGAGGCATGGCGAACTCCTTGCGCGTCAGAATAACGCGCGGCACCGATTCAACGCATCCGCAATCGAGCCGTTGGGTGTGCCTCTCGAAGTAGGCAGTCCTGGGAGCGCGGCCGTCCCGGCCGCATGCGGCTCCGGTGCTTATGGCAAC
>JAYTGN010000204.1:0-12976 GCA_043733485.1 Gemmataceae bacterium
TAGCTGATTCCTTCAGAGGGAACGCAGGAAACCTGTCCATCCTGCTTGCAGCTCAGAATACACCCGCCTCCAGCTCGCAGCTACGGGACTGCACCCCCCAAGGCCGGATTCATTGACGCTCGGGCGGTTCTCGGGGTAGAATACTGGCGTACCTTCCCGCCGACTGGTCACATCATGCCGATACTGTCCACCGTTGCTCGTCGCGATTTCCTGCGCCTGAACGCCGGAGCCGCCATCGGTTTGGCCGTTCCCTTGCGATATGCCGCAGCCGAGACGCACGCCGCGAACAAGGCGAAGTCCGTCATTCTCGTGAACCTGACCGGCGGGCTGAGCCACCTCGATTCGATCGACATGAAGCCGGAGGCACCGGCCGAGATTCGCGGCGAGTTCAAACCCGCCTCCACCGCAATTCCCGGCATCCAGATTTGCGAACACCTGCCGAAGCTCGCGGCTCGCATGAAGCACTGGGCACTCGTGCGGTCGCTTTCGCACGGCGAGAACGGCCACCTCCCCGGCACGCATCGCCTGCTCACCGGCATGACCATGCCGAACCAGCGCGGCTCGGACCTGGATAACGTACTCTCGCGCCGCGACTGGCCCTGCTATGCTGCGGCCCTGAATCACCTCCGCCCGCGGCACGATGGCGTTCCCAACGGCGTCACACTGCCGCACGCGCTCATCGAGGGCTCGCTCACTTGGCCCGGCCAACACGCCGGCATCCTCGGACCGAACAACGACCCCATGTTCGTGACGCAGGATCCGAACTCGCCGAACTTCCGCATGGATGCCTTCGCCCTTCCGGAAGGCTTGGATGCGAGCCGGATCGATGGCCGTCGCGGGTTGTTGGAACGGCTCGATTCCACCGGCACCGGCGATCCCACGTTTCGCGGGCATCAGCAGCGGGCGTTCGAACTGCTCTCCTCGGGTCGCGTGGCCAGTGCCTTCCGCCTCGACCTCGAACCGGTGAAAGTCCGCGACAATTACGGCCGCAACCAGTTCGGTCAATCGCTGCTCCTGGCACGCCGACTGATCCAGGCCGGTGTGCCGATCGTGCAGGCGAACATGGGCATCGTGCAAACCTGGGACACGCACGTGGACAACTGGGGCCGCCTGAAGACCCGCTTGCTCCCGTGGCTCGATCAGGGTCTCGCGGCCCTCGTCGACGACCTCGCCTCGGAAGGATTGCTGGAACAGACGTTCGTCGCGGCCCTCGGCGAGTTCGGCCGCACGCCGAAGATCTCGACGCTGCCCGGCGAGAAAATCTCCGGCCGCGACCACTGGGCTTACGGCTACTCGGGCCTGTTCGCCGGTGCCGGCGTTCAGGGTGGACGCATCATCGGAAAGTCGGACAAAGTGGGTGGCCATCCCATCTCGACGGCGTACACACCCTACGACGTGGGCGCGACGATCTATCGAGCACTTGGCGTCGCCGCGGATGCCGAACTTCGCGATCCCTTGAATCGGCCCTCGCGCATCAACACGGGCTCGCCGATGGATGTGCTGTTCCAGAATCGGTGAGCGCACCACTCGTATTTTCATGTCCCTTCAACTGATCAAGCCGGGGCTGCTCTCGCTCCTCGTCGATGCGGGCCGACCGCGATCGCGGTCGCTCGGCGTGCCGGTCGGCGGTGCCGCGGATCGCGCCGCGCTCGCCATTGGCAACGCACTCGTCGGCAACGCACCGGACGCCCTCGCACTGGAATTCGCCCTCGCCGGGCCGACGCTGCTCGCTCAACACTCGGTGGCTGGCATCGTCTTCGGCGCGCCCTTCACGCTCGCCATTAACGAGAAGCCAATCCCGGCGGGAACCACGTTCACGCTCCGGGCTGGAGAGGAACTTCGAGTCGGCGGCACGGTTTCGGGCGTTCGCGGATACCTCTGCGTCGCCGGTGGATTCCAGGCGGCGGAGGTTCTCGGAAGCCGATCGAGCCTCGAACCGCTGAACGCCGACGAAGTGCTGTTGTGTGGTCCGAGCCGCTGCGAACCGAGGGGGCTTGGTTTCTCCTCGCTAAGGTCATTTGGGCTGCCTGACCTCCTCGGAAAAACGATCCGCGTCGTCGCGGGCCCGCAGCGAGAGTGGTTCCCAGACGAACGCTTCTTCTCGCAAAGTTACATCGTGTCTGCGGCCAGCAACCGTATGGGCCTGCGCCTCCAGGGCGAACCCCTGACGCGGAAGCCCGGAGAACTCATTTCCGAGGCGGTCGCGCCCGGTGCCGTCCAGATGACCAACGATGGCCAGCCCGTGGTGCTCGGTATCGACGGCCAGACGATCGGCGGCTATCCGAAGATCGCCCACGTCATCCGCGCGGACCTGGACGTGTTGGCTCAACTGCGACCGGGCGAGGCGGTTCGCTTCAGACGGGTCTTGTGGGAAGAGGCCGAGCAGGCCGCGAAGGAACTGGCGGCGCATCTCCGAACTTGGCTCGCGCGCATTCGCGCTGCCGACCGGGCTCCGAAACGGCTCGGTTGCGATTGACGCACCCATTCCACACGGGCTATTCTTCGCCTCCCTGTCCGGCTTCCCGTGGGCCTTGCGCCGATGATACTCAACCGAACGGCGTTCCTCGAAGATCCCCTTGCTCACGATTCCACCGTGGCGTGGGACGATTCGCCTTGCCCACTCTGCGGGTCGGATGCGCCCGCGCTCGTGCTCGAAGCTCCGGACGCGACCCCCACCGATCGCGACGGGCTCTGGTTCGCCGTCGTTCGCTGCGAACACTGCAGCCTCACCTACACCAACCCAAGGCCATCGCCCGGCACCATCGGTCGCTTCTATCCCGCGGATTACCGGCCGCATCGCCGCCCTCGCAAGATGGAGCAATCCCGCGCCGCCCGGCCGCTTTGGTCCCGCTTGTTCGGCCGACCCTGCAACGAACGTCGCGGCACGCTTCCCTGGCACGGTCTCGGGCGCTTGCTCGACTTCGGATGTGGCGGCGGCAGTTTCCTAAAACGCATGGCCGATCAAGGCTGGAACGTGACGGGGCTCGATGCCGCGGTTGGGGCCGTTCGCGAAATTGAAGAGGAACTCGGGCTTCGGGCGTTGGCCGGTTCGTTGCCGCATCCGGACCTGCGGCCCGGAACCTTCGACGTCGTCACCATGTGGCACTCGCTGGAGCACGTCCATCGACCGATGACGATCCTGCGCGAAGCGTACAAGTTGCTGGCACCCGGTGGGAAGCTCATCGTGGCGACGCCGAACATCGAGAGCCTGCCGTTCTACTGGTTCGGACAATCGTGGTTCGGCCTCGACCTGCCGCGGCACCTCACGCACTTCAACCCGAAGTCGCTCCGCGAGATGCTCGAAACGGCGGGCTTCCAAATGGAATCGGTTCGCATGTTGCGCCACGGCGACTGGCTGCGTTCGAGCGCGAAACTGGCCGTGAAGCAGGGTCGCGGCAGCACGTTCGCGAAGTTGTTGCGGTTCAAGCCGATCGCGAAGGCCGTGGCCTGGGGCTGCTATGCGGTCGGTATGAGCGATTGCATGATGGCCGTGGCCCACCGGCCGGAGTGAGTTGACAACGCATCGCGGAGAGGAATAATGACGGGAGAAGGAGACCTCCATGGCGTTGAAGTTGCCTCCCGAACTGCAGCAGTTCGTTAAAGAACAAATTGAGAACGGAGAATACCCGAATCAGGCAGACGTGATTCGAGCGGGGTTGCATCTCCTGCTGAATCGCAGGGACGAGTTGCGTTCGCTGCTCGCGGCTGGGATCGATCAGGCCGATCGCGGCGAGGTTGCCCCCTTCGATCCGATGGCTTCGTTGGCCGAGATCAAACGAAGGCGTGTCGAAGGCATTCTGTCGTGAGGCAAATCACGCGATCGACACTCGCCGAGAGCGATTATCGTGCGATCATCGAATATCTGCTGAACCACTCCGAACCCGCTGCCGATAAGTTTGCAAGGGATCTGACCTCACGCTTGAGGATGGTCGCCGATCAACCTCGCATGGGTCGAGTACGCGACGATCTGGCATCTGGCGTCCGCAGCATAGTCGTAGGTCGCTACGTGATCTTCTACCGCCACTCCGACGACGAAATCATCGTGATACGAATCATTCACGGGTCGAGGGACATCCCGCGCGTCTTCGATGAAGCCGGTGAGGCATGATGGCCGTGGCCCACCGACCGGAGTGAAGGCGCGTCAATCACTTTGAGGTCTCGTCGAGCGGTTCGCTCAAGATCTCATCCAGCGAATAGAAGCACTCTTCCGGGAACGCGGTTTCCGCTAGCCCCGTTTCGGCAGCAGCGAGGCGTTTTGCCTTAAAATAGGCCTTGTCGAGGACGTCCTCCGCGTGATTTCGCAGCACGCCGCTTTCCAACAAGTCCATCAACTCCTGCCGCTGGAGTTCCACGGTCTCTCGCCAACTCCCACTCCGACGATCGGGTTGGAATTGCCACTTGACCAAGTGGGCAATGAGTTGAGCGAGTCGACTCACGACTTCCCGGCGATCGCGTCCCGCCATGTCCGCAAGGTACTCCGCTAGAGATTTCGCATCGACTCGATCCAAGCGGCCCGAGCGCACGAGTTCCTCCGTGGCATCGAGCCACGCGGTTTCGTCCGTTTCGTAAAGTGCCGCGAGGGCGAGAGATGTCGTCTGAACCATGAGCATTCCGATTCGTGGGAATTCGACGCAGTTCAGGATACCATGAACGCAGTGATCGTGGAACTCCTGTGAACGGAGATCGTCGTGGCCCGCATCCTCTCTTTGCTCGCGGTCCTGTTCGCCACTGCCGCGTTCGCGGTCGACCCTCCGACCTCCGCCGATCCCAGGCTCGTCGTCGAACTCTTCGCGACCGCACCGGACATCGTGCATCCCATCGCGATGGACTTCGACTCGAAGGGCCGGCTGCTCGTCGTCGAGAGCCACACGCACTTCCGCCCCGCGAAATACGACGGCCCGAAGCACGACCGCATCCGCGTACTCGAAGACACCGACGGCGACGGCAAGGCCGACAAGTTCACCACGTTCTACGAAGGCACCGACCACACGATGGACCTCGCGGTTCACTTCGATGGCTCGGTCTACCTGGCCACGCGGAACGAGATCATCCGCCTCCGCGACACCGACGGCGACGGCAAGGCCGACGAAAAGACTCGCATCGTCCATCTCGAAACGGCCGGCAACTACCCGCACAACGGCCTCAGTGGCCTGGCCTTCGATTCCAAGGGCAACCTCACCTTCGGCATGGGTGAGAACCTCGGAGCCAGCTTTAAGCTGATCGGTTCGGACGGCACCATGATCGCCGACACCGAAGGCGGCAAGATCTTCCACTGCACCGCGGACGGCAAGAAACTGCGCCGCGTGGCGACCGGTTTCTGGAACCCATTCGGTGCGGGCTACGACATTTTCGGCCGGCTCTTCGTGGTCGACAACGATCCCGATTCGTCGCCGCCGTGCCGCCTGGTTCACGTGGTCGAAGGCGGCGACTACGGCTTCCAGTTCCGCTACGGCCGCGCCGGCCGGCACGTCTTCCAAGCGTGGAACGGGGAACTTCCCGGAACGCTGCCGTACGTTGCGGGCACGGGTGAATCGCCGTGCGAGGTGATCAGCTACGAGTCGGACGGCTTGCCTGCCGAGTATCTCGGCAGCTTGCTCGTACCGGCGTGGGCGGACCACCGCGTCGAGCGCTACGAGTTGAAGCCGCGCGGCGCGAGCTTCGGCGCGGACCGCAAGGCCTTCATCCAGGGCGGCAAGGAGTTTCATCCTTCGGGTCTGAGCGTCGCTCCGGACGGCTCGGTGTTCGTCAGCGACTGGGGTTCACGGAGTTATGAATTGCATGGCAAGGGAGCAGTGTGGCACGTGCGGCAGAAGGATGCGAAGCCCGCGAAGCGGCCTGCCGATCCGAAGGAAGCGATCCTGAGCATGGATCGCAAGATGCGCGAGAACGCGGCGCGGGAGTTAGTAAAGACGGAGGAGGGAAGTGCGTACTTGCGCTCGCAGCTAATGGGGAAGGATGTACGCGTACGGGCCTCGGCGCTGAATGCGTTGGTCGATGCGGAAGACAAAAAGACCATCTTCTTCGACCTGGTGGCAAAAGATACTGAGGTAGGCATAAGCGCGATGGCTATGCGGGGCATTGAAGGCGGTCGGATGACCTATCCTGCGCCGGCACTCGTAGCGAGTCACGGCTTTCCGGGTAGTACAGATCGACACTCTGTGATTCGCGACGCAATGCCGTCTCCAGATGCGTTCTTGGTGCACTCAGTGGTCCGCTGCCTGTCATTCGAACCTTTCGACGCGCTGAGTGGTTACGACCTCAACACGTTCAAGGATCCAAAGGAGCGAATCGGGATACTCCTCGCCTGGCGGGTGTCGGGCCACAAGAACGCAACACGCATTCTCGACACCTTCCTGAAAGACCCCGACCCCGACGTTCGCTTTATGGCCGTGAAGTGGGTCTCCGACGAGAAGCTCGTACAGTTCCGCCCGCAGATCGTCGGGATGCTCAAGGATCCGAAGCTCGATCCTCGTGGGTTCATCGCACTCGCCACGGCCCTCGCCCGCCTCGACGACAAGCCCGTGAACGACGACGGACTCGCCGACTACTTCCTCGGTAAACTCTTCGACAAGTCCGCGCCGCTCGCCATGCGCCTGATGGCCGTGCAATCGATCTCGGCCACGAGCAACAAACTCAAGACCGAGCAACTTACGGCTCTACTCGCCGAGGACACGGCGCTGTTGACCATCGAGGCGCTGCGATCGCTCAAGGATCGTGGCGACGCCAAGGCCGCACCGAGCGTTCTCGCATTGGCGCGCGATGCGAAGCAACCCGTTGGCGTGCGCGCTCAGGCGATTCTCACGCTCTCCGCACTCGGTTCGAGTGATGCGACCCTTCTCAGGGAACTCGCCGCCGGTGAGAACGAAGACCTCGCTCAGGAAGCGAAGCGAGCCCTGCCCGATCGCGTGCTCGCCAAGACCAAGCGGCCCGCAGCCACGGACACCGACGCCTGGCTGAAGCTTCTCGAGGGCCCGGCCGACACCGCAGCCGGGCGTCGCATCTTCGAGAACAACAAACTCACGAACTGTTCGAGTTGCCATCGGGTGGAAGGGCGCGGCGCGAACGTCGGCCCCGATCTGAGCCTCATCGGCCGCACCGACCGCAAGTGGATCGTCGAATCGATCCTGCAGCCGAGTGCCGTGGTCGCGCCGCACTTCCAGACCTGGAAGGTGGAAACGACCGACGGCAAGACCTTCACCGGGTTGCTGGTTCACACGAACCTGGACGAGTCGTTCTACCTCAACGAGAAGGGTCTGCGCGTGAAGGTGCTGGCTACGGATGTGTCCGAGATCACGCCGCTGAAGACGTCCATCATGCCCGACGGCCTGCTGGACGCGTTGACGGACCGGGAGATTCGCGACCTCGTGGCGTATCTCGCGGCCAGAAAATAGAAGTTAAGAGGTGGTAGTGGCCAGGGCGAGGTGTTCGTCTGTGTCGTCGTCCGCGGATTCCGGTAGCGTCTCGTGTTCGGCGGTTTCAACCTGCGAATCGGTGAGCTTGCGGAGTGCCGCCCCGCCGCGAGCCGCCGCTTCGGCAATGCGTTGCAGTCGTTCGGCCGCGCCGGTCGGGCCCTGGGTTCGAGCCAGCACTTCAATCTCGATGAGCAAGTTCTTCAGGTCGTGCGTGAGTTGGACGGTCGGCGGCACCGCGGGCGGCCCAGACAGGAAGTGCGCGCGCGGCCCCGTTCTCAGCGCGCCTTCCGCCGACTTCATCCGCTCGACCACGAAATCCGCGATCTCCAGGCCCGCAGCCCTATCCGCTTCAGACCATTCGCGCGGCGAACCGATCCGTTCGAAGAAGAGCGCGCCGGAGGCGCGTCCGTCGCGCAGCGCGGGTACGAACAAAGCGGATGCGATATCCAGGGGCGCGAGGTAAAGGGCGAGCAGTTCCGCCACGCGAGGATCGGTACGGGCGTTCTCGCACGAAACGAGCGGAGCCGATGCGAGGGCCTTCAGGAACCTGGGGCATTCCGACAGCGCGAGGCACGCGCCTTTCGAGTGCCTCCGCCGCGTTTGCTCGAAGAGGTTCACGCAGCGGAGCACGCGATCGCCGTTGACGAAGAGCCAGATTCCCGCGCGCTCGACCTGGAGGGTTTCGCACGCCATCTCGCTCACCCGGCGGAACACCTCGGGCAGCGCGAGATCGGGCTGGTCGGCGAGCCGGGCCAGGAACTGTCGAACGGTTTCGAGAGCCGACGCGGCGTCGGCCTTCGGTTTCGCGAACGTCAACCTCGATCCTCCACCGGAGACGTGAGCGGCGGGGTAACCATGCGATACTGTAGTGTATGCCCGCGACCCGCGATGCGGGAGCTGAAAATGCGTCCGCTCGGCCGGATCTGCTCCTACATCAGGAGGGAGCTGGCGACCTTGAAGAAGATGAAGATCCCCGTCACATCCACGAACGTGGCCACGAACGCACTCGAAGCCAAAGCCGGGTCGATGCCGAATTGTCGAAATGCCAGCGGCAGCATGCAGCCGATCAGCGTGCCCCACAAACAGATTCCCATCACCGAAATCGAGATGACTTGGGCCAGTGCCCAGCGGCTCACCGGATCGGTGCGCACCTCGCAGCCCGCGGGAAACGAGTAGACCGCGAACTCGCCTTGCCGTTCCGGTGGGTCCAGCGATTCGCCCTTGGGCAAGCGGATGCGGACGTTCTTTTCGAGCGTCGTCGTCTGGGTGTTGCGCGCTTCGATGCCCACGTCGCGGTGTTCGTCGGGCTTCAAATCCTGGTCGGCCTTCACGCGATCGGCCTTCACGCGAACGGTGAACGCCTCGCCCGCCTTGCGCGGGCCGCTGCGCGTGTCGCTCGGCGTGAGGGCACCGCGGACGAAGGCGATGCCGCCGAGAGTCGCGCCCAGCACCAGTCCCATGAGCAGTTCGCGCTTGAGTACGCGCTTCCAGTCGCGCGGCTTGACGAACCCGAGCGCCAGCGACCGCGTGACCAACGTCGCGGCTTGCGAACCGGAGTTGCCTCCAGTCGAGATGCAAAGTGGGACGAAGAGCGCGAGGACTACCACGGAGGCGATCGCTTCTTCGAAGTGCTCCATCACGGTGAAGGTTGCGAGTTCCGCCACGAATAAAAGCGAGAGCCAGAAGGCCCGGCTCCGCCACACTTTCACGAAGCTCGCATTGAGGTAGTCGCCTTCGATGGGCCCGACGCCTGCCTGGCGCTGCAAGTCTTCGGTGGCTTCCTGCTGCACGATGTCGAGCACGTCGTCGTGGGTCACGATGCCGAGCAACCCGAAGTGATCGTCGACCACCGGCACGGCGATGAAGTCGTACCGCGTGAACAGCTGCGCGAGGGTTTCTTGATCTTCGTTGAAGCGAAGCGCGACGACCTCGCTCTCCATGAGGTCGCGAATCAGGGCGTGGCGCGGCGCGAGGATGAGATCGCGGAGCGAAACGACTCCGAGCAACCGCCGCGGGGCGAGGCTGCCGTCGGCGCGCCGGGCGGCTTCATCCAACACGTAGATGTAGTAAATGGTTTCGCGGTCCGGGGCTTGCTGGCGGAGTTGATCGATGGCCTCGGCGGCGGTGAGCGTGCCCGCGAGCCACGCATAATCCGTCGTCATCTTCGCGCCGACCGTGTTCTCCCCATACTGCCCGAGCGTCGCGATGTCGCGCCGGTCGGCTTCATCCACCAAGCGCATCAGCGATTCGGCCACGTTCGTCGGCAGGCGGCGCAGCAAATCCACGCGGTCGTCGTGGGACATCTTGCCGAGCAACTGGCCCACCTGCGGTCGAGCCTTCTCCGCCATCTCTTCCTGACGGCTCTTGGGGAGGTATTCGAAAATCGAAGCCTGCGAGCGAATGTCCGCGTTGCTGATGACCTCCCAAACTTGCTCGGGCGTGAAGGCGTCGTCCAGCGCCTCGGCCATCGTGGCCGGGTGGAGGCTCTCGCAAAATTCGCGCAGACCCGCAGCGTTCTGCTCGCGGAGCATGCCCTGAATTTCGAGTGTGAACAGCGGATGCGGCATGGAACGTCAACTGAGGAATTCGGAACGCGAAGTTCGTTCACTCCACGAAAATGAACTCTTTTGCATTGAATAGCACGTGCGCGAAATCCGCCCAGGCCTTGGGGTGATCCGGCTTGCCGTATTCCTTCGACACCTCCTCGACGAACGCGACCCCGACGGCGACCTTCTCCGGGGAAGACGTGCCAAACGCCGCAACGAACATCTTTTGGACGCGTTCTTCGGCCGAGCCCGGAGTCGCGAGGATCTGCTTGGCCCAGAGGTCCGCCTGTTGCAGCACGAATGGGTTGTTCAACATCGTGAGTGCCTGGGCCGGCACGTTGGATACGGTGCGGCGGCCGATCGTGGTGAACGGCGTGGGGAAGTCGAAAGCCACGAACATCGGGCTCAAGAAGTTCCGCCGGACCTGAAGGTAGATGCTGCGCCGGCCGTTGCCGTCCAATGGGCCGGAGGCCGGCCGGCCGCGACCCACGGAGTGTTCCGTGAGGTACGGGAGAATGCTGGGGCCTTCCATCGTGCGGTCGAGGCGACCGGAGACGGCAAGCATCGTGTCGCGGATCGCCTCGGCTTCGAGTCGCCGGACGTTCTGCCGATGGAGCAACTTGTTCTGCGGGTCGGCGGTCGCGGCCTTCCCCGCCTGCTCGACCGAGGCATGCGAAGACTGCTGGTAGGCGGCGGAAAGCAGGATCGAGCGGTGCATTTGCTTCAAGGACCACCCGCGTGACACGAACTCGCTTGCCAGCCAGTCCAGGAGTTCCGGGTGCGTCGGGCGCTGGCCTTGATAGCCGAAATCGTCCGGCGAGCGGACGATTCCTTCTCCAAAGTGGTGCTGCCAAAGCCGGTTCACCATGACTCGCGCGGTGAGCGGGTTGACGGGATCGACCACTCGTGCGGCGAGTTCGAGCCGACCGCTGCCGGCGCTTGTGAAGGCCGTGGAGTTGAAGGCTTCCAGGAAGGCACGGGGTGCCTCGATGCCGGGCGTCTTGTGGTTCCCTCGAATGAAGACCTTCTCGTTGCGGCCGGTGCCGTCCCGCATCGCCGGAGCGCGATGAGCGTCGGGCAACTTCGCCTCCAGTTCGCGAATCTGAGCGACCACCTTTTTGTCGTCGTCGATGCCGGGTTCCCAAAGTGCGACCTTGGGGGAAGGATCGGTCGGCGGATGCGTGTCGGAGTGCCACGCTTCGCTCACGGCGAAGTAGCCGGGGCCGTCGTCGAGCAGTTCGAGGTACGCGGGCTGGCCCTTCCACATGCGGAGGTCGAAGCCGATCCAGCGGAGTTCTTCGCCGTGGTTCACGGGTTGTGCGAGCCCGCCGTAGATCGGAGCCTGAATCAGTTGCAACCCATTGAGTACGAGGCGAGCCCTGGCATCGCGACCAGCAGCGCGAAGGAGCAGGAAGTTCTTGTCGATGACGAACGTGGGCGAGCGCAGGGCACCGGAGAGCTTTCGCGCTTCGCGGGCCGTGTTCGGGTAGCCGTTAGCAGCTTCCGGTCTGAGAGCGAGCCCCGACGCATCCCAGCGCTTCCGCCAGCCCTCGCCGAAGGCCTCGAAGGCAACCGCCTTCTCGCGCCACGTTGTCATGGCCGGGTTCACCGGAGCATCGAGTGGCTTCTTCTCGACCGCGAGCGTCTGCTTTAACTCCGCAATCTCGTCGAGCAACTTCGCCGCATTGTCCGGGTCCGTCACGTCCGCGCGCTGAAAGCGCGAACTGGCGATCACGCCGAAGAGCGCGTAGTAGTCCTTGGTCGCGATGGGGTCGAACTTGTGGTCGTGGCAGCGCGCGCAGGCGAGCGTGAGGCCGAGTACCGATTTGCCGAAGACGTCGATCTGGTTGTCGGTGCGGTCGGCGTAGTCGCCGCGGGAATCGACGGGCGAGTGCTTGGCTTCGCCGAGCCACCAGAAGCCGGTCGCGGTCAGCGCTTCGTTCGAGCCGTCCTTCGGATTGCGGCGCGGCTTCTCGATCAGGTCTCCGGCCAGGTGCTCGGTGAGAAGTTGGTTGTACGGCACGTCCGCGTTGAAGGCGCGGATCGCGTAATCGCGGTAGCGCCAGGCGTCCGCGATCTCGAAGTCGAACTCGTGGCCGTGCGTTTCGGCATAGCGAACGAGATCGAGCCAGTGTCGGCCCCAGCGCTCGCCGTAATGCGGAGAAGCGAGCAACTTGTCGATCAGTTTCTCGTAAGCGTCGGGCGACTTGTCCCCTTCAAACTCGGCAATCTCCGCGGCTGTTGGAGGCAGGCCGATCACGTCGAAGTAGAGGCGGCGAATCAGGACGCGCTTCTCGGCGGGCTTGGAAAATGAGAGGCCCGCCGGTTCCAGTTTTGCAAGCAGGAAGGCGTCGATGGGATTTTGGATTTTGGATTTGGGATTTGGGATCGAAGGGACTTCGGGGCGGCGAATCGGCTGGAACGACCAGTGCGCTTTGGCGCGAGCCTGAAGGTCGAACTTTTCGGCGGGACCAGCCTGCGCCACAACTCCGCCCGTGGGCCACGGCGCGCCGCCCTTCACCCACGCCGTGAAGATCGCGATCTCCTCGTCCTTCATCTTGCCCTTCTTGGGCATCTTGATTTCGCCGTCGAAGCGGATGGCCCGAACGATCGCACTTTTCTCCGGGTCGCCGGGCTTGAGCGAAGGACCATTCTCGCCGCCTTTCAACATCGCTTCGCGCGAATCGAGCCGCAGGTCGGCCTTCTGCTTCTCCTTGCCGTGGCACCCGATGCAGTTGGCGACGAGGATGGGGCGGACCTTCTTCTCGAAGTATTCGTCGTCGATGGGCGGATCGGCGGCGCGAAGCGGCGTGGCGAACGAGGTGCCGATGAGGAGCGCGAACGCGAACGAAAATCGCATGAGGAAGGCTCGGGAAGGCGGGACTGAGCGGACGAATCTATCTTCGCCGAGAGCGGTCCGAGGTTCAAGCCCGCGATTGTTGGGAGGCGTGTGCCTTTAGATTTTGGCGAACCGGCGACGTAAGTCGCCGGGTGTGCGAGAAACCCGGCGACTTACGT
>JAYTGN010000205.1:0-4992 GCA_043733485.1 Gemmataceae bacterium
CTGGGCTTAGGAATCCCAGGCTTTCAGCCTGAAAACCACTTCTATGTGGTCACTCTCGACCTCACCTCGTGTTTCCACCGTGTGGAAGCCCTCATCCGGAGGTCGATCTGGGAAACTCCAAGAATGGTTGGCACACCCATCGCGGCCGAACCGGACGTCGGCCTAGCGAAGAAGATGCTCCCCATCTACGTCAAGGAGGCGGAGGCGTACTCCCTGGCAATCGAGTCCGCGCCCAAGAAGGCGCTGGAACTCAAGAAAGAGCCCGTCTTCGAGTGGGTGAACCCGGACCGGAGCAACCAGCAAGGTGCGGTGTTCCTGTGGTTGCGGGAAGGTCGGCCGGCGGCTCTGGCGTGCATCTTTTCTCACCCGCACGAGAAGCTGCCCGGCCGTCAGGTCATGCACGAACTCCACGCCCTCGACACCGAGAAGTTGCTCGTGAAGCGAGACGAGTACAACCAGTGGAAGCCGGAGGCGGGGCTAGCCCGGAAGGAATTGCCCGATGCAGGAGTGCCAGCCGAGACCGCCGGCGCGCGGCTGTTGCAGATGCGGCGGCTGGCCCAGGAGTTCACCGGTTTTAGCGTCGATCGCGATGCCAAGCGGTGGGAGTTGCGGCTCCTACCGACGCCGCTCTACCGGTATCCTGCCGCCAAGACCGGCGTGGTGGACGGTGCCCTTTTCGCGCTCGTGTCCACCGCCGGGACCGACCCGGAAGTGCTATTGCTCCTCGAAGCAAAAGCGATCGACGGCAAGACGCGCTGGGAGTTCGCTCTCGGCCGATTCTCCGATTGGGAACTCCGCGTGCAGCGGAAGGACAAGGAGGTCTTTTCCTCCGTCCTCAATGAAACGAATTCCTTCTTTCACGACCCGCAACACCTGTACCGCCTTTATCCGGAGAAGGTCGTGACTCCGGAAGGCAAGCTGCTCGCCCGGATCCAATCGACCCCGAAGGAGCCGTGGGGCAAAGTCATTCCCGTCGAGGACAAGTGATGTACGGTCTCAGCTTCATGCTGCTTCTGGCTGCTGCCGACCCGGACGATGGGTTGGCGAAGAAGATGCTTCCCATCTACACACGGGAAGTCGAGGAGTATTCGCTGGCAGTCGAGTCCGCTCCGAAGAAGGCATTGGAACTCAAGAAGGAGGCCATCTTCGAGTGGTCCAACCACGTTCGGGATGGCTTAAAGGTGCAGGGCACCGTCTTCCTGTGGTTGCGAGAGGGTCGTCCCTCGGCCATCTGTTCTGTTTACTCCGAACCGGAAGAGCGGCTTAAGGGCCGAAAGTTGTACCACGAGTTCCACGCCCTGGATCGCGAGAAGCTGATTGTGACTCGCCCCAAAAGCGCGCTGAACGAATGGAAGCCGGAGGTGGGCTTAGCCCGGAAGGAGATACCCGATGCGCCCGCTCCTGCCGACACCGCGGCGGCCCGGTTTCTTCAAATGAAGAGGCTAGCCCAAGACTTCGCGGGGTACAGCGTCGACATCGAGAATAAGCGTCTGGACCTGCGGCTGCTGCCGACGCCGCTCTACCGCTATCCGACGGCCAAGGCCGGCGTCGTCGACGGTGCCCTGTTCACCCACGTCATGGGAACCGACCCCGAGGTGCTGCTGCTCATCGAGGCCAACCAAATCGATGGGAAGCTGCGCTGGGAGTACGCCTGCGGACGGTACTCCGACAAAAGCCTCCACGTGCAGTGGAAGGATAAGGAGGTGTGGTCGATGGTCCGCAGCGACACCAACTCCTGGCTGCACGACCCGCAACACTTGTTCCGCATCTACCCCGACAAGGTGGTGAGCCTGGAAGGCAAACTGCTTGCCCGGGTCCGTGCCGCGGACAAAATCTGGTGGGGCGAGTACTTCCCCGTTGAGGACAAGTGACATGTCGTCCTTTGCATCGTTGATCTGTGCCGCTGCGGCCGTGTTGGTGCTTCAACTGCCTGCCCAGCCGAATGGCCGGGAGGTGGCCCCGGCCCCGCGCGAAAAAATTTCCTTCGTGGAAGTGGCTCCACCGCGAGAGCGGCACGCGCTCATTCTTTGCGGCCATCCTGGCGACGCCGAGCACGCGAAGTCGTTTGCCGAAACGATTCGTAAACTCGGCGACGGCCTCACCAAGACAGTTGGAATCGCGCCGGAGCGCCAGCACGTCCTGTTCGGAGCGGAGAAGCCGAAGGATCTGCCCGGCGCGTCCGGGCCGGCGACGCGCGAGGCGGTGATCGCCGCCATCGCGGAGGTTCGCAAGAAGCTGCGCCCCGAGGACGGCCTCTGGGTCATCTGCCTGGGCCACGGCTACCACGACGGGCGACAAGCATGGTGGAACCTGCCTGGGCCAGACCTCAGTGCGGCGGAGTTCGGAAAGCTCTTCGCGGAGGTGAACTGCCGCGAGCAGGTCTTCGTGCTGACGCACTCGCTCAGCGGTTTCTTCGTGGCTCCGCTGGCCCGGCGCGACCGCGTCGTCATTGCCGCGACCGAGGCCGACGCGGAGACCAACGAGACGATGTTCCCGGCCGCCTTCGCGAAGATTCTCGGGGCCGGTTTGGACCCCGCCGAGTACGACGTGGACAAGGACGGCCGCCTGAGCCTGTTCGACCTGTACGTGGCGGTGGCGAAGGAGATCGCGCAGAACTTCGCCACCGCCGAGCAACTCTCGACCGAGCACGCCCAGCTCGACGACGATGGCGATGGCATCGGCCACGAGTTGCAGAACGCCTACCTGCCGGAGGAGCAGGGCGGCACACCGCCAGGCAAGAAGGCGAACCGCCGGCCGCACCGCGACGGCGTCCGCGCCGCCCAGATTCTTCTGTCGTTGGGGAAGTGAACGTGCAGCCCGACTGCACGGCGAGTGGCAACAACACGATGTCCGGGGCCAAAAAAGGAGACTGGTGATGAGTCGCATTTTCGTGGTCGTTCCGATCTTTTACTTCGTATTGAGTTCGCCTGTTCCGATTCACGGTCAGGAGTCCGCGGAGGCTAAACTGAAAAAGCTCGCGGCCGATTCCCGAGCCCGGGCCGAAGGCATCGAAGTGAAGACGACGATCGGCGATCGATCCTCGAAAGCGACGGTCCACCCCGATCCACTCATGAAGTACACGGACGTTCCCCGGCAGATCGAGATGGCGACGCTGTGGGTCTGGCAGGAGGACGGCCGCCCCGTAGCGCTCGGAAAGGTGGAGGCCTATTCGCGCAAGGAGGGGACGAAATGGCTGTACTGTTTCGCATCCACCTCGACCGGGCTGGTGGAGGGCAAGTGGCCCGACGGTCGCCGCTTTGAAGCTACCAAGGCCGGGATCGAATGGGTCGCGATGAAGGGCCCCGCCCCCCAGGAGACGGCCGCCGCCCGTTTGAGGCAGATGAAGGAACTCTTCCAGCGGTTCACGGCCACGACGCGGGATGACATGTTGAAGACGTCCGACGAACTCCGCCCGCTCGCACGGCCGCTCCACGAGTACACCTCACCGAAGCAAGGTGTCCCTCAGGGGATCTTGTGCGGGTTCGCCGCCAACGGCACGAATCCGGACATCATTGTTGCCATTGAGGCGGTGGCTGCGGCGGACGACAAGGATGCGCCGAAATCGTGGCGCTATGCCGTGCTCGGCATGACCGCCAGTGGCGTCTCCGTGAAGCTCGACAAGGCCGAGGTGTTCAACCGGCCGTATGCGAAGTTGCCCGAGGACTTCGGCACGTGGACGTACTTCTGGGAAATGGAACCCAAGAAATGATTGCGAGCGTCTCAGTTCTCGGTCCGGCCCACCCTACAAATCACGACGCGGTGGTAGCCGAGTCTCGGGCCATTACCAGGAGTTACTATGAACGCGCTGCGATTCAAACGAATTCTGGCCGGTGTACTTCTGGGATGTCTCGTTGCGATTTTGGCGGAGCGAGCGAGCAACGGCGCTCAGCCGCCGGCCAAGGACGATCCTCCTGAGGAGCCGAAGAAGCTCACCGAAGCGATTGAGAAATCGGTGAACTGGTACGACATCTTGCCCGAAGAGGGCGCGACGGCGCTCACTGCGGTCCCGGTGATTCGCTGGCGCAACGTGGTCCGCGGCCAAGAAGGAGAGGCGATGATGGTAGTCTGGCCGCACAATGGCCGCCCCATTGCCATTGCCAGCATTTACCCGTGGGAAGGGAAGATGTGCCACGAGTTCGACTCGCTCTCGCGGGGAACGAAAATGCTGGCACTCGACAAGGATCGTCCGATCTGGTCGCCCGAGGTTGCTGGGCTGGAGTTCAAGGAGGTGCCGAAGAGCCCCAAGCCTGGGAAGACGGGCCCCGAGCGTCTGCGTCAGATGAAGGTGATCGCCGAAGGATTCAAGGGGACGATGACGGGATGGTCGGCGGACAACTCGGACCAGGAAGCTCTGCGATTGCTGCCTCGGCCGTTGTACCGTTACGATTTTACGAATGCCAAAGACCCCGACCCGAAGTTGCTCGACGGTGCTCTGTTCGCATACGTTCAAGGAACCGATCCTGAAATCATCTTGATCCTCGAAGCCATTGGAACGGTCGAGAAGGCTGAGTGGCAGTGCGCCTTCGTACGGGCGACGTCGGGTGGATTGGAAGTGAAGCGGGGCGACGAACTGGTCTGGTCCGCCAAGAAGCATCCGGCCAATCGGGATCCCAAACTTCCTCATTTCACGATGCAGCGAGTCCTCGAGAAGTGACACCAGTGGAAGTCATTTTCCAAATGCGAGGTGAGACCATGAGCCGCCAATCTCTCCCGATTTCGTTCGGCCTCCTATCGATGGTCGCGGCGATTCTGCTCGCCTCCGTCGCTTCGGCGGACCCACCGAAAAAGGATGACGCCGAAAAGGAAGCCGACAAGGAGTACCGCCGCGAGGCCGCGAAGCTGGTCGGCGGGATCGAACTGGAAGTCTTCGTCGCCGAGAAGTGGTCCAAGGTCAAGCGGATTGAGAAGCCTCTGCTTTATTACGGCGACGCCACCCGCGAGAACGACCGGGGCAGCGTCTGGGGGTGGGGAGAGAAGGGCCGACCCGTCGCC
>JAYTGN010000206.1:0-12900 GCA_043733485.1 Gemmataceae bacterium
TGGTGGGGGCTCACTTACGATCCGAAGCGGAAGGCTCTGCTGTTCATGAACACGTGGGTCACGGACCAGAAGAAGGCGGTGAAAGATCTCGGCGGCGACCCGGCCGACCTCTACACCGGACCGCCGTTGTGGGCGTTCTTCCCGGCCGAACGAACGTGGAAGGCGTTCCAGGCTCCGAAGCCCTACCCGCTCGGCATCTTCGGTGGAATGCTGGAGTACATCCCCGAACTCGGCGGCAGCGTCTGGCACGCGAACAACTGGCAGATGCACGGCACCTGGCTGCACGACTTCGAGAAGGACGTTTGGCGCGATCTCAAGTCGAACGGCGGCGGCAAGCCGTTCGAGAAAGAATCGCCGGAGCCGGAGCAGATCGGCTACTACGATCCGGCCCGGAAGCTGGTGATCGTGCAGCGGCACCACGACACGTTCCACTTCGACCCGAAGAAAAACGAATGGAAGAAGGTGCTAACCGGCGACAAGGACGACGGCAAGTCGCCGTACGGGCACGACGCGCGGTCGGTGATGTACCACGATCCGAAGAGCGGCCACGGGCTCCTAGTGCAATTTCAGACGAACGCACTCTGGGCGTACGATCCGGACAGGTCCACCTGGACCAAACCTGGCCCCGAGGGCGACGCGATGCCGACCGGTAACAAACGGCTGGCCTACTTCGATCCGGCGGCGAATGTTCTCGTCGTGATCGACGGCACACTCATCTGGGCCTACCGCTACTAAGTACAGCTCCCCGCAAATCGGGAACAGCTCATGCAGCCATCGCCAAGGGGGCTTCGCACCTGGCGAGTTCGCACTTGGCCATGATCTTGGCCACAGACTTCCGGGTCCAGTTAAACGGATGAGCCTACTCGTTCCATTCCTTCACAAACGCATGCAGTCTCTCGGCCAACTGGGCCTTGTCCGCAAAGTCGGCGATGGCCAACCGCTTGCGCTGTAGGATGCTGAACCACTGCTCCACCCGATTCATCCACGAACAGTGCACAGGCGGATGGTGAAACTTGAAGCGGGGATGCCGGCAACGTCGGCGACGTCGGCGTACGATCGACCGTCTGGTGCATCACAGTGTGATTGTGGAGTTGAACGTGCCGAGCTACCGGTTGGAGACCGCGAAGGGGGCGAAGACGCCTGCGGAACCCGAACCGGTAGCGACCAAATGAATGGAGGGATTTCTAATTGTCGCTAAAGCGGAAAGCTTCTTGACGCCGATTAATGCTCGCAGAATTCGGAAACCGCCTTTCGTCTCGCTCAACAGAAGCACCGTCCCGAGCGTCTATATCGTCGTGCTGCGACAACCTGTGAATCTGAACGACCCGCGCGATGACCCTTTCTATGAGTTCAAGAGCTTTGGCTGTACCGGTTGCCACAGCACGAATTTAATGCACCCAAGGAATGGGGAACGACTTCGTGGCTCTCAAATCGCATTCGCTCAGGGCGGCAACGGCGAGTTCAGGCTCGTCTATCTCACACCTACGGTAATTGAGGTGCCAGTAATCCAACCAACCGGATATTGCGAGGCAATATGGCGAGGGTCTGGCCCGGCTCGAATGCCATTCAGATTCAAGCATGCCCCGGTGCTGATACAGAATCAAGGTGAAGCGGGATTGTCGCTGCTGTGGATTGAGGTGGATACTGCCCTTCGCTGGGACAGAAACGGGCGAACACTCTCGAATACACAGAGATTCGCCAGCCGATTTCGGTCTCGCTGTAGCCCGCTCGATGAAAGTACCGCTGCTCAGCTCGTCCAACGATACGAGAACGCTAGGCGTACAGCGATTCCCAACGGAGGTATCGCAACGCACTACCATCAGGCACTTCCGGTCGTACTGAACAACCCCCTCACCCTCGCGGAGCGCCAAGCTCGGTACACAAACTTAACTGGTCGGTGATCACGTCAAAGTCACGCTGCTGAGGAACTCGGCGTTGGTCTTGTGCTTGCTCAGTTGCTTCAACAAGAGTTCCATTGCCTCGACTGGGTTCATGTCCGCGAGCACCTTGTGCAGGATGTAGATCAGGCGCAGTTCTTCCTCGGTGCGGAGGAGTTCTTCCTTGCGGGTACCGCTCGCGTTCACGTCGATGGCGGGGTAAACGCGGCGATCCACCAACCGGCGATCCAGGTGAACCTCCATGTTTCCCGTACCCTTGAACTCCTCGAAGATGATGTCGTCCATCTTGGAGCCGGTCTCGACGAGTGCCGTGGCGAGAATGGTGAGCGAGCCGCCTTCCTCGACGTTGCGAGCAGCACCGAAGAAGCGCTTGGGCTTGTGCAGGGCCGTGGCGTCGAGTCCGCCCGAAAGCAGCTTGCCGGAACCGGGCGAGACCGTGTTGTAAGCCCGCGCCAGCCGCGTGATCGAGTCGAGCAGAATGACCACGTCGGTGCCGTATTCCACGAGGCGCTTGGCCTTTTCGATCACCATTTCGCTCACCGTCACGTGCCGTTCCGGTGCCTCGTCGAACGTCGAACTCACGACTTCGACTTTCGGTCCTTTCACGGTGCGAATCATATCGGTCACTTCCTCGGGCCGCTCGTCGATGAGCAGCACGATGATGTAGCATTCGGGGTGATTCTTGATGATGGCATTGGCCATCTTTTGAAGCAGGACGGTTTTGCCGGTGCGGGGCTGGGCGACGATGAGCCCGCGCTGGCCCTTGCCGATGGGCGTGATGAGATCCATCACTCGCATGTTGAGTTCGGTCGGGTCGGCTTCGAGGCTCAGACGCTTCTCGGGGTGCAGCGGCGTAAGGTCGTCGAACACGACTTTCTGCGTCAGCATGTCCGGGTCGTGGTAGTTGATGGCCTCGACGCGGAGCAGGGCGAAGTAGCGTTCGTTCTCCTTGGGCGGGCGAATCTGCCCGGCGACGACGCTGCCCGTGCGCAGGCCGAAACGGCGAATCTGCGAGGGCGAAATGTAGATGTCGTCGGGGCACGGGAGGTAGTTGTAATCGGGGCTGCGGAGGAACCCGAAGCCGTCCGGCAGCACTTCGAGCGTGCCTTCGCCGAACATCAGGCCGTTGGCCTTCACGCGTTCCTTGAGGATGCGGAAGAGCAGGTCCTGCTTCTTGAGGCCGACGTATTCTTCGCGCGGAATGTTCTCGGTCTTCGCAGCCGTTTGAAGCTGCAAGATGGTCATGTGCTGGAGTTCGGTGATGTACGTGTTGCCGCGTTTGATCTCTTCGTAGCGCGAGTTGGTCTCGGCGTCGAAGCCGTGTTCGTTGGGGTCGATGACCGGTTGTTGAGGGCGCGGCGGCGGCACTGCGGCACGCACCGGTGGCGGTTCAGGAATGGGTGCGGGCTTCGCCGGTTCTTCGACGATGCCCGCGCCGAAGTCGTCGGGTTCGTCGGCCTCGACCGGCTTCGTGCGGGGTTTACGGCTCGCGGGGCGAGTCGCCTTCGCTTCGGACTTGATAATATCGGACATGAAACGGACCTCCGGCCCAGACTGTGAAACTTACCGCGTGGTCCGGTAGTCGGCGGGGCGGGCGAGAGCCTACCCATGAACGCCAGCCTACTCAGGCGTGTGCTTCGGACGACGCGGCTTCCAACTCCCACTGCTCCAACAACCGATCCACCTGCTCTTGCAACTGCTCCCGACTTCCCTCGTTGACGATCACGGCGCTCGCTCGCTTCATTTTCTTTTCGGCGGGCCACTGGGCGGCTTCGCGGGCGGTCAGATCCGCATCGGTCCAACCACGGGCGGCGAGTCGTGCGAGGCGCGTTTCCCGCGGAGCGTCAACGTAAACGATTCGGTTGCAAACATCGTTCCATCCCGCTTCGAGCATCACGGCGGCATCGACGACCACGAACTTCGCGGCCGGATCGTGCTGGGCTTTGCGAATCGCGTCTTGAGCCCGAGCCCCGATCTGAGGGAAGACGATGGCTTCGAGTGCGGTCCGTTCGGCGGGGTCGGCGAACACGAGGGCCGCAAGCACCCTGCGATCGAGCCGACCATCGGTCTTCAACAGGTTACCCCTTCTTCCCCACCGATCCAACACCTGCCGCCGAATTTCGGGTGAGTCGAGTACTTCGTGACCGAGCCGATCGGCGTCGATTACGAACCCACCGCGAGCCGCGAACGCCGCCGCTGCCGTGCTCTTACCGGCACCGATGGCCCCAACCAGGCCGATCACGGGCTTCGTCATGGGCCCGACCTGCCGAGCTGCTTCTTCAGGCGTTCGACCTCGGCCGCGAGGAGGTCGGCCCGGCGCATTTCCACACTCGCAATCAGTTGCATCCGTTCGGAATGTGCCTCGGCTTTGATAACGGCCTCGGCCCGAGTCGGAATCGGTTCGTTCGTCGTGCTGTCGATGAGTCGGATCATCCATCTCTCGGCTTCGAGTCGGAAGCCGAGGTCGCTCTCCAATTTGTCCCTCAACGGGATCTGACGGTATTTCTTGCCCCTCAGGCGGAACCCGATGAGCGGTGCCTCCAGGTAGCGAAATTCGGGATCGAATAGAAAGTATTCCTTAACGCCGAGCTTCTCGTAAATGTCTTTCTTCTTGCCGAGATCGTTCCTCCAGGTTTTGCGAGAAGCCATCTCGAACACGACAACGGGAATGCGTTCCTCCACCCACGAGAAGAAGCTGCGCCGTTCGTAAATCTCGCGCTGCGTTACGTCGGGAACGACCATAACATCGGGTGAGATGCGCGCTGTCTTGCCGCGGCTTCCCTCCTTGAAGTACCAGAAGATATCCGAGGCGACGAAGACGTCCGGACGATCCTCGAAAAAGTCTTCAAGGGCCTGGTGCAGGAGCATGATCGCTTCGACGTGGATGGGCGTTTCGGCCATGGGCTCCCCATCACCGCTCGGGTAAAAATCGAGATCGAGTTCCGTCAGCAACTCCGGCATGGGTCAGCCCTCTTGCTTCTTGCCTCGGATCCCGGCTAGACATCTTCCACTTCCAGCCAGTTCTTACCCGCCGACACGTCCACCTTTAATGGTACATCGAGTTTCATCGCCGTCGACATTTCATTGCGGACCACATCCGCTACCGGCTTCAATTCCTCCGGCGGCACCTCGAAGACGAGTTCGTCGTGAACCGTCAACAACATCTTCGCACGAAACCCTCGTTCCTTGAAGCGGCGATGCACGCCCAGCATCGCCAACTTCATGAGGTCCGCCGCGGAGCCCTGAATCTCCATGTTGATCGCTTCGCGCTCAGCCACGTTCCGCCGTTGGTACGTCGTCCAGGAGCGGATCGCGTTCGTGTCGAAGCTGCGACGGCGGCCGAGGATCGTTTCGACTTTGCCGGTTTCACGGCATTTCGCGAGCAGGTTCTGCTGGTATTCGAGTACCTTCGGGTAGCGCTGGAAGTATTCGTCGATGAAGCGGTTGGCGTCTTTCTTGTCGATGCCGAGTCGGAGTGCAAGCCCGATGCCGCTCATTCCGTAAATCACGCCGAAGTTCACGGTTTTGGCCACGCCGCGTTGGGAGGAAGTCACATCGGCTTCGGGCACCTGGAAGATCTCGGCCGCCACCATCGCATGTACGTCGCGATCGTCTTCAAACGCCTTCCGCAAAGCGACATCTTGGCAGAAGTGCGCGAGTAAGCGAAGTTCGACCTGGGAATAATCGGCGGTGAGCAGCAGCCAACCGTCCGGCGGCAGGAACGCCTGGCGAATCTGCCTGCCCATTTCCGTCCGGGCCGGGACATTCTGCAAGTTCGGGTCGGAGGAACTGAGCCGGCCCGTACTCGCGACCGTCTGGTTGAAGGACGTGTGCAACCGGCCCGTCTTCGGGTTCACGAGTGCCGGCAAGGCATCGACGTAAGTACCCTTCAGCTTCGCGATCTGGCGGTGCTCCATGAGCCGTTTGGGAAGCTCGAACCCGAGGGCGGCGAGGCGTTCGAGCGTCTCCTGATCGGTACTCGCTTCGCCCGTCGTGTCGGTTCGCTTGCGGACCGGCAGGTTCATATCCGCGTAAAGAACCTCGCGGAGTTGCTTCGGCGAGCCGAGGTTAAACTCCTTGCCGGCGAGCTTGTGAACGTCCTTCTCGATCTCGGCGAGTTGCCCGGCCATCTCCTCGGAGAGCTTGGCGAGAAACGGCTTGTCGAGGCGAATGCCATTGAACTCGAGTTCGGCAAGCACCTCGATCAGCGGAAGCTCGACGGTGTCGTAGAGAGTGCGAAGTCTGTCTAGTGGCACAGGCATTCTTGCCTGTGGGGCGGGAACACAGGCAGGAATGCCTGTGCCACCGGCGTCCAGTTCCGCTTCCAATTTCCGAGTCAGCCGCATCGACACGTCGGCGGCTTCGCAGGCGTAGTCTTTCACCTTCTCGGTGCGAATTTGCTCCAACCCGACTTGCTTCTTCCCCTTGCCGACGAGTTCGGCAATCGGGATGTTCTCGTGCTTCAACTCCGTTCGGGCGAGTTCGTGCAACTCGTGGGAGCGTTCGCCCGAGTGTAGCAGATAGTGCGCGATCATCGGGTCGCCAGAGGCGTTCGCCAGGGCCACGCCCTGAGCCCGCAGAACGAGGTGATCGTACTTAATGTTCTGGTTCACTTTGCCGAAGGCAGGGTTCTCGAAGATCGGCTTGAGTGCCGCGAGAACCGCGTCCGGATCGAGTTTGAAGTCTCCCTCGGGGCCGCGAACGGGCACGTAGAACGCCTCCTCCGGCTTCCAGCAGAAGGCATAGCCCACGGTCTCGGCGAGGATCGGACCGAGGTTCGTGGTTTGAAGTTTGAAGACGAACCGCGTCTGCTTTTTGAGTTCGTCAATGAACGACTCGAATGCCTCCGGCGTGTCGACGAGGCGGTAGTCGCACTTCCAGTCGGCATCGCGGACGTTGGCCCCAAAAGCGAAGTCGGCTTCCTCCGGGCTCGTTTCGTAGATGGCGTCGAAGAGGCTCGCCTCGCCGGGGCGCACTTTTCGAGGCGGCGCGATCTCGGCATCCGGGCTCGGCGGCGGAGCGGCTGGAACGAGCCCCGCGGTTTCCAGCACCTCGGCGTTCTTCTTCGCGCCGCTACTCGCCAGCGTTCGTCTCACCCGCTCCGCGAAGCCGCGGAAGCCGAACTCGTGGAACAGTTCCAACAACTTCTGCCCGTCCCAGTCGCGGCGCTTCCAGCCGGCCCAGTCCACGTTCAGCGGAATGTTCGTGTCGAGGGTGACGAGCCGCTTGCTCTTGGCGAGGTTCCCGTTCTCGACCGCGTCCTTCAAGGCCTGCTTCGTCTTGGGTCCACCGGGCACGTTGTCCGCGTTGGCGATGATGTTGTCCAGCGTGCCGAAGAGTTGCAGCCACTTCGCGGCGGTCTTCGGCCCGACCCCCATCACGCCGGGCACGTTGTCCACGGAGTCGCCGACCAGCGATTGATAATCGATGACCTGATCCGGCCGCACGCCCCAGTCTTCCAACAACTTCGCGCCGTCGATCATCTCGCCCTTGCGGAGGTTGAGGATCTTCACGCGGTCCGTCAGCGTCTGGCGAAGATCCTTGTCCGAAGAACAGACGAAGACTTCGAGCCCGCGCTCTTCTCCTTGCTTAGCAACGGTCGCCATGATGTCGTCGGCTTCGTAGCCGGGAGCGGTGAGAAAGGGGATGCGCATCCCTTCCATCACCTGCTGGATCATCGGTTCCTGGAGCAAGAGATCGTCCGGCGGCGGGTCGCGGTGCGCTTTGTAGTTTGCGTCGATTGCGTCGCGGAAGGTCGGCCCCGGCATGTCGAGGGTCGCGATGAGGTAGTCGGCACCCTTGTCGTAGAGCGACATGAGTGCCCGGGTGACGCCGAAGACAGCGTTGGTGGGTCGTCCGTCCGGCGCCGTCATCGGGCCGATGCCGTGAAACATCTGGAAGATCAGCCCGTGGGCATCGAGCAGGTACAGGCTGCCCGCGGGTGAGGAGTCGGCCATGGGAATGGTGGGAATCTCGCCGAGCGGCGGCCTTGATGGTGTTGGGGAAAGTGTACGACTGCGTAAGGCGAGGCGTCAAGTGGCCGAGGCGATTCGATCGAGTTCGACTTCGCTGAGAATGCGGACGGTGGCGATCCTAGCCAGATGAGCACGAAGATCCTTGCGTTGGATTCTCGTGCCCTCGTCGAGTTGTGTAATTCCTGCATGTCCTTCAGCACCGGGTCGGAAATCCGGGAGCCGATTCCCACGGTTGTCGATGATCGTAGCTGGCTCCCAAACGACGTCTACTCCGGAATGAGCAGGATCGGCTGCCTCGAGTCGAATGGAGCGGATTGCATCCACCGCAAGCTTGAGCACGATGCGACGCCTGCGTACGGAACCGACTAACTTCCAAGCCTCTTCGACACTGGTCAAAGCTTCGACCCAGACGGAGAGACTGGGCGATGATTGCTTTCGATCTTTCGTTGACAGTTCGAAGAAATCGGGCAGTGCGCGCCGATGTTCCATGACGGTCCGAATTGCCTGCGGGCTCATCCGAGCTTCGGTTGGCTCGTTCGCCAAGCGAAGTACGTCGATTGCTCCAGGTACCTCAGACCCTGCGGTTCCCGGCAGGATTTGTTCCGCAGATTCCTCACGCACGATGCGATCCTACAGCAATGAATCGAGGCTACTCCGCAGCCGTTACGATTCGATTCAGGTACTGGAGAACTTGCTCGGGAAACGCATGCAAGAGCGTCACGTCGGCATCCCAGGCTTCGTCGGTGATCCAGTTTCGGTAGAAGAATTCGGTCGGACCAATGCTCGGGATCTCGATCTCGAAGTGATGTTCCGCACGATCCCAGCAATAGCGAATGTGACCTTCTCCACTCGCAGTGGCCGCCGGAAGGGGCAGCCGGTTCCCGGTTTCCTGTCTGGCTCGGATCCAAATCTCCCGGGCAGACTGCGCGACATGACCCGATACCACATTCTGCGTCGCCATTCGGTCCAGAAAATCGAGATGCTCTCGGACCTGAAAAGAATCGGAAGACGCGAGAATGGCGACGTGCGCTGCGCCGTTCAGACTCGGGTTGGCTTCAAGAGTTGGGATGGCTTCAGGCATCTGCGTTCCTCCAGTGGGAATTGTATCTCTTCGCGTCCGAATTCGCGAGGGAACCTTGCTGCGAACCGGTCGTAGCGCCTCTCCCGGTTCTGACGGAACTCCGCTTCCGATTCTCACGTTCCGCCAGCTCCATTCATCATTCCTCAAACTCGCTTTCGCGTTGACACCACCCGCCTACCGTTTATGCTCAAAGGGTAGTCGCGCGACCCACGCACACTTCTGCCCCATGTCCCGGTCGAAGAGGATTTCCCATGGCCAAAGCCAAACAGTCGAAAGAGACGAGCCTCCCGGTGATCATTGCGCTGGTGTTCTTCGTGGTCAGCACCATCGGGCTCGGCGTGTTCGTCTACGTGCTGTATTCCGACCAGGAGGCGAAGGACGCCGAGGTCGTCAAGTCGAAGAAGGAAGTCACGGACATGCGGGCCGCCGTGAAGGACGCGGAACTGATCGCTCGCGTTCAGCGCATCTTCGTGGGCCTCGATGAGGGCACCGGCGATCAGTCCGATCTCTCGATCGTGCTGGCCGAAGTGAAGGAAGGCTCGAAGGCCTTCCTGGAATTGAAGAAGTTGAACGACGCCTCGAAGAAGCGCGGGCCGGAAGTGGCGGCGGCCGTTGCCGCGAAGTTCGAGGCCGCGGTCGAAACGTACTTCAAGGCACTCGCCGCCGCGAACCCGATGCCTCCGAAGCTCGAACTCGCCAGCCTCTTCAAGGAGGGCGACTTCGACATCTGGCCGACCGATCTCGACGACAAGAAGCAACTCCGGGCACCGAGGGGCAACCTCCTCGATGTGGCCATCCGGGCCCGGTACCTCCGCGACATCGCCATGAGGCAGACCGGCGAGGAACGACAGCTTTACCAGAAGGTCGTGGACGACGTGAGTGCCGCGACCAAGGCTTACGAACTGTCCAAGAAGACCTACGGCGACAAGGCCATCGAGCTGCCCAAGGACTTCGACAAGAAGATTGCCGACCTCAACAAGAATCTCGACAAACTACGCGACGACTATCGCAAGAACGAAGCGAACACCCGGGCGGAAGTGACGAAGCGCGACGAACAGATCGACGTGTTGAAGCTCGACGTTCGCAAACGGGACGATGAAATTGCCCGACTCCGCGACAACCTCGCCGTCATCAATGCGAAGACGCCGAAGACCGATCCGTTCGCCTACGATGCGCCTCAGGGTAAGATCACCTCGCGCCTCGCGGACAACATCGTCGAAATCAACCTCGGCTCGAACGCTCACGTTCAAACGGGGCTCACGTTCACGATTCTGCCGATCGACTTCCCGCAGAAGGGTCGCGTCTCGCGCATGATGAAGGTTCGCGTGCCGGACGATCGCGGGCACTTTAAGGAAATCGAACTCTTCGTGCCCAAAGCGACCATCGAAGTGATCGAGGTACTGGGGCCGGACGTCTCGCGGGCACGCATCACGAGCGAGTACAGCGACGTTCGCGACCGCGCTCTACCCGGCGACTTGCTCTACAACTCCGTCTGGCGGAAGGGGCAAGCGGATCACGTGGCCCTCATCGGCATCTTCGACATCAACGGCGACGGCTCCGACGACATCGAGACCGTGGTTCGCGACCTCAACAAGATGGGCATCCCGGTCGATGCGTACTACGACATGAAGACGAGAAAGTACGTGGGTAAGCTGACGGAACGGACTCGCTATTTGGTGGACGGCTTCACCCCGACGCCGACGCCGAACGATCCGAACTTGGAGGCGAAGACGAAGTTGATCGGTGCGATGAAGGCGGCCCGCGACGAAGCGGCCGCGAAGCAGATTACCATCGTGCCGGCTCGCGACTTCTTCGGTCGCACGGGCTACAAGGCTAAGATCGACGTGTCGGACGATTACATCAACCAGGCCGCGGCCAAGTACCTCGGCGGCGTGGGCGTCGAAATGCCGCCCGACAAGTGATCCATTGGCGAGCCGAGCGGCATCAGCCGCCGGGTGAGTCTTCGACAAGGGTGGTCCGGCGGCGAGTGCCGCGGGACCACCCTTCTTCCGTTCGCGGTTCCCACCCGGCGGCTGACGCCGCTCGGCTCGCCATTTTTGCTACAAAGAATCTAACTGGTCCTCCGGCGAAGTGGGATGGAAATCATGGCGAACGAAGCGGTACAGGATGCCCCGGACGTGAAGCTCTCAGCCGTCGAGGGATTCAAGGAACACTCCAACTGGTTGCGCGGCACGATTGCCGAGGAGTTCGCGGACCCCGCACTCGATCACCTCAGCGAAGCCAACACCCAACTGATCAAGTTCCACGGCAGCTACCAGCAGGAAGACCGCGACGCCCGCAAGAAGCGCGACAAGGTCGGCGTCGGCAAGGCGTACATGTTCATGGTTCGCCTCAAGCTGCCCGGCGGCAGACTCACGTCGGACCAGTACCTCGGCATGGACGAACTCTGCGGCCTGCACGCCAACGGCACGCTCCGCGTCACGACGCGGCAGAGCTTCCAGTTTCACGGCATCGGCAAGAACAACATGAAGCCGCTCTTGCGCGGCATCAACGACACGCTCGTGACCACGCTCGGCGGTTGCGGCGACGTCAACCGCAATGTCGTGGCTTGCCCAGCCCCTTCGAACGATCCTGCCCGCAAGGAGATGCAGCAACTCGCCGACGCGATCGCAAAGCACCTCGCCCCACACGCCGGCACCAAGGCCTACCACGACATCTGGCTCAACGGCGAACTCGCCGCTGCCGCTTGCGGCTTCGCGACTCCCGAGGTTCAGGAACCGATTTACGGGAAGGTCTACCTGCCGCGTAAGTTCAAGGTCGCGCTCGCCCTTCCCGAAGACAACTGCACGGACATCCTCGCGCAGTGCCTCGGCTTCCTCGCCGTCCGCGAAGGCAAGGGTTCACCCATCGGCTACAACCTCTACGCCGGCGGTGGCCAGGGCCAGACCAACAGCATGTCCGACACCTACCCGCTGATCGCGCTGCCGGTCTGTTACATCGAGCCGCATGAAGTGGTGAAGGCATCCGAAGCCATCGTGAAACTGTTCCGCGATCACGGCAACCGCGCCAATCGCAAGCGAGCCCGCCTCAAGTATGTCATGCACGATTGGGGCATCGAAAAATTTCGCGAGGTGTTCGCCCGCGATTACTGGGACGCGCCGCTCCGTATGCCAAAGGACGTGCCGATCACGGGAATGGACCTACACCTCGGCTGGCACCCACAGGGCGAAGGCAAGTGGTTCCTCGGCCTCTCCGTCGAGAATGGCCGCATCAAGGACGAGGGTTCGATGCGCCTCCGCTCCGGGCTTCGCGCCATCGTTCAGAAGCATCGGGCGACCGTCCGACTCAGCACGCAGCAAGACGTGCTGCTCTGCGACATCGCCACCGCGGATCGTCCGAGCATCGACTCCATGCTCAACGAGTACGGCATCCCGCGACCCGAGACCTTGAGCCAGGTGCGGAAGTACAGCATGGCTTGCCCGGCGATTCCGACGTGCGGGCTCGCCATCACCGAAGCCGAGCGGGCACTGCCCACACTCACGGCTCAACTCGCGACGATGCTCGAGGAACTCGGCCTGGGTGAAGAAGCGATCAGCGTGCGGATGACCGGCTGCCCGAACGGTTGCGCCCGCCCGTATCAGAGCGAGATCGGCCTCGTCGGCCGCGGCGGCACCAAGTACACGCTCTACATCGGCGGCGACACGCTCGGCCGCCGCATGAACGCCGAACTCGAAGACTCCGTGCCGATCGACCAGATCGTGCCGAAGTTGAAGAACATCTTCACGGCGTTCAAGGCCGAGCGCACCGCCGGCGAACTCTTCGGCGACTACTGCACCCGCGCCGGTCGCGAGAAGTTGAAGGGCCTCGTTGGTGCCAAGTAAACGGGAAACATCATGCACCTCGAACTGATACCCGCGCCTTTCCGATTCGCCGCGACGCGGAGTCTTCGGAGCGGAGCGCTCCGCTCCGAGGACTCCGCGTTGCG
>JAYTGN010000207.1:0-12843 GCA_043733485.1 Gemmataceae bacterium
GGGCCGAGCTTTCGAAGCGTTTGAGGAACTGCGTGCGGATCAGGGCGATGACCTGCTGCGTGCGGCCTTTGACGAACTTCTCGTCGGGTGAGAGTTCGACGCCGTCCAGGAGGTAATCGTAGGGGTTGTAGATGGCGAGAGCGAACAGAGGCTTCTCTTTGGCGAAGGCGGCTTCAACCATGTTGAGGAGCTTGCCGTAGGTCTTCTTCACGGAGTAGTCGGCGACCTGGGGCGGGAGCCGAACGGGGAATACCGCGGTGGAGCCGCCGTGGATCTTCTGGCTCTCCCGAACGAAGGCCCGGCTGCGCTGGACGACCAGTTTCTCGAAGAGTATGTCGCGCGAGAGAAGGCTGGCGGCTTCAAGTAGATTGGTTTCGGAGGCTGAGTCGCCTCCGGTGGATTTGAGCAGGTCCTTCTCCATCTTGCGGATGTGCCCAGGGAGCGAGTGGATACCAAGGTTCTTGAAGTGATCGGCGACTCTGCGGGAGAACAGCTGGATCATGTGCTGAATGTCCGTCAGGCGGTTGTTGACTGGCGTCGCGGTGAGCAGGTAGACCTGCTTGTTCGTGCCGATGAGTTCGAAGAGCCGGTGGTAGCGGGACGCCGGCCGGCCACCGCGACTCGTTGGGATGCGCTCGCCGGTGCCGGCGAATCCGGGATTGCGGAAATGGTGGGCTTCGTCGATGACGATGACGTCGGCCTGTTCCTGCACCTCCGCAAGAAGCTTGGGGAAGTTCTTATCCTCGTTGGCGAGACGGTTCAGATCCGTGTGGTTGAAGATCGCCAGTCTTTTGCCGAACGCACCCGAGTTGATATGGGGGCAGTACTCGTCCAGCGTCCGTTCCCAAACGGGTTCGCGTCCGGCTTTGGGGACGAAGAGAGCGACGTTCTGTTTTTTCTTCTCGATGAGATACTCGATCAGCATCATGCCGATGAATGTCTTGCCGAGACCGACGCCGTCGCACAGCAGGGCTCCGCGGTGAGTTCCCGCGATTTTGAGCAGGTTGAAGAAGCCGTCGCGCTGGTACTTGTCGAGGCGAGGGTAGATCTTCGACTTCTTCTCGAACCACTCGGCATCGGTGGGTTCGAAGCGGCGGTGCAACTCCTGGAGCGCGCGAGCGTAAACCTCGAACGGCACGTACTCGCGGGTATGGCGTTCGATGACGCGAAGGATTTCCGGCGTTACGTCCTCGGCTTCGTTCCAGTGTTCCTCGTACCACTCTTGCAGGACGCGAACCGGGCTACCCGTGATTTGGACGTTGAGTTCGATGTTTTCAGTGAGACCGGGATAGGTGAAGTTAGAAGAACCAACGAGGGCGGCAGAGCCTAGGACTTCTTCTCTTGTGTGCGTGATGTAGGCTTTTGCGTGGAACTTGTCCTTCTTGTAGACCCTGCATGTTATCTGGCCGGAGCGGATCGCCTCGACGATCGCCGGCACGCCCGTGAGGAAGTCGTTCTTCTTTTTTTCGTTCTCCAGGCTCTTGTCGAGTTGTCCCTCGATGTTCGCCAATCCTTTTGCGAACGCTGCGCGCGTGCGGAGCGAGACTTCATCACCCATGAGGATTCGGATGTGATCGACCTTCTTCCATTCTTCCCCGAGCGAGAGTAGCGAACCGATCTCGAAGTAGCCGGTCGCGATGTCGATGGACCCGGAATAGGCGCACCACCTTTGCAAGTACTTCACCACTTTCCAGTCGGCGTCGCTGTTATCGACGATGAAGAGTTCGCTGCCGGTCTTGCTCGTTCTGGTTGGCATTCGAAGACCCAATCGACGCTAGAAGGAACCGCACGCCGGTTCACGAGAACCGAGAGGATATTCTTGCCGGTTGATGCAACAGAAGCAATGACGGGAACCAAATTGGGGGACGGCGACTTAGACCTCTATCTATCGCGGGTAGTTTAGTGGAGCCGGGTAGCTGCCTTTCCGACGGGCGACGCATCCACCGCCGTCGACCGGCCGCCGCCGCTGAGCTTTACATCTTCTTTCGTCACTCGCAGGTCTACAATCTCCTCTGATGGCCGGGTCGCTCCCGGTCTGCCCCCCCGCCTGTCCCCGCGCTGCGGCGCAACTCCCCGCGGCCGGGGGCGGGCATTTTCCGCCCGGAGTTGCACCATGTCGCGTTCCACGGCGCTCGCCGCCCTTGCCTCTCATATTGATGCGTTGCTCCTGAATCCAGCGAACATGGCTCGCGAGAGAGAACTTGCTGAAGTGTGCCTAGCCGAGCCCGAGCACGTCAACGCGCTATTCCCAGAACATCCCGACAATCCTTTCCCTGACCGCGATTTGAACGTTGTCCAGACCCCTGGGCAAAGGGCTCTTGCGTTCGCCGCCATTCACGATGTTTACTGCGCCGGTGTGGAGAAGGTAGTTGCCGTTCCTCGCGACCTTACTCGCGGCGCGGTCCTGGCCGACGACCAACTCATCCCTGCCTGGTTACGCGCGTTCCGATGGGCAATGATTTTGGATGAAGCCCGCGGGCTCGGAAATTGGGCGATGCCGTGGTTCGAGTTGCAGATGCGGCGGTTTGAGCAGGAGTTCTGCGAGCCTGAGTGCGATGTCCCGACCTCGCCACCCACGGTCGGGACTACGACTGGGGAAGCACCCCCGACCTCGCCACCCACGGTCGGGACTACGACTGGGGAAGCACCCCCGAAACAGCCCGCGAAGCCCGATCCGGTCAATATCGGTTTGGCCTTTCTCATCGAGGCGCATCGGAAAGGCGCGAAGCCGACCGCGAAGGAACTCGCTCATGCCCTCGGCATCAAAAGGCAACCGTTGTATGAGAACAAACTCTTTGCCCCGGTTCGAGACATGGCAAACACACTGTTCGGGCTGTTCGAGAAGGAGGCCAAGAATGATTGGCAGGTGCCACGGGGAAGCAAGCATAAAGACGGTACGATGGAGGCCGTAGACCCTGCTACTGATTCGGATCTCTAAGTCTCCGACACGCTCCGACACCTAGCGATTTTTCCGCTTTCTCAAACCCCTGGACTCTAGGGGGTTTTTGCATTTCCCACTTCTGCCTGCTCCGACAAATCCTCCGACACACCGGGGATTCAATGAAATCCCTTTCCTCGCCGGAGTGTCCGTGATGACCACTACCAAACCTCCGACACGGTCCGAACCGCCGCCAGCGCAAGACTGGCCCGCTTACTGGCTTGTCTGCCTCGAACGCGCCCTCGCGGACGGCGACTACGCCGCCGCCGCCTATGCCCAACGGGAACTGCGCCGGCTCGGCCTCGACGTGACCATGCGCCTACTGCCAATGCGGGAGGAAGTGGCTCATGAATGACACTATCCTCACCCCCCCGCCGACCGTGGGGACCCTCGATGCTTTGCTCGACCTGCTTCGCGACCGGCTCGTGCCGCCCGCGGAGTTGTTGACGCGGGAAACGTTCGCCGCGCTGCTAGACATCGGCACCAGTACGTTCGACCGCCAACGCGATACGGGTGCCATTGGTCCGCTTCCGATGCGGCTGGCCGGGCTGAAGTGGCACCGCGAAGAGGCATTGGCCTGGCTCCGGCATCGCGACCAGCGCGGCGAGTTGTACGACGTCGCAACCTGGCCGCCGATTTGGGCCGCAATCCAAAAGAAGGCCGGCATCGCCGGCCACTGAACCCGAACACCCGTCCCACTGAAACGCCGACGGGCCGGCCCCGTGAAGGCCGACCCGTAGCGGTGACAGTGGGCTGTCACTCAAGGAACTTCACCCATGAAGATAGCACACCCGGCATCGTTCAACCAGCATGCGCCGCCTGTCGATGAACTGAACGAACCAACCTTCGCGAACTACGAATGGGACGCGCGACCCGCAGACCCGCGCGACCGCACCAAGGTTCTCGCCATCGCTCGGGCCCACGGCATCGAGCCGGCCTGGGCCGATTGCGACCTCGACCCGATCGCGCGTCTGGATCAACGACTATCCGACCTGGAGAATTCCACGTCCGACATCCTCGACGCGATCCTCGCGCGACTTGAAGCGTGCGAACGGCAACACCGGCGGGGGGCATGAAATGGCTCCCCGCCGCAACATACTCGAAGACCTGGCTGCCCGCGCGGCAAGCGGGAAGCCGCCTGCGAATGGCACCTCAACCGCGGAGTCGAACGGGAGCAGCGGGACCGCCCCGATAAATCCCTTTTCTCCCGACTGGCCGAAGCCACTCGCGGACGAAGCCTACCACGGCCTCGCCGGTCGTTTTGTTCGCGCCGTCGAACCGGCCAGCGAGTCGGACCCTGTTGCGCTGCTCGTGCAGTTCCTGCTCGGGGTCGGTAACGCCATAGGCCGAACCTGCTATGCAACCGCGGAAGCAGACCGGCACTACACGAACGAGTTCGCCGTTCTGGTCGGAAGATCCGCGAAGGGGCGGAAGGGGACGAGCATGGGCCGCGTGAAAGGTACGCTTGCCCGTGCGGAACAGCAGTGGGCAGAGAACCGAGTGCTCACCGGACTATCGAGTGGTGAGGGCGTTATCTGGGCTGTCCGCGACCCGATCGAGAAACAGGAATGCGTTCGAGATCGCGGGCAACCTCCGCGCTACGAAACTGTGATCGCCGACGAGGGTGAAAAGGACAAGCGATTGCTGATCGTGGAGCCGGAATTCGCGAACGTCCTCAAGCAAACCGAACGGACAGGTAACACGCTCAGCGCGATTCTGCGGCAAGCGTGGGAAACCGGGAACCTCCGAAGCCTGACGAAGAACAACCCGGCGCGCGCAACGGGCGCTCACCTCTCCATCATCGGACACATCACGTCAGACGAACTTCGCCGCTACCTCACCGCGACGGAGAGCGCGAACGGCTTCGGCAATCGGTTCATGTGGTTCCTTGTTCAACGGTCAAAGTTGCTCCCGGACGGCGGAACCCCGGACGCCGCGGCGCTTGCCGAGGTTGAACGGGACTTGGCGGCAGTGCTGGAGTTCGCCAGGTCTGGCGTCGAGGTTCGCCGGAACGGCGAGGCACGCGCTCTCTGGCACGAAGTCTATCCGGTCCTGTCCGCTGACCGGTATGGGCTAGCGGGGAATCTAACGGGCCGGGCCGAGGCCCACGTATTGCGCCTCTCGGTCCTGTACGCGATCCTCGATCGTTCGCCCGTCGTCAAACCCGAACACCTCGCCGCGGCCCTGGCGGTTTGGCAGTATGCCGACGAATCGGTCCTGTGCCTGTTTGGAGACGCGACCGGGAACCCCCTCGCGGACGACATCCTTACGTTCCTACGGAACGCCCCATCAGGTCTGTCACGGTCCGAGATCCGGGAACATGCCGGGAAGAACCTTCCTGCCGATCGGATCGGTCAGGCACTCGGTGTGTTGCTGTCGGCAGGGCTCGCGTGCTTCGAGACACGCGAGACGGCTGGACGCCCGGCCGAAGTCTGGTTTGCTCGTTCGAGAGGGGTGCCCCGTGGGTGACGTCGTGGAACTCGCCCGCCAGTTCCTTGCTGCCCGGACTGGAGAAAAGGGAGCGAAGGGGGAAAAGCCCCCCGATGCCATGCCCTTATCTCCCTTATCTCCCTTTTCTCCTGGGCCAGTGGCGAAGGAGACGGTTCCGCCGGCGGTCCCATCCGGCGCATGGCCAGTCCTGGCGTCGACCGACTCCAGCGCGGTCGGCGGGTACTGGCTCGGAACCCACTGGCACCCCGCGGCTTCCGTCGTCTTTCCTGTTGAGCCCCTTCGCCTGGCAAAGTGGTCGGAGGCTGACGAACACGTCGCAAACCGACTGATGGAAGCCGCGGATGCGCTTGTCGAGCGTATCGGGGTGTCCGGCTCCGATCCGAGTGTCCGCGATGCCGCCGCAATCGTCGGGAGCGCTCTCGCATTTCAAAACCTGGAAACCGTCCGGTTCGCCTGTTCAGAGTTCGCGGTTGTAGTCCGGACCGTCGCGGCACAGATGAATCGCCCGCGGCCCGTTTGACGTTCTGCACTCTAGTGTGATACTCGTTCAGTCACCGTCTGAGGTTCCGCAATGGCGACCATTCGCAGAGTTTACTACACCCGCCCCACTCCCGCCGATGCTGTCCGCGTGACGGTGAAGGGAAAGCCCGCCGTCCGGTTCCCTGGCCCCGACGGGAAGTCGGTGACAGCGCCGTGCGTCGGAGACGGTTCCCGCTGCCGCGTGCCGTCGGCGAAGTGGTACGGGCAATACACCGATGCGAACGGGAAGTCGTGCCGGGAACCGTTGTCCACGCACAAAGACGCGGCCCGGATTTTGTTGAATGAGATTCTCAAGCGGGTCGAGATGGAGAAGGCCGGGTGCAAGGACCCCTGCCGGGAACACCGGAAGGCGGCGCTGAACGTTCACCTCGCCGACTGGCTTGCCGTCCTGACCGCACGCGGACGGGACAAGGAGTACACGGGGCTCAAGAAGGCCCGCGTCGATGCAATCTTCACCGGATGCGGTTTCGTGATGCCGCCCGACCTGTCCGCCGAGAAACTGGAGCGATTCCTCGAATCACTCCGAACAGGCAAGCGGAACCTGAGCGTTCAGACGACGAACGACTACGTCCAAGCGGTGTCGCAATTCTGCAACTGGATGGTGGAGAACGAGCGACTCGAACGCAATCCATTCGTTTCGGTGAAGAAGGGGAACGCGGAACGCGATCGCCGACACGTCCGACGGTTTCTCACGATCGATGAACTTTCCCGGCTGGTGGCGACGACTCAGCCAAGCCCGATCCGCAAGCGGTTGACCGGCCGCGAACGGGCAATGCTCTACACGGTCGCCGCGTACTCCGGATATCGCGCGGGTGAACTCGCCGCGCTCACGCCGCCTTGCTTTAACCTCGACGCCTCGCCCCCGTCCATTGACCTCGACGGCGCGTTCACGAAGAACGGCAAGCCCGCGTGCCAGCCGATCCCGGCTTCGCTGCTGGTTGAACTCCGCGACTTCCTGGCGGGCCGGCCGTGCGATGCTCCGGTCTGGCCGGGTTCGTGGGCGGGGCGGGCCGCGGAAATGATTCAGGCCGATGCGACCGCGGCCGGTGTCGCGCTTGCCGTCGATACGAAGGACGGGACGCAGGTTCTCGACTTCCATTCACTCCGCGGGACATTCGCCACGCTGCTCGACGGGCTGGACATTTCGTTGAAGGCTCGACAGGAGTTGATGCGCCACTCCGACCCGCGGCTCACGATGAACCGCTACACCCGTGCGAAGCTGCACGACCTCGGGGCCGCGGTGGACAAGTTGCCGCACGTAGGTACGACCACACCGGAGGCGGCGAGCGGGGTTCTCGCCGCGACCGGAACCGACGGCGAACCGGCCGGCCGCTTACCCGCCTCCTTACCCTTCCTTACCCTTCCCCTTACCCAACTCAGCGGTAGCGGGGGAGGATGTTTGAGGATCGTTGACGAAGAGAGCGACGCTGGCGACGAAGGCGCGGGAACAAAGAAACCCCTGGCTTCCCAGGGGTTTGAGGACGATCAAGGACCGTCGAAGACAACTGAATCGGAGAGGGCGGGATTCGAACCCGCGGTGGGGTTTTACCCCCACGCCGCTTTAGCAAAGCGGTGCTTTCGACCACTCAGCCACCTCTCCAAACCAGAGCCGCACTCGAACGCACGGCCAATCGCATCCCCGAAATCCTAGCACCCAACACCCCGTGCGACAATGTACCCGCCCTCGCGAATCGGATCAAATCTCACGCATCGGCCAGACACTCCCGCAAGAACCGCACGCCGTGCTCGATGTCTCGATACCTCTCCTCCTGGGAGCCGACCTCGCGCTCGATGCACAACGCACCGCGATAACCCACTCGCTTCAAGGCTTTCACGAACGCCTTCGTGTTCGTTTGGCCGCGGCCCAACGGCACTTCTTCTCCCCAGACACCCGATTGCGGCGGGCGGTTCGCGTCCTTCAAATGCACACTCCGAATGTCCGGTGCCAGAAGGTCGAGAACCTTCAACGGATCGTCCATGTTGTAAAGCAGCATGTTCGCCGGGTCGAAGTTCACCTTGAGGTTCGGGCACTTGAGGTCGTCCAGCGTGCGGCGAAGGAGCACGGCCGATTCCTGACCCGTCTCGAACGACACCGTGATGCCGACAGCCTGGGCCAATTCCGCGACCTTGGTCAGCGTGTCGAGAAAGGGCTTGCGGGCCGGGTCGGTGGGTTCGGGAAGGAACCCGGCGTGCAGCATGAGATCGGCGAGGCCGAGTTCCTTGGTGCGGGCGAGCGCCCACTGAAAGCGTGCGAGTCGCTCGGGTCGAGTTGCGGGGTCGCCGAAGCCGCCGGTCTTTTCGATGGTGGCGGGCGAGGTGTAATCTTCGCCGGGGAAGCCGAGCATGGCCCCGCTCATTTGGAACCCAGCGGCCTTCGCCGCAGCGGGCATGGCGTCGCCTTCATCCCACGAGGCGTGGTGCGGGTCTCCGCAGGCGATCTGCACGACGTCGATGCCGAGTCGATCCATGAAGCCCTTCAACTCGGGAACGTTCTTCACTTGAAGGGACCAACTACAGACGCCGATCGCGAGCGGTTCGATGGACATGTTTCACCTCGTGGAAGATTGGTGTGATTATCGCGATGGCAGGACGCTTCGCCATCGGTAAACTGTGGAACAAGGAATGTTCCTCTCCCTGGAGCCCGCCATGACACGATTGACCCGGCCCCTGACAGGGCTCGGCTCGCCAAGACCGATTTCGCGAAGACGCTTTCTTGCTGCGTCGAGCGCGGCGCTCGGTGCCCCGATGTTCGTTCGCGCTCGCAACGCGAACGAGAAGCTGAACATCGCCGTGATCGGCGTCGCCGACCGCGGCGAAGCCAATCTCAATGGCGTGAAGCACGAGAACATTGCCGTGCTCTGCGATGTGGACGGCGACCGCCTCGACCAGGCGAAGTCGAAGTTCCCCCACGCGGTCGGCTTCACCGACTACCGCAAGTTCTTCGACAAACTGGACAAGCAGATCGACGCGGTCGTGGTCAGCACGCCGGACCATTCGCACTGCCTGCCCGCCTCGCTGGCCATGACGGCGGGCAAACCCGTCTACTGCGAGAAGCCGCTGGCCTATTCCGTGAACGAAGTTCGATTCCTGCGCAAGCTCGCCATCGAGAAGAAGCTCGTGACGCAGATGGGCACGCAGATTCACGCGGAGAACAACTATCGACGAGCCACCGAGATCGTGCAGTCTGGTATGCTCGGCCCCGTGAACCGCGTTCACGTTTGGCTCAACGGCAAGCCGCCGGCCAGCAAGAAACTCGGCGTGAAGCCTTCCGCCAAGTTCGACATCGACCTCTGGCTCGGGCCGGCGAAAGACGACTTCTTCGAGGCGGAGGCCAAGAACCCGACCAAGCAGTGGCCGCACTATCACTGGCGGTTCTGGTGGGAGTTCGGCGGCGGCATGCTCGCAGACTTCGGCTGCCACTACATGGACCTACCGTTCTGGGCGCTCAACCTCACGAGCCCAACATCCGTGGCCGCGATCGGCAAGAAGACTTACGAGGGCGACAACACCGTGCCCGACGTGATGCAGGTCGACTACAAGTTCCCCGCAGTCGGCACACGGCCTGCGGTTCACCTCACCTGGTATCACGGTGTCAGCGGGCCATCACTGGATGGCAAGACGACGTATCCCGGCTTCGCGTCCGGCGTACTCTTCGAGGGTGCGAACGGAAAGCTGCTCGCGGACTACGGCAAGTTGAAGCTGATGCCGGATGCGTTCGCCAAGGACTTCATCGCGCCACCGAAGTCGATTCCCGCGTCCATCGGCCATCACAAGGAATGGACGGAGGCGATCAAGACGGGCGGTGCCACGACCTGCAACTTCGGGTACTCTGGGCTGCTCGCCGAGGCCGTGCTGCTGGGCAACGTCGCATATCGCTGCGGTCAGGAGATCGCCTGGGATGCGGGGAAGGGCGTCACCAACGTCGCGGCTGCGGAGCAATATCTCGGCCGCGATTACCGCAAGGGTTGGGAGTTGCCGAAGGGTTGAGGGGTCTTCGACCCCGGCCTCGCAGGCGAGGCTATTCCATCCGATAAGGCGAGTTCGCGTCGGCCTCGTGTCGAATCTCATCGACCGGGTCTTGCTTCAACCAGCCGGCGTAAAGGCGATTCGCGGCGTTGAACACGAGGCCGTCCTTGTCGCCGACGTTCTTGTAAGCGTGAACGACGCCGGCCGGCACGATCAGCGCGTAGGGCAAGTTCTCGCCCACCTCGCGAACTTCCTTCTTCCCGAAGGTCGGCGAATCCTTGCGGGCATCCCACAAGTAGACGCGAAACGTGGACGGCCCGGTGAAGCAGAAGTAATCGGCCTGGTCGACGTGTTCGTGCGGTCCGCGGGCAACGCCCGGCTTGGTCTGCGACACGTACGCCATCACCGGATGGAAGTTCGGGTCGATGAGGTCGTTGCGGAAGAGTTCGACCAGCCAGCCGCGCGAGTCGTTGTAGAACTTGAGCGGGACCCAGATCGCGTCGTGGATCGGCCCGCGCTCGGCGTACTTCGGAAGCGAAACGTTCATCGAATTCCTTTCGAGGGTCGCAATCGAATTCCTGCGACCATTGTGCGGTTCTCGCACGAGGCGTCAACCTCAGAAGATGGCTTCGTATAAATCCGACATGGAGAATCGCAATATCATCCCAGTCAACGCAATCCCCCGTTTGCCGAAGCGACCATTCGACGCGCATAAGGGCACGTTCGGAAAGGTGCTGATCGTGGCCGGTAGCATGGGCATGACCGGCGCGGCCATCCTGAGCGGTCGCGCCGCTTTGCGATCCGGGGCCGGCCTCGTTCAAGTGGCGACACCCGCGCACGTGCAAGCGATCGTCGCCGGCGGGAATCCCTGCTACACAACGTTCGCCATTCCTCAACATGCCGATGGTTCGTTCGGCGAACTCGCCGCTGCTCAGGCGATCGAGTGGGCCCAAACCGCGAGCAGCCTCGCGATCGGTCCGGGCCTCGGCCGTTCGCCGGGGTTGGCTGCGTTCATCCGAACGGTCGTGAGTGAACTGCCGAAGTTGCCCATCGTCATCGATGCCGATGGACTCAACGCGCTCTCGCCCTTCACCGAGGAATTCAAAGCACGAGAATGTGCATTGGTGCTTACCCCGCATCCTGGCGAGTTCTGCCGGCTTTCCGGTCATTCCATGCCGGAAGTCCAAGAACACCGCGAGGCACTGGCCATCGCGTTCGCCGCGAAGTTCGGAGTCGTCCTGCTTCTGAAGGGTGCGGGAACTCTCGTCACCGATGGCCGAAAACTGTATCGCAACTCGACGGGGAACCCCGGCATGGCCACCGGCGGCAGCGGCGACGTGCTGACCGGCGCGATTGCCGCTTTGCTCGGCCAGCAAATGTCGCCCTTCGACGCGGCCACGCTCGGAGCCTGGATTCACGGTAAGGCCGGCGACCTTGCGGCCCAAGAATTGGGCCAGACCGGACTCACCGCCGCCGACTTGCCCGAGTTTCTGCCCCACGCGTTTCGAGAACGGGAAGACAACCGCTAGCGAGAACCGACCGTGCTCAAGCTATTCTGCCCGCACTGTATGAAGCCCGTTTCCGTTCCCGAAGACTCGGCCGGGAAGGACGCACCGTGCCCCGAGTGCGGGAAGGCGTTCCCGGTTCCCTCGCGGTACAACCCGATCGTGTCGGCAATGCCGCCACCCGTCGTTCCGCCGCTACCGTTGCCGACCCCCATCGAAGCGGTCGCGAGTCCAACTCCGCCCGCTCCGTTGCCGCAGCTAACGACACCCGCTCTGCCCACCGGCTACACGCACTCGCGCGGCTTCACGATCTCACCGTGCGTCGTCGCCTGGATCCCGGCTGTCGCCCTCACCGCGATTCTCTTGCTCACCCTCACGCCCTGGGTCGGAGTCTACCCCGGCGGGACGGCAGTCTACACGCAGGGCGCCTGGCGTTCGATCACCGGCCGACCGACTTGGAATTTCCAAAACGAAGACCTGATGCTCAAGGAACTCCCTGCGCCTTCGGTGTACGACCGCACCGTCTCGGACTGGCTCATTATGCTGCCGTACATCGTTGCGTTGCTGCTCGCCATTGTGCTGGCCTGGGCCGAACGGCTCGAGAAGAGTGGCACTTCGACAAGGCTTCCCAAACTCCTCCCGGCACTTTGGCCGTTCCGCCATCTGGTCATCGCGGGGCTCGTCGGAGCGGCCCTGCTCCTGCTATCGCTCGAAGCGACTCGCGGCTTCGGGCTCGAACGGGCGATGCACGCCGCCGTGACCGACAAGTTCGAGACGCAGCGTAAAGATGCCAAAACGCCGGGTGAACACCATCGGATCGACTATCTCGAAGGCAAGGAACTGGCGGGATTTGGCCTCGAACGCACCGGATGGTTCTGCCTGGTGTTGAGCCTTCATGCGCTCGCGGTGCTGGCGATGCTGGGCCGCGTAGGTCTGGAACGCCGCGGGAACAAGCCGCCGCCGCGAATCGTGCTTCAGTATTGATGCTTCCAAGCGGCCGCATCTTCGCCGTCGAGCCGCAGCGTGAGGCACTTCGCGCTGCCGCCGGCCTTCAAAAATTCGTCCAGTTCCACTTCGATGGAGCGGTATCCCGCAGCTTGCAAATCCGCCGCGAGTTGCGGGCACTGGCTGTTGTGAACCACCGTTCGACCCACCACCACGGCATTGCACCCGAAGCGGAAGGCCTCTTCGTCCTTCACAGGAATCAGTTTTGGCACGTGCGTCGTGAGTACCTTGAGGCCGTAGGAATCGAATGCTCCGGGGAAGAACAGCGCTTCGCCGGGCGCGAGCGGGCAGAAGCAGGTGTCGAGGTGGTAGAAGCGCGGGTTGACGAGTTCGACCGGAAGCACGCGCACGCCGAGACTGTTGCCGACCCAATGGTGCGAGGCCGCGTCCGATCGGGTGCGGTAGCCTGCGAACAGCGAGTTGCCGCAGAACAGAGCG
>JAYTGN010000208.1:0-28815 GCA_043733485.1 Gemmataceae bacterium
CGGCGGGAGTGGGGTCGTCATAGCTGATTCCTTCAGAGGGAACGCAGGAAACCTGTCCATCCTGCTTGCAGCTCAGAATACACCCGCCTCCAGCTCGCATCTACGGGACTGCACCCGGGTGCCTCCAGCCGGTTGCCTTAAACACCTCGTCCCGTTAACTTGAAACCCGTCTGCCTGCTTCCAACTTCGGAATCCTCCCATGCGATTCTGCCTCGCGCTTTCGCTCGTCGCGTTCCTCCTCTCCTCGGCCCTTCCCGCCGACAATTGGCCGACCTACCGGGGGCCCACCGGCGACGGCATCTCCGACGCCAAGAACCTGCCCACCGAGTGGTCCGAAGACAAGAACATCCGCTGGAAGACGCCGATTCACGGCAAAGGTTGGTCCTCGCCCGTGGTCTGGGGCGATCGAGTTTGGATGACGACATCGGAAGAGGTGAAGGGCACCGGCAAGGTGAACCCGAAGGAGTCGGGTGGAGGAACGGGGGTGAAGGTCGAGAAGGTCGCGTTCTACGCGGTGTGCGTGAATCGCAAGACGGGTGCGGTCGTTCACGACATCAAACTCGCGGAAGAAGCCGACCCGCAGTTCTGCCACGATTTCAACAGCTACGCTTCGCCGACTCCCGCGATTGAAGAGGGCCGCGTCTACTTCCACTTCGGCACGCATGGAACGTGGTGCGTCGATGCCGCAACGGGCAAGCCGCTTTGGGATCGCCGCGATCTGAAGTGCAACCACTTCCGCGGGCCTGGCTCATCGCCCGTGCTTTACAAGAATCTGCTGGTCATGATCTTCGACGGGGCCGACTATCAGTTCGTGGTCGCGGTCGACAAGGCGACGGGCCAGAACGTCTGGAAGAAGGACCGGAACACAAAGTATTCCAGCGACAACGGCGACACGAAGAAAGCCTACGCCACGGCTCAGGTCATCGAGGTGGACGGGAAGCCGCAACTGGTTTGCCCGTCCAGCGAGTGTACGGTCGCCTACGAACCGCTGACCGGCGAAGAACTCTGGCGCTTCTACCATCTCGAGAAATCGAGTATGAACGTGGGTGCCCGCACGGTTTCAGGTCACGGCCTCACTTACCTGCTCAGCGGCTATCCCGGCCAACTCATGGCCTTGAAACAAGACGTGCGCGGGATGGTTCCCAAGACATCCGTCGCCTGGGAGGTGAACAAGGAAGTGCCGACCCGGCCCTCGCTGCTGCTCGTCGGCGACTTGCTCTTCATGATCAGCGACAACGGCATGATGACGTGCCTCGATGCCAAGACCGGCAAGCCGTACTGGTCCGAACGGCAGAACGGGAACTTCACCTCCTCGCCGATCGCGGCGAATGGATTCATTTACATGCCGAACCAGACCGGGAAGACGATCGTGGTGAAGGCGTCGAAGACGTTCGAACCGGTGGCGACGAACGAACTCAAGGATGGCTGCATGGCGTCGCCCGCCGTGAGCGGCGACGCGATTTTCCTGCGGACGAAGACCAACCTTTATTGCATTGGTAAGTCGCCGGGTTGAAGATGCAACCCGGCGACTCACGTCGCCGGTTCGCCTGGAATGCCGCTGTCTTTGGTTTCCTGACCGTCAGTCAACGATGTCATCGAGGCTCAACATGGATTCGGTTGCCGCGGCCCGTGCGGGCTTTCAAACCATCGATGCCGATGCCGGACTCAAGGAACTCGCGCTCGCGAACCTGACCAAGTGGCTCACCCACGCCGACTTCACGGCGTACCGACCGCAACTCGAATGGTTGATCGCGAATGCGAAGTGGTCGCTGCTCGTCGATTCGTTCTATCAGGTCATGCCGTTCGGAACGGGCGGGCGGCGCGGCTCCGTCGGCATCGGGCCCAATCGCATGAACCTCTGGACCCTCGGGGCCAGCGTTCAAGGACATTGCGAATACCTGAAGCGGCGCTTCCCGGACATCAACCCGTTGACCGTGGTGCTGGCGTTCGACGTGAGGCAGTTCGAAGATCGCCGCGGCGTCTACAACCGCGACCTGCCCAACCCCGTGCTGCACCTCTCGAGTCGCGACTTCTGCCAGCACGCGGCCGGCGTTTATGCCGCGAACGGCGTCCATTCCCACATCCTCGCCTCGGAGAGCAAGCGGTACATCCCCACGCCCGAACTCTCGTTCAGCATCCGCTATCTGAAGGCCTTTGGCGGCCTGAACATGACCGCGAGCCACAACCCGCCCGACGACAACGGCAGCAAGTTTTACGACGAACGCGGCGCGCAGCCCGTGCCGCCCGAAGATCAACTCATGAGCGAGTACGTCGATCAAGTCAGCACCATCAAGCATCTGACGTGGGTCGATGCCGTGCGAAGCGGGAAGGTTCACTTCCTGGATGAAGCTCCGCACCGGGCCTACATCGAGTTGTGCCGGAAGGAGAGCCTGATCCCGCCGCCGAAGTTCGACGAGTTTCGCGTGGTGTTCACGCCGCTGCACGGTTGCGGCGGGTTCTGTGCGGGTGAGACGCTGGAGGCGCAGGGCTTTCGTCCCATTCCCGTGCCAGAGCAGGCGACGCCGGACGGTCAGTTCCCAAACGTGACGAAGACGCCCAATCCCGAGATTCCCGAGTGCATGGATCGTGGGGAACGGGTCGCGCGCGAGAAGCAGGCGGATCTGGTGCTTGCGACCGACCCCGACGCCGACCGCATCGGCGGGTTGGCCTGCACTTCGCCGGATGGAAAGGGAGACTACCGGGCTCTCACGGGCAACGAGATCGCGGCACTGCTCACGCACTTCAAGTTGAGCCAGCTTTCGCGGCAAGGTTCGCTTCCGAAGTCGCCCATCGTCGTGACCACGCAGGTGACCACCGGGCAGATCGGGCGGATCGGACGCTACTATGGAGCACAGGTGATCGACGACCTACTCGTCGGGTTCAAGTACCACGCCGACGTGATCTGGCAACTGGAATCGACGGGCCATTACGGCGATGTCCACGGCACCCCGGCGGACTTCGTGATCGGAACGGAAGAGAGCCACGGCATTCTCGCGACTGCCGAGTTGCGCGATAAAGACTCGGCCTGCGCGGCGCTGCTCATGGCCGAAGCCGCACTCAATCAGAAGCGAAAAGGGCAGACGCTACTCGATTATCTGGACGACATGAGCCGGCAGTTCGGGTATTTCCGCAACGAGGTGCTGAACATCGTGATGACGGGGTTGGAAGGGAAGCAGAACATGACCCGGATGCTCGATACTATGCGGGCGAAGCGGCCGGAAGCGATTGGCGGGCTCGCCGTAACCGGTTTCGAGGACATGAGAAACGAAGAAGGCCGATTCGGGCCGTTCAAAGGCGACACGGACCGGGCGGCTCGCAACTTCCTGGCCTTTCGCATGGCCGGTGAGGGCGGGGTTCAGGCCAAGGTTTCGCTGCGGCCGAGCGGGACGGAACCGAAGGCGAAGGCGTACATCGAGGTCTGTTCGGAGCCGCGTCGAGTCGGCACGACCGATGAGGCGTGGCAACTCGCGTGTTCCGCCGTGGATGTTCAGGTTCAGCAGCTCGCGACCGATTTCCTCCGGACCGCGATGGCCACGGTGGGTCAGACTCCAGCCGCCGGCGCGGACAAGCTGAGCCGCTAATCCGTCACTTTGTCCTATGTTAATATCTCCAAGCAGTTTATAATCGCCAGTCGGTTTCCCTTGCGGTCGACGGACCGGATGGGAACGCTCGAAACGAGTGCAGCCGCGATTCCGCGCGTCGAGTGGCGGACGGTTTGCATCGGCTCGCGGCGTGGTTGTTTGGGCGACATTTTCAGCCGAATTCAAACTGGGGCTCAGTCCCGTTCGTCTGAATGGAGACTCCGTCGTCGGGGGTGTGCTAGCGCGCCTGGACCAACCGCGCCACCTTCCCCCACCGGCAAACTCGGCACAATCGGTAGTCTCCCCGGCCCTTGCGGAGACCCCCACTGATCCGAAGAACCGCACCGTTCGCCATATGCGGATGAATCCCGGAGTATTTCGCCGGTGCTTTAACGCGGTTTCCTTGGTCCCGATTCGCCGCCCGGTTATTGTTGTTTACTGCGCGCATCCCGATGCGGACTCGTTAGCGACTCGCCATTCATACTCGATCTGCGAGAGCGATCTCATGGCACCTAAGCCCCGTAGCAATCGTTGGAGCGGCTGGCTCAAGCGGAAGCCGTCGGTCCTTCGTCCGTTTCCGTCGTCCCTTCGCTTTGAAGAGCTCGAGCGCCGGGACGTACCGGCCACGTTCTCGTGGTTCGGAGCGGGCCTGACGCCGCAGGGAGCGCCCGATCCGAACTGGAGCAATCCGAGTAACTGGCTGCCTGCCCTGGCACCGACGGGCGTGGGTGCCGCGGCCGAAGACCTCGTCTTCCCGGAAGGCCCCACCGTTCGCACCACCGTGAACGACATCGTCGGCGGCTTCTTCAATTCCCTGTCGTTCTCGACCGTGCCCAATGCGGGGTACACCCTTCAGGGCAACTCGATCACGCTCGGACGCCTCGGCCTCCCGGGTACCGGTTTCATCACCGTGAGCCAATCGTCGTCGGGCAACGACATCCAGTTCGACATGACCCTCGGTTCGGGCCCCGCCAACCAGTTCTTTACCGTCGATGGCGGCCTCATGGTCTCCGGCAAGCTCAGCGGCAACAGCACCTCGACTCTCACCAAGCAAGGCATCGGAACGCTCACGCTCACCGCAGACAATTCCGGCTATCAAGGCAACATCACCGTCAATTCGGACTCGGGCATCCTCGCAATTACAAATGCGAACGCCCTGGGAACGCCGAACGTCGGCACGACGGTCGGCACCAACTCGACGCTTCAGGTGTCGAATGTCGCTGGCACGATCAACGAGCCAATTCTGTTGAACGGTCCGGGCAGCAACAGTGCCGGTGCCCTGTTCAACGCCGCGGGCAACAACACGTGGAACGGCCCGATTCGTCTGGGTACCGGCAGCGCCACCGCCGGCGTCGTGATGGGGGCCGCCCCCGGAACCGTCCTCACGATCACGAGCGTGATCAGCGACACCGGTGCCGGGCAGATTCTGAGCAAGGAAGGCGCGGGTGAGATTCAGCTTTACGCGGCCAACACGTACCGCGGGCTCACCTACGTGAACAGCGGCGTGCTCACCGTGGGGAACAAGGATGCCCTCGGCGCGGGCGTCGATCCGAGCAGCGATACGGCCGACCCCGCCAAGGGCACAATCGTCACCTCGACGATCGCCAAACAGGGTCAACTTCGCCTCGCCGATCCCACGGGCGTCGGCTTCACGATTCGCGACGAGTTCCTGACTTTGAACGGAGTCGGACAGGCCGGTCTCCCGAACCGCGGATCGCTGACCAACACCAATGCGGAGAACACCTGGGCCGGGCCCGTGGTGCTGGGTAGCCCGACGCCCAACGGCGTGCCCGTGACCATCGGCACCGGCGGCGGCACGCTCACCATCAGCGGCGTGATCTCCACGCCCAACGGTACGGCTTCGCCGAATGGCTCGTCTTCGCTCACGAAGGTGGACAGCGGCAAGCTGATCTTCAACAACGCCAACACCTACGCCTGCCCCACGTTCATCAATGAAGGCACGCTGGACATCCGCGATTCGATGGCACTCGGCACGAACGCCGTCACGGTTTCTTTTGGCGCGACGTTGCAAATGGACGTGGAAGCCGGCGCGGGCCCGAACGGATCGGCCCTCCCGAACCTGGATGCCCACGGTCGCAATCTCTCGAACGATTCCGTCACCACCGACGCACACCGGCTCACCGTTTCGAACCCGCTCACGTTGAACGGGTTCGGAGTGCTCGATGCAGCTGGGACCGCTGTTGGTGCGCTTTACAGCGCGACCGGCATCAACATCTGGACGAGCACGATCACGATCACGAACGCGGCGATCGGCGTCGCGCTCGATCCGCGGACTGGGCACCCGAGCCCGGATTCTTCGTACTTCGTCAACGATTACAGCCTCACCACCATTAGCGCGATTCAGGACTTCGACGGTACGATCGGTGCCGGCATCTTTCACAAGGTCGGGCTCGGGCAGATCATTCTGCCAGTCGCGAATACCTACACCGGCCGTACGTTCATCGAGGCGGGATGGGCCACGGTCCAGAACAATCGCGCCCTCGGCTCCCACATCTTCGGCTTGGCCGCCACGCGGCAACCCGAAACGTTCGTCTCGACCGGTGCCGCGCTGCACCTCCGCACGCTCACGCCGGAAAGCCCGCCGCTTTACCTCGACGAGAACCTCATCCTGTCCGGCACCGGCCCGCTCCTGCCGTACCGCTTCATCAGCCAGAAGGGTGCCTTGGTGAGCATCGGCGGCAGCAATGTCGTCGGCCAAGATAACGCCCTCGCGCCGATCTGGTTCGGGTACGTGGCGTACAACGGCCTCACCGGCGTCGGCGTGGAGCAGGTTGCCCCACTCGCTCCCGGAGCGAGACAGGACCCGAGCCACCTCACGATCGTCGGAATGGTTCGCGACGATAACGTGACGAACCCCGCGCTGCCGGTCCTCGGCGGGCTCATCAAGCTCGGCTCGCGCGAACTGACGCTCGACGGCGACGCCACCTACTCGCTGGCCACGGACATTCGCGAAGGCAAGGTTCGCGTCCACAACAACACGGCGCTCGGGCAGACTTCCACGGGAACGTTCGCCGGGCCGCAGGTCTACAATCAGACGACCACCACGGTCCAATCCGGTACGAACCTGCTGCTCGATCAATCCGTGCCGAACTTCAACGGCGGCCTGGGCTCGGGCCTCCAGGTCGCGAACGAGCAGTTGATTTTGAACAGCGCGGGCCAGCAGGTTTCCGTCGCGGGTTCGCTCGTTCCCGCGCCGACCAAGTTCTTCTTGTCGTTCAAGAACAACCTGATCGGGCAGTCCGAGATCACCGGGCCGCTGGTGCCGGGGTTGACGGACGCGGAGATGGCGGCCGAGTTGAACAAGTTGCCGAGCATTAAGGGTTCGGAAGTTCAGACGGTGCAGGTCGGCCCGGTCGGCACGTTCTCGCTCACCTTCAACTTGCAGACGACGGTGCCGGCGATTCCCGCGGGTGCCCCCGCCGCGACGGTACGAGCCGCACTGCTCACGCTCAGTACGATTCGCCGCAACGAGAATCAGACGGTGGACGTGCTCGCCGCCTCGATCGGCTTCACGCTCTCCTTCAACGGGCAAACGACCAATGTGATCCCCGCCGGCTCGCTCCCGGCCACCGTGAAGGCCTCGCTCGAAGCGCTCAGCAACATCGGCCTCGGCAACACGACCGTGACCTCCTCGGTGATTCCCGGCGGGACGCGGTATACCGTCACGTTCAGCGGTGGCGCGGTCGCCTTCACCAACGTTCCGCAGATGACCGCAACTGGGAGCTTGCTCCCGAACCCCATCGTCACCACCACGCAGCAGGGCCTCGGCGGCGACGTGACCGTCACCTCCGCGCCGGGAGTGCCCTCGGGAACGCTTTACACCATCACCTTCGGTGGCGATCTCGCCTTCCAGAACCTCAATCAGTTGTCCGCCGCGGGTACGGCGATTTCGGGAACTCCGGTGGTCACGGTGCGCGACGGCATCAATGCGTTCGTGTCCGTTTCGGACGGCCTGACCGCCGGGCCGGCCGGCGGCAACACCTACACGATTTCCTACCTGGGCGACCTCGCGAACCAGGATGTGAATCAGATCGTGGCCTCGGCCAACGATGGAACGGTCCCGACCACCGCGACCACGGTGGTCGGCGGTGCGGCCAACGAAGTGCAAACCGTCAAGGTGGTCGCCTCCACGGGCAGCTATACGCTCACGTACACGAGCCCTTCGGACCCCTTGAAGACGACGCATCCGGGTGCCACGGCCACGACCGTGGCCCTGCCCATCACGGCACCGTCGGTCCAGGTTCAATCCGCGCTCAACGCCCTCGCGATCCTGCAAGACGATGTGGGCTCCGTGGCCGTCTCGCGTTCGGGCAACGTCTATACGATCGTGTTCGGCACGGCCCACTCCACCGACACGCCGCTCTTGATCGCAACCTCGATCTTCTCGCCGCTCGGCACGCCGGAAGTCACCGTGAGCGGAGCCACGACGGTGGACGGCTACGCTTCGGAAGCTTCGCTGGTGAGCCTGACGCAAGACAACGCCTGGCGCGGCCCCGTCGTGCTCAACTCGGGAACCCGCGTGGCCACCGCGGCCAACACGCGCATCAACTTCCTCGGTGCCATCAGCGACGCCACCAACCTGCTTTCGACTTCGGACCTCGTGAAGCGCGGGCAGGGTGAAGTGCTGCTCGCCGGGCTCAACTCGTTCCGCGGAAACACCTGGATCGACGAAGGCATTACGACGGCCGCAAACAGCGGGGCCTTCGGCGGCACGGCCAAGGGCACGACCGTCGCCAGCAACGCCCAGTTGCAAATTCAGGGCAGCCTCATTATCGCCGGCGAGCCGCTTACGGTCCTCGGTACCGGCGTGCCGTTGGCTTCGACGGTCTCGGATCAGTGGTTCAACGTCGGCCCCGCGAGTACCAATCGCGTGTTCACGGCCGGCAATCAATCGACGAGCGGCCGCGTCACCAGTATCGCGACCGATCCGACCGACCCGAACGTGATTTACATCGCGACGGCGGGCGGCGGTGCTTGGAAGACGAAGGACAAGGGCCTCTCGTGGGTGCCGCTGTTCGACGACACGGTGGACGCGGCGGCCGTGATCTACGGCGGTTCGATTTACGTCGCGCCTTCGGATCCCAACGTCGTCTACTTCGCCACCGGTGAAGCCAACGGCGGCGGCGCGAACGGCTCGCCCATCACGGGGCAACCGGACAGCTTCGCGGGAACCGGCATCTATAAGACGAACAACGCTGGAGCATCCTGGACCCTGGTGACCGGCCCTAACAGCCGCAACCCGCTCTTCGGTTTGGCGGTCTCCAAGTTGATCGTCGACCCGACCGATTCCGGACGCATCTATGTGGCCACGGGCAATGCCTCGGTGATCAACGGCATCCCGCTGCAGGTTGCGACCAATATTCTGGCCAACGCCGTGGCAGGCGTTTACCGCTACGACGCCGGTGCCGCCACTCCGGACTGGGTGAACTTAACCGGACTCGCCTCACCGAACCGCAGCTCCAGGGTCGGTGGTGCGCCGTACGACCTCGCGCCCCCGGGCATCGCCGGCCCGGACGATGATTACCGGATCCATTTCCCACAGACGAACGCGACTTGGAGCGACATCGCGCTGGTTCAAGTCGGGCCGGGCTTCGGAGCCAAAGACGGCCCGCCGGGCTTCCCCGATAACACGATCAACGGTCCGGGCAATACGCGGCACACCTGGGTGCTCTACGCCGCGCTCGGCGAGTCGGAGCAAGAGTACGTCAGCGGCCTCTTCAACGTGGGAGGGGTGTTCAACGCCGTCTACCGCACCGAGGATCCCGCGAATGCCTTCGCGGCGGGCCTGGGTCCGACCTGGTGGTTCGGCACCGGCACGATCTATCCGGTCGCGTTCCCCAACACGACCGAAGCCCCGAGCGATCAGGCCATCCCGATCCCGACGGCTCCCGATGGTCGGCCGGGCGCACACTACGAAGTGGGACCGCTGACGCCGCCGAACCCATTCCACCAACCGGGGCGCAACGAGTGGATCAAACTCTCCGCCGTCACCACCCGCTACTACAACGTGGTTCCCGGGACTGTTAACGGCAACCTTCTGCCGTCCGGCCTGAGCATGAATGCCTCGGTTCGGGTCTACTCCACGAATCTGGGGAACTCCCGCGATTACTGGCCATACCCCGGAGGCCGCAACTTTCCCTACGGACGTACCGGCGAGTTTCTCGACATTCAGCGAACCGGGTGGGACGGCGGCATCGCCACGGCCTGGGACTTCGGCATCACCGGACCCACTCCCTCGCCTTACGGGCTGACCACGGCGAATTCGGCGGCGACCGGTCGCTACACCAACGTGATCAAAAGCCCGGACCGCACGTTTGGAAGTGCCTATGGTGCGGCGGCTCCGACGTCGACCGGAGTGGCTCCGACGCCGACCGTTAACAATTCGATCCTGTACCTTGCCGGGAAGGATGATATTTGGCAGACGACGAATGGCCTCGCCGCTGCTCCAACGTGGACCCTGGTCACCGGTGGGGCGAACACGCCGGCAGACTACTTCCATGCCCTGTCCATCGATACCTCGACGGGAAACCTCCTGACCGGCAGCGATGGCGGGCTCTGGTACGACACGATTAGCGGCAACGCGCACTCCTTCACGAACCTCAACGGCAACCTCGCGACCACCCAGTTCAACAATGTCGATCCGTACCCGACCGACTTCAACCAGGCGCTTGCCGCGTCTTACAACAACGGGCTTCAGCAGTTTGGCGGCAGTTTCGCCTGGAACGGCCTGACGCTGCCTGCCTCAGGCGATCGCTCCCGCGATGCCGGCGACGTCCGCTACGATCCCAAGAATCCGCTCACGGCCTTCGCCTCCTCCGGCGGCAATTTGTTCCGCACGCAAGACGGAGGATCGACCTGGACGCAGGTGCTGACGGCCAGCGCGTCCAACAGCCTCCCCGTTTACGTCGATCCCCTCAATACCTCCCGCGTTCTGGTCGGCGGATCGGCGATTCTCGAAACGACTCAGGCCGGAGCGGCGAGTGGAGTTCTCGGAAGTACGTTCGTCGACCTCAACGGCGGTACCACCACGGCGATCGCTGCCGCTTCCTACCAAGGCAAATTCCGGTCCGATCCCAGTTTCCCACTCGTCACCGACCTGCTGTCCAACACCTACGATCCCGACACGATTTACATCTCGGATGGGGCGACGCTTCGGGTCACGAAGAACCGCGGCGTGACGTGGGTCTCGCGGCCCCCGTTCAGCGACATTCTGTACACGGTCACCTTCGGCGGCGCATTCGCGAACGGAAACGTACCGCAGGTCACTGCGACCCCGGCATCCGTCTTGACGGTTACCTTGCTGAACGGCGGCGTCGCCGGCTCCGAGGTTCAGACCATCGAGACGTTCGTTAACGCGGGCACGTTCACTCTCACGTTCCAAGGCCAGACCACGGCACCGATTCCCTTCGGAGCCACGAGCGTTCAGGTCGCGAACGCGCTGAATGCTCTCAGCACGATCGGCGGAGTCGGCGGCCGCGTTTCGGTACTCGCTGGTCCCGGCGGCACGGCCATCACCGACGTGGCGGTCGATCCCAGCAACCGCGATACCGTGTACGTTACCGTTCGCTCGACGAAGGGGCAGCTCGGCTTACCCTCCCTGTTCCGTTCGAACGATGCCGGCCAGACCTGGGCGGACATCTCTGGCCACTCGAGCGTGAATGCTCCCGTTTCCTACACGAATACCACGGATGTGGTCGTACCCGACGGCACGAGCGTCGTGGTCAGTTCTCCAATCACGGTCACTCCTCCCGCGGGGGAAGTGGTCACCAACGTGACGGTGACGTTGAACATCTCCATGACTTGGGATGCGGACCTTACGATTCGCCTGCGCGGCCCGAACGGTTTAGTCGTGCCGCTGATCACTCGACGCGGTTCAAACGGCGACGACTTCACCGACACGACTCTCGACGACGCGGCGAGTCAGCCGATCGGCGGCGGCGTTGCACCATTCACGGGGTCGTTCAAGCCCGAGTCGCCGCTCTCCGCTTTCGTCGGCATCGATCCCATCGGCGCCACCGGCGGCGTATGGACGCTCGAACTCTTCGACTCCGCGGGTGCCGACATCGCGACCCTACGCGACTGGACCTTGAACCTGAGTACGGGAATCGCCGTGGCCGGCGCGCTCCCCAATACCCAGACCTGGACCGCCGTGGTCGATCCGCGCACCGACACGCTCTACGTCGGCAACGATCAGGGCGTGTGGCAGTTGAAGAACGCCTCCGGTACGCCGGTTCCGAACTGGGTCCGGTTCGGCGCGGGCATGCCGAACGTTCAGGTTCACGATCTCGTGTTGAACCAAACGTTGAACACGCTCACCGCCGCAACCTACGGCCGCGGGCTGTATCAACTGCTGCTCACCGATTATCAAGACAGCCCCGGCGCCGTCCGCGTCATCAGCGGCAACTCGGTCTGGACCGGCGCGGTGACCATTGCCGGAAACACGACGATCACGGCCGATGGAACGCAGGCGATCCAGAACGGCATCGCCGCCGCCTCGCTCGATTTCATCGGACCCATCGGCGATAGCACGCCGGGCAACAACTCGACGATCATCAAGAGCGGCCTCGGCACGATCACGTTCTCGGGCTCGAACACCTACGGCGGCCAGACGCTGATTCAACAGGGCGTGTTGAAGGCGAACAACCCGACCGCGCTCGGGTTGGCGACGGCGAACACGGTCGTTTCCGCCGGTGCCGCACTCGCGCTCTCGTCGGACCTTCAGGCCGAACCGGTGCTCCTCAACGGGAACGGGTTCTTCTTCAACGGGCACAACACGGGCGGCTTCCGCAACGTCGCCAACAACAACGTCTACACCGGCAAACTCACGCTCGGCACGAACGCGACCATCGGCGTCGATTCCGGCACCACGCTCACGATCGGGGCCGATCCGAAGACGCTCTTCCCGCTCATCGGCACCGGCACCATCGACGATCTGAATAACAACTTCACGCTGGACAAGGAACTGGCGGGCACGCTGGTTCTCGCCAGCGCCAACACCTACGGCGGCGAGACCCGGGTGAACCAGGGAGCCCTTCGCGTCGAAGACCCGCTGGCGCTCGGCTCGGCCGGACCGTTCTCTGGCACCCGCGTGCTCGACGGTGCACAAGTCCAGATTTCCCGCAACGCGAAGACACTCGTTCCAACGGTGGTGACGAGCGAGAGCCTGTTCCTCTCCGGCACGGGCCTCGACATCACGGGCGCGCTGCGGAACGTTCGCGGCGACCTGGTTCAAACCGGCAGCAACGACAACACGTGGAAGGGGCCGATCACCTTCACGCTCAACCCGAACTTCTCCCCGCAGACGAACCCCGGTAGCCGAGTCGCGATCGGTTCGGACGATTCGGGAATCGCCGGCGTGGTCGACACGCTGAACATCGACACGAACATTCAGCAGGATTCGACCCTGGCCTCCTTCGGGCTCATCAAGCTCGGCGCGGGCCGGTTGAATCTGATGCAAGCGAACAGCTTTACGGGAACGACTGAAGTCGGGGTGAACATCGGCGGTCGCGACTTCCTCGGCGGGTCGCTGCGGATCGAGAATCCGAACAGCCTCGGGCCGAACGCGAGTTCGAACTCGGTTCAAACGCTCAGCGTCGTCGGGATCACGGCGGCGCTCGGGTATCAGCTTAGGTTCCAGGGTCAGACCACCGGCTTCCTCAGTTCCACCTCTTCCGCGGCCACGGTACAGAATGCCCTCAACGGGCTGTCGTCGATCGCGCAATCCGAGCAGCAGCAGATTCAGGCGACGGGTGCCGGAACGTACAGCCTGACCTTCGATGGCCAGACGACGGGGCCGCTCAACCCGACCGATTCGCCAGCCGCGGTTCAGGCGGCTTTGAATGCCCTCACGAGCATTCGCCGCTCGGAGGTTCAGGAGATTCTGGTTTCGGGGAACCCCGCGTCGGGAACGAACGGCTTCTTCACGCTGATGTTCAACGGTCAGACGACGCCGCCGATCGCGTACAACGCATCGGCCCTTGCGGTGGAGACGGCGTTGAACGCGCTGTCGAGCATCTTCCCGGGTAGCGTGGCGGTCACTTCGATCGCGGTTCCACCGTTCGCGACGAAGTACACGGTGACGTTCGGCACGACGCTGGCGTTCGCGAACCAGCCGCAGATCGCGGCCGCGACGTTCGTCGAAGCGACGACGCAAGACGGTTCGAGCGGTGCCAGCGAGATTCAGACCGTGGCGGTGTTCAGCAACACGGGCACGTTCACGCTTTCGTTCAACGGGCTCACGACGATCCCGCTGCCGTTCAACGCCACGGCGTTGCAGGTTCAAACCGCGCTGAAGAATCTGCCGAGCATCGGCGGCGTGGGTGGCAACGTGGTCGTGACGTCGGCGGGGTTCGGCGGCGGCACGCAGTACACGATCCAATTCGGCGGTACGCTCGTGAACCTCGACGTGCCGCAGATCACGGCCGATGGGGCCGGCGGGCCCGTCGCGGCGGTCACGACTTTCACGCAAGGCCTCGGCGGCAGCGTCACGGTTTTCGGTGCCGCTCCCAACTATACCGTTTTGTTCCAGGGCGATCTGGCGGCCCGCGACGTGTCGCAGATCACCGCCATGAGCGTCAGTGGAACGGCCAACGCCACGATCGTCACCGCGCGGCACGGTGCCGGCGTGCTCGTGACCGAGACGCCGAGCGTGAATGGGAAGCTGCTCACGGTCACGTTCCAGCGTTCGCTCGATCTCGCCGTGGTGCCTCAGATTCAGGCGGTGAACGTGTCGCCGGGCCTGGCCGTGACGGCCGCGACGGTTCAACAGGGCGGGGCGGGTGCGATCGTGAACAACGGCGCGGGCGGCTCCTCGCTCGAACTCGCCGGCGATCCGACCAACACCGGCTCGGGCACCATCGACGTCGCGAAGGTACTCACGATCAACGGCACCGGCGTCGTGGGCCAAGTGAACGTTACCTCGGTTCCCGTGGTCGGCGGTACCGCGTTCACCCTCACCTTCGATGGCGCACTCGGCAACACCAACATCTCGCTTGTGACGGCGGCGGGGGCAGGCGGCACGACGACCATCGTTTCTTCGGTTCAAGACGGTAGCCGTACCGGCCCGGACATCCAGAGGGTGCAAGTGCTGGGCACGAGTGGGACGTTCACCATCTCGCTGAATGGCGCGAAGTCGGCGGACCTCGCGTTCAATGCCACGGCGGCGGACGTGCAGGCCGCGCTGAACGCGCTCACGAGCATCGGCGGCACCGCCGGAGCGCTCAACAACGTGAACGGCAATAACATCTACAGCGGCGCGGTCACGCTCGGCTCGAACTCCAGCATCGGCGTGAATCCTGGCACGACGCTCACCGTGCCCGTGTTCCGCGATCCGACCCCGCTCACCGCGCCCGCTCCGACCTTCACCAAGGTCGGCGAAGGCACGCTCGTCTTCCCCAATGCGAATCAGTACGGCGGCAAAACCCTCGTTCGCGACGGCGTGTTGAGCATCCAGAACCCCCAGGCCATCGGCACCGGGCGCACGGAAGTTCAGACCTTCACGACCGTGGGAACGGTCGGAGCCTTCACGCTCACCTTTAACGGGCAAACGACCGTACCGCTGGTGTTCAACATCCCGGCCTCGGGCGGTGTGAACCCCAACAACAGCGTGCAGAACGCCCTGAACGATCTATCGAGCGTCCGCCGATCCGAGGTTCAGACGGTCCGCTTAACGAGCTCGAACGCGGGAACGTTCACTCTGACGTTCAACGGACAAACGACGACCGCGATCGCCTACAACGCGTCGGCGGCGACCGTGCAGAGCGCTTTCCAGGCACTCACGTCGGTGGGCGGGGGCAACGCAATCGTGTCCGGTGCGTCGCCCTTCTACACGATCACGTTTAGCGGAGCGCTGGCGAATAAAGACCTTCCCGCGCTCTCCGCGACGGGAGCAGGCGGCACCGTGTCGACTCCGGCCCTGGTCCAAGACGGGCTCGGCGGCACGGCCAGTGTTACCTCCGTTCAGGTTCCCGGCGGGCGGCAATACACCGTCACCTTAGGCGGCGATCTCACCAACATCAACCTCCCGCAAATCGTCACCACATCGGGTATGGTGTTCGTCACCACGAAAACCGAAGGCAGCATCTCACCTCCGGTTTCGGAAGTGCAGATCGTCGAGGCGTTCGTGTCGGGCGCTCAGAACTTCTCGCTGACGTTCAACGGTTTCTCCACGGGGTCACTGGCGGCCGGGGCTACCGGGGCCACCGTGCAAGCCGCTCTGCAAGCACTTCAGAGCGTTCGCCACAACGAGATCCAGGACGTGACCGTCCTCGGCACCAGCGGCACGTTCCAACTCACCGTCACCACGGCGACTGGAACGCGACTCACCGGCGACCTGGCGTTCAACATCTCGGCCTCCGCACTGCAGACGACGCTCGAGAATCTGGTGAACGTCGGCGTCGGCAACGTGATCGTGACCTCGAATGCGATCGTCGGCGGTACGGTGTACCGCGTCACCTTCACCGGTGCGCTGGCCAACACCAACATCGCGCCGATGAGCGTGACGGGCAAAGCCGGGGCTTCGCCTTCGGTTCTGACCACCCAGGACGGCCTGGGCGGAAACGTGAACGTGATCCTCACCGGCGTGCCCGGCGACTTCGTCTATACCGTCACGTTCGGCGGCGATCTGGCGAACACCGACGTGCCGCAAATGACCGGCGCTTCGAACACCACGGCCAGCTTCATCGGCGGCAGCACGATCGCGGACGGCAACGGCTCCGAGACGCAATCCGTCCAGGTCACCGGCTCGAACGGCACCTACTTCCTCACCTTCAACGGTCAAACGACTTCGGCCCTGCTGTTCTCGGATTCGGCCGCGGTGGTGGAGCAGGCACTCTTCGCGCTCACCTCGATCGGCGGTATCGGCGGAACGGTGTCGGTCACGAAGGCCGGCACCTCGAACGCGCCGGGCGGAGCGGTCTTCACCGTGAACTTCGGCGGCTCGCTCGCGGATTTGAACCTCCCGATCATGACCGCGACCACGACGGGTGCCACCGTGGTGGTGATTACCACGGCCAACGATGGTCCAGAGGGGACCGTCGTCGCTAGCGGAGCGACGCTCCAACTCAACGGCAACATGACGATGGATCGCGAGGTCGTCACCATCAACGGCCTCGGCTTCCAGAACCCCGGCTTCCAGAATCTGGGTGCGTTGAACGTGAAGGGCGGCAACGTCGTGTGGCAGGCCTTCTCGCCACTCCAGCAGATCCCGCTGTTCCTCGGCAGCAACGCCTCGATCGGCACCACGCTGCCAACGGACAACCTCCGCTTCTTGCTGCCGATCTCGGATCGCGGCAACGCCTACAACCTGGACATTTTCGGGCCGGGAACCGTGACCTACGCCAGCGCCGGCCCCGCGCTCTTCGCCGGTGCGACCTACACGCAATACACGGGCACCACGACCGTTCACGACGGGCTGTTGCTGCTGAGCCAACCCGGCGGCGGGTCGATCCTCGGGCCGCTGGTCGTGGGCGATGGCATGGGCGGAACCGCCACGGTTCGCGAGACCATCGACAACCAGATCGCGGACACCTCCACGGTACTTGTGAACTCGGACGGCATCTTCGACCTGAACGGGCACACCGACACGATTTCGACTCTGACGGTGCTGGGCGGCACGGTGAACACCGGCCCCAACGGCCAACTCACGACCGGCAACGTGAACATGACCGGCGGCACGATCAACATCGGCGACGACGCCACGCTCACCTCGCTGAACGTGACCGCGACCGCCGCCGCTCACATCGTCGGCGGCGATCGCAGCACGTTCAACGCAGTCGACGTGAGCCTCGCCGGAGCCAGCACGATTGCCTTCGGTTCCAACGGCAAGTTCAACGCGCACGACGTACTTATGACCGGCAACTCGACGCTCGCATTCGGCGCGGGCGGCATCGTCAACGTCCACGACATCGACATCACCGGCGGCAGCATCACCTTCCTCATTAACGGCACGCTCAACGCCAACAACGTGACCGACCGCGGGGCCGCGATCTCGTTCCTCGACAACGGCATCGCCAACCTCGCGAATCTCTCCATCACGAACGGGTCGTTCGCGATGGGCAAGTTCGGGCAACTCCTCTCCACGGGCAACATCTTCCTGGACAACAGCACTCTGTCGTTCGCCGACGATGGAATTCTGAGTGCGACCGGCACGCTGACCGAGATCAACAACGCCGCCCTCAGCTACTTGCTCCGCGGAAGCCTGACCGTGGGCGATACGAGCCTCACGAACAGCACGGTGACGATGGGCGATGGAGCCAACGCGACGACGGGCAACATCGTGACCACCAACAGTTCGGTGAGCCTCGGTGCCGGCGTGCTCGGAGGCAGCAGCCACCTCGCGGCCGGCAACGTGACCTCCACGGGGACCAAGGGCGGAGTGACGTTCGCCTTCGGCGACAACGCCACCTTCGACGCCAAAATCGTCTCCGTGGCGAACGGCTCGATGGATTTCGGCAACTCGGGCCACCTCACCGCAACGGGCAACCTGTCCCTCAGCAACACCAAACTCGCCTTCAACGACGCCTCGAGTATCGTCGCGCTCGATTTCACCGCCCTGCTCGGCTCGATGGTCGAGTTCTTGCTCAACGGCACCGTCCAGGTGGCGAAAGCGGTGTTCGGCGGCAGTTCGCTCGCGATGGGCGATACGGCCGTCGTCTCGGCCGCGAGCTACGATGCCACCGCGAGCGCGCTCAGCTTTGGGAACAGCAGCACCGTCACTTCTCCGGGCAATCTCAACCTCACGGGGTCGAGCCTCGCCCTCGGAACGAGCAGCCTGCTCCAAGTGATCGACGTGACGATGAAGTCGATTGCCGCCCCGAGTACGATCTCGCTCGGCAACGGCAGCACGGCGCTGTTGGGCAACCTCAACATCACCGGCGGCTCGATCACCGCGGGAAATAAGACCACCGTTAACGCCGGCAACCTCACCGATCTCAATGGCGACATCACCTTCGGGAACACCGCCGCCTTCAACGTCGGCACCGCGTCCATCACGAACGCGAAGCTCCAGTTCGGAACCGATGGCACCTTCAGCACCGCCGGCGATCTCACCCTCGACAACGGCATCGTCACGCTCGGCAACGGCGTCGTGGTCTCTCCTCAGTTCGCCACGCAGAACGCGACGCTCACGAACGCCTCGCAGATCAATCTCGGATCCGATACCGTCGCCACGACGCTGGCCATCGACATGACGGGCAGCCAGATTTCCCTCGGAACCGGGGCGGTCCTCACGCTCGGCGGGAACGTCACGGCTACCTCCACGGTCGCGAACACCTCGGTGATCGGCGGTACCGGCACTCTCAACGTCGGCAGCGCCCCGCGGATCGTGAACGTGCTCGACGGCCCGCGAGACGTAGACCTGTACGTGACGGCCGAAGTGGCTTCGACTCAAACGGAGCAACTCATCAAGACGGGCGCGGGCCGGCTCGAACTCGCACCGACCACGCCCTTCACCGGTCCGATCGCCATTCAGGCCGGCGACGTGCAGGTCGATACCACCATCGGCCAGGTGGACCTCACCGGCCCCACGGCTAGCCTCAGCGGCAACGGCCGGGTCGGCATCATCGACGGAGCACCGCCGATCGGTGCCCGCGCCATCGGCACCGTGAGCCCCGGCGTGAACTGGGACGTGAACCCCGCCGGAATCCTCAATTCGGACTCCGCCATCTGGGGCGCGAGTACCACCTTCTTCCTCAACATCGGGAATCCGTCCAACACGCACCCGATTGCCGTCGCCGGCACGGATTACGACAAGCTCCAGGTCACCGGGAACATCTTCCTCAACGGAGCGAAGCTGGACGGGCTCTTCGGCACCGGCGTGAAGTTGGCCGATAAGTTCACGATCATCGAGGCCACCGGCTTCGTGAACGGCCGATTCGCCGAACCGTTCGGCACCGGCGTCGCCTTCATCAATGGGCAGAAGTTCTCGGTCGATTACAGCAACCCGCAGAAGGTCGTCCTCACGAAGATCCTGGCCAACATCACCTCGATGAGCGTGACGGCCTCGCTCAATCCTTCGACCCAGCGGCAATCCGTGCTGCTCACCGCGACCATCAACCCCGAACCGGGCGCGGGAGCCATTCCGTTCACCAGCACCGTGACCTTCACGTTCACGAACACGGTGACCGCGCAGACCTTCAGTGCGGACGTGTTCGTGCAGGCGGGCAACAAGGCGGTCTTCGATACGAATTTGAACCTACTACCGGGCAACGCCTTCTTGCCGGGCGGAACGTACACCGTCGCCGCGACGTTCAACGGCGATCCCGTGAACTTCACCACCTCGAGTTCCTCGCTCGCCTCGAACCTCGTGGTCGAAATTCCGGTGTTCAACGCGCTCACGGGCACGCCGGGCTTCCTCTCGCCGAATCAGAGCCCCGGCATCCAGGACATCCTCAACCTCGCGGTCACAGTCAACAACGAACGCGGCCGGCTGAGCAACTGGACGTTCACGATCCAGGACAGTAGCAGCACCACGGTTAGGACGATCTCCAGCCCGGTCGGACTCTTCGGGCCGAGCGGTGCCCACACCGCCGTGCCCATCTCCACGAGTTGGGACGGCAAGGACTCAACGGCGACCTTCGTCCCCAGCGGCGACTACACCGTCACCGCGACCTTCACCGACGAGTTCGGCAACACGGGTACGTCCAACACGATCGCGGTCGTCGTGGATAACTTGAACCCGACCGCGACCGCGCTCACGAACAGCAACGTGCTCATCGCGCCGGGAGTCGGCGGCGCCGTGACCGTGCCGGGATCGACCACCTTCACCAGCACCGTCGGCGATCAGGCCTTCACCGGCCACCCTGCCGGCACCTTCGCCAATTGGTCGATCAGCATCACGAAGGTCGGCGACAGCGTGCCGACTCGCACCTTCACGGGAACGAACGCGAATGTGAACGTGAACTGGAACGGGACCGATGCGGGCGGCGCGACCATCGTGCCCGATGCGGCCTACATCGTAAAGCTCACCGCGACCGATCTGGCCGGGAACACGTTCAGCCCCGCAACCCAAACCGTCGTGGTGCTCACGCACCCGCCGACCATCACGGTGACCTCCAACAGCCCCACGGTCTACGGCCAAAACATCACGATCACCACAACCGTGAGCCTGCCCGCCGGCACACCACCATCGGTGGTCAGCCTGCTCAACAACAACCCGCTCGAGTTCTACAAGGATTCGACGACGCTGCTCGGCAGTGGGAACCTCGCGCTCGTCGGCAGCGCCTACATGGCCAGCATCACGGTACCGACGTTCAACGCCGGAACGTACAACAGCCTCTTCGTGCGGTACCTCGGCACGAACAACTTCCTCCCCGGCGACTCGGCTCCGATCACGCACGTGGTGACCAAGGCCTCGCTGACGGTGACCGCCAGCCAGACCGTGACCAAGCAGTACGGCGATCCGGTGCCGGCCCTCACGGTCGCCTCCGGCGTCCTCACCGTCTCCGGCCTCGTGAATAGCGACACGCCGGCCAACGTGCTGACCGGGACCGCGACCACCACCGCGACCCAGGCCAGCCACGTGATCGCCGCCGGCTACCCGATCACCCAGGGAACTCTGACCTCGAACACGAACTACACGCTCACCTTCGTGAACGGCAAACTCACCGTCACCAAGGCACCGCTCACCGTCGTGGTCGACGATAAGACCCGCTCCGTACACGGGGCGAACCCTCCGTTCACGTTTACCGCGAACGCGCTCCTTCTCGGCGACCTGGCTTCGGTCGTCACCGGTTTGAACCTCACGACGACGGCGACGGTGAACAGCCCGGTCGGCTCCTACCCCATCACGAACTCGGGTACGCCGACGGCCCAAGATTACAACATCGTCAGCGTGGTGCCGGGCACTCTCCAGGTGACCCCGATTCCGACGAGCATCGCGATCGGGCCGGGCCAGGGTGGGCCGTCCGTGGCGAACGTCTACTCGCCGAGCGGCCAGTATCAGCAGACGATCCAGGCGTTCGATCCGGCCTTCACCGGCGGCGTGCGAACCGCCACCGGCGACTTCAACCGCGACGGCGTGCTGGACATTGCCGTCGGAACCGGACCGGGCACCACCGCTTTCGTCCGCGTGATCGACGGGAAGACCGGCCAGGACCTCTTCGACGTGTTCCCGTTCGAGAACTTCACCGGCGGCGTGTTCGTCACCTCCGGCGACATCAACGGTGACGGTGCCGACGAACTCGTCATCACCCCGGATCAGGGCGGCGGCCCTCGCGTGATCGCCTACAGCGGCATCACCTTCCAGCCGCTCATCAGCTACTTCGGCATCAACGACCCGAACTTCCGCGGTGGGGCTCGCGCCGCCGTCGGCGACATCAACGGCGACGGATTTGCCGATGTCGCCGTCTCCGCGGGGTTCCAAGGCGGGCCACGCATTTCCATCTGGGACGGCAAATCGCTCACTGCCAAGGCCTTCAAGAACATCACCCCCGACTTCTTCGCCTTCGATCCATCGCTGCGAAACGGTGCGTTCGTGGCGATCGGCGACGTGAACGGCGACGGCAAGGCCGACCTCATCGCCGGTGCTGGGCCCGGCGGTGCCCCGCACGTGAAGATCTTCTCCGGGGCCGACATCCTCAACCCCGCGATCGGGCCGGCCAACGCCGTGCCGTTCGCCAACTTCTTCGCCGGCGACTCCAACAACCGCGGCGGCGTCCGCGTCGCCGTCAAGAGCCTCGACAACGACCTCAAGGCCGACCTCATCACCGGCGTCGGCGATAACGCCGGCAGCCTCGCCACCACCTACCTCGGGGCCGACCTCGCCAACGGCGTCGTCAATCCCTTCTTCGATCTCGATGCCTTCCCCGGCTTCACCAACGGCGTCTACGTCGGGTAAGAGCCATCGGGTCGTTCAACGCCAAACGGCGACCGGGAAACCCGGTCGCCGTTTGGCGTTGAAGCATTCGACGGGGCACGCGAGGTCAGGAGCGCTTTCGCAACTCGGCCCACAATTTCGCGAAGTCTTCGGGCGGCTTCACCTCCCACTTCATCGCGCGTCCCGTTTCCGGATGCGCGAAGCCGATTCGTGCTGCGTGAAGCATCGGACGCTCGGCATCGCTACCATCTGGAGCGGGGCGACCGTTGATCGGCCGATCGTAAATCGTCTCGCCGCAAAGCGGGGCACCGCACTCGCCCAGGTGAATGCGAACCTGGTGCGTGCGGCCCGTTTCGAGACGGCATTCCACGACCCCGTACGCGCCGAGTTGTTCGAGTACCTTTACGTGGGTCACGGCTCGCTTGCCGTCGGGCGGGTTGGTCTTACGGGTGGACCCGCGACGGCCGTCGCCGCGATTGGGCACGAGGATGGTATCGATGCTCGGCACCAGCGGCACGCCGCGCGTGAGACCGATGTACAGGCGATCCACGGTGTGCTTGCGGAACTGCTTCATGAGCGATTCCGACGCCGCCGGTGTCCGCGCGAAGACCACCAACCCCGACGTGTCGCGGTCGATGCGATGGACGGCGAGCACCGCGCGATCCGGCTTGTTCAGCAACCCGGGCAGCAACTCCGCCAGCGTAATGGGAAGGAACTTCTTCCCTTTGCCGAACTCCTCGGCTTCCTCTTTGTGCCGCATCGTCGTGAGCCCGGCCGGCTTGTTCACCACGACCACGGCATCGTCCGAGTAGACGATCTCGACCGCGGAGGCGAAGGGTGAGATGCCCTTCGGGGGGATGGCCTTCGGGGCGCGCTTGACCGGCTTCTTGATCGGAACGGGTTTCGCGGCAACGGGCGGCTCGGCCTTCTTTCCGCGCTCCGGGCTCTTCAGTTCCATCGTGCCCGCGTCAATGACCACGCGCTTGCCCGGCTTCATCCGCCGTGCCACTTCCGCTTCGAGTTGCTGGCCCACGCGAACGTGCCGCCCCTCGACCAGCCGCTTCGCTTGCGACCAGCTAATCCCAAAGCGCTTCTTCAGCACCGCGGCCAGAGTCTTCCCGGCCTCGCGGCGATCCACCACGAACGAAATCGGAGGCATTGTTCCACCACAGACAGTTGGGCTCGTAGGGTGGGCCGGACCACTTCATTCCGCGGAGGCGGATGAAGTGGGAGGCCCACGTGTACTTATTGCGGCTCTCGAAGTAGGCAATTGGTTCTGGGTGGCACCGGCTTCCAACCGGTGCTGCGTGGCTCCGGCTTCTAGCCGGAACACTTTAACAGCCCGGTTCACATCGGAAGTACCTTCTGTTGCTGCACCGGCTGGAAGCCGGTGCCACCCATGCCTACTTCGAGGGGCACACTCCAGTGTACTTATTGCGGCTCACCGCGTGGGCCTCCCGCAACGTCCGCTTCGCGGCCGTCGCGGTCCGGCCCACCCTACGCAAGACTATTCCACCACGAACAGTTTGTCGTCGACCTTTGCCAGCGGCTTGTACTCGGTCACGGTAATTTCCAGGAACGCTTTGCCGTCGTGGGCCACCTTCGACTTCATCGGAATCACGAGGCCTTCGATGGTCTTGAAGTCCGAGAAAGTCGTCAGTTCGTTCACAGTCTTCTGTGCAGGATTCAAGCCATTGCGGAGCATCCCGGTGAGCAGGCCCGATTCCTTGTCGAAGGCGAGCGTGGTGTCCTTCATACCCTTCGCCTTCACCACGATCGTGTTGCACGTCTTGCCTTCGATCGTTTCTTCTTTGCCGACGGAGAGCGCGTACACTTTCGCGTCGAGGAGTGGGTAAAGCAGCGAGAGTTCTTGAATCGCGGCGGACTCGCGGAGTTCCGCTACCGCCGCCGGACTCAGCGCGGTCGCGGCTCCGTTCTCGGTTTGGCTCACCTTCGCGCCGTTGATGATTTGAACCGTGGAGGCCTTCTGCCCGGCCACTTGAAAGACCATCTCGACGCGCACTTTGCCGGGCACGGAGAAGGCCATCGACCCCGTGAACGGAATTTTCGGCTCGACGACGACGCCGGCAATCTTCGACGTGCCGGCGGGGAACTTCTTCAACGCGGCTTCGCCGCCGTGCTTGGCAATTGCCTTCTTGATGACGTCTTCGGGCTTGTCCTGGGCAGCGCTCGTACCGGCGACGAACACCAGCATCAGGAGGCCGGGCAAAAATCGGGACATCGCGAATTCCTCCGAAATCGGTACACGCATTAAACTAAGAGAACGAGCCGTTCGCGGCTTCACTTCTTGCGCCTTCTCAGGTTTCTTCGAAAAGTCCATGGAACGTGGGCTGAAACGAGTCAGGCTGCCAAAGTCGGTGTGAGGGGAAGTGGCAATGTGGCAGCCTGACCAAAAGCACGGTAATTATGGCTTCATCCACTTGTCGGCGAAGTCCATCCACACGTTCCAGTCGGCGGGGATCATGGAGTGCTTGCCGTCGCGGATCCAGCAGCCGAGGCGGGAATCGATCGGTGGATCGCCCGGTGAGGGTGTCTTCTCCGCCGTGATGCCATCGTGGCCGTATAGCTTGTAAGCCGGATTCGCGGCCTTGAGCACTTCGAACTGACCGCTCGGGTTCGCCCACAAATCGTCGGCCGCGTTGGTGAACAGCACCGGCCGCGGGGCACACAGAGCCACGAGACAGTTCTGATCGAACGGCAGCTTCGAGGTGTCGTCGCCGAAGGCTTTGAAGTTGTCGCAGAACCAGTGCGGGAAGGCCTTGTTGATGCGGGCGACCGGTTCGGCCTTGGGGTCGGAGTGGCGGCTCGGGCCACTGCCTCCGCACCCGGCTTGATGCGGAATCACCAACGCGAGGCGGTCGTCGAACGCCCCGGCGAGCAGGGCTGTTTTGCCGAGCCGCGAGTGCCCGACCACGGCGATCCGCTTCGAGTCGATCCGCGTGTCCGTCACCAGGTAGTCGACGGCGCGGTGAATACCCCAGGCCCACGACATGATGGTGGCGGTCTCATTCTGAATCGCCGGCCCGGTCGGTTGCACGAGCGTCCCGCGCAACCCTTCTCGCACGTTGGGCCGATCCGGTTGCACGTCGCCGCAGTAGAAGGTGGCGACGGCGTAGCCTCGCTTCACGATCTCGGCGAGGGGCCAGGTGTCGGGTTGTTTACCGCGGCCCGCGTCGGTCGCTTTGTTGTCCTTCACACCAGGGCCGTTGGCCTGCACCCACGACGTGGGAAGGTGAATGCGTTTATCCGCGAGGATGAGGTGGTTGCCGCCGAAGTTCGGCCCGACGAAGCAGCCCGCCATCGTCTTCGTGTTCGGCACCGCGACCAGCAGGTAAATCTTCGGCCAGTCTGGAGCAAAGCTGATCTCCACTTCCCGCAGCGTGCCTTTGCCATCGAACGCCTTCGCATCTTCGAAGAGCACCTTGGCTTCGAACTTCTCGGGTTTCGCGGGATAGCGGCCGTACATGTAGTGTTCGAAGAGTTGCTTCAACTCGGGCCGGCGTTTCGCTTCCCACTCGCGCACGGTCGCGATCGGCTTTCCGTCGAAGCTCACGGTCGGGTCCGGGAGCCCCGGCTTGGCGGGCAGTTTCTCCGGCGATGGGAAGTCGGCGGACATCGCGGGAATGGTCACGGCCAGGGCTCCGAGCAAGGCGAGGGAGAGTCGCATGGATTGTCCTCGATATAGCCGCCGGCTTGCCGGCGGTCGGTGCTTCAAAATGCTCCGCCGGCAAGCCGGCGGCTAGATGGTTTGCATCGTGCCGCGGGTGACGCCGAGTTGGTTCAGCACGCGCAACTGCTGCCACACGGCGCGGCCTTCGCCACTTCCATTGATCACGCGCTGGTACTGCTCTAATAACGGCTTCACCTGCTCCGCCGTCTCGCGCAGTAGGTCCACGCGGAAGGTCCGCAGCCCCAGGTCGAGCATCCGGCCCACGTACTCCGCCGCCGATTGGGCCACGCTGTTGTACACGGTATTGCGGCAACCCGTATCCGGGTGCACCGGGAAATTCGCCCCCACGCGATCCCGCAGTTCCACCTTGTGCGTGTCGCACGGCCGGCCGCAATCGCGATGGTCTTTGCCGGTCGAGAGGAACGCCGCGAACACGCAGTGCTCCATGTGAAACATCGGCATGTGCTGATGGATCACGGGTTCGAACCAGTCCGCGTTCGAGTGGCGAATCAGGGCCGCGAATTGATCCCAGTTCAGGTCGTAACTCGGCACGAGACGGGTCAGGCCGCGACTCATGAACAGATCGGCGGTGAGTTCGTTGGACACATTCAGGCTGAAGTCGCCCACGAGTCGGGCCTGCGGCAAGTGTTCCTGGAAGTAGCCGATCGAGGCGAGGTTGCGAACGAGGACGATGTCCGGTTCGGCGCGAACGATCGGCGTCTGGAAGCCGTCTTCGCCGGGCTTCAACACGCGAAGCGTGGCGAGCCCGATGGGGATGTCAGCAGCCCTGGCACGGGGCACGGCGTCCTTGTAACGGCGCACGTCCTCAAAGTCGCAATACACGGCGGCGGGTCGGCACGCGAGTGCAGCATCGAGTTGATCCAGATTGCGGACGAGTACCGTCAATTTTGGATTTTGGATTTTGGATTTTGGATTGGAAGCGATCGCGGCCTGGCGGAGGCTGTCGAGTGCATTCGGTTTCACGATCGCGTGTCGAATGCTTCGATTCGCGGCAAGTTCCGTCGCGGCTTGGCGTCTCAGGTCGTTCAGCACGCTGCGTGGCACCATCACCGGATCGGGAAGAGCGATCGTGAGTTCGCCGAGTTCGAAGGGCGTGTCGCCGAGGCGGGCGAGTTGCTCGCGGATTTCTTCGGTGGTCGTGGAACGCTTGCGACCCAGTTCCAATGGGCCAGCCCAACTTGCAGTAGAACTTGCTCCAGTCGGTAATGCGAACTCCAACTTCAAACTGCTGCCGACGCGGCCCGAGATCGTGGCGCGAATCGGAACGCGGCGAGCGGTCTTGTCCTGGGAGTACGATTGTTCGAGCCGCTTGCGGAGCGCGGGGTCGTCCGTCTTCCAGACATCGCAACCGACCGGGATCGCCGAGAAGTCGAGCGACTCCGCTTCAAAAGAAAGATCCACCAGGCCCACCCGTGGCAACGGGTGGGCTTCAACTCCCCACACTCGCCCGCCGGGCTCTTGTGTATCGGGCCTTCCGAGGTCGAACAGCACGCCGTCGCCGGGCTTGATGAAGCCTTCGTGCGATTCGGCGAGTTGAACGCGGACGCCGCGATTGCTCATTCCTACAACGGTTCCGAGCTTCACGCCGCGGCTCTTCGGGAAGCGACCCCGCACGAGCTTCTGATGGTTCACGCCTTCGAGGAAACCCGGAATAAAGCCGCGGCTGAACGTCTGCGCCAGGTCGAGTTCCTCGCGCCTCGGCAACGCGAATGTGCGCTGGCTCAACTTCGCGTCGATGGCCTTGCGATAGGTCTGGGTCGTCGCGGCAACGTACGGCCCGCCCTTCAACCGGCCCTCGATCTTGAACGAGATCACGCCGGCCTCGATGAGCGGGTCGATGAGATCGTAAGCGGCGAGGTCTTGCGGGCTGAGCAGGTACGCCCGGTCGCCGAGTTCGCGACGGGTGCCGTCCACGATCAGGTCGTAGGGGAGCCGGCAGGCTTGGGCGCACTGGCCGCGATTGGCGCTACGGCCGCCCAGCGCCTCGCTCGTGAGGCACTGCCCGCTGTACGCCACGCACAGAGCCCCGTGAACGAAGACTTCGACCGGCACTTCGGTGCCCGCCGTGACCTTGCGAATGTCTTCGAGTGACAGTTCGCGGGCGAGCACGACTCGTTCGATGCCGAGGCTGCGCACGAAGTCGATGCCGCGCGGCTCGGTCAGCGTCATCTGCGTGGAGCCGTGAACGTGCAGCGTCGGGGCCATCGCGCGAATGAGCCGCACCAAACCCAGGTCCTGGACGATGACGGCATCGACACCCGCCTCCGCGATCGTTCTCACGAACTCGGCCACGGCCTCGAGTTCGTCCGAAAAGATGAGCGTGTTGAGCGCGACGAACCCGCGGACGTTTCGGCTATGGAGGAACTTCACGACCTCGGGCAGTTCCTCCGTCGTGAAGTTGGTGGCCCGCGCCCGTGCGTTGAAATTGGTCAGCCCGAAGTAGACGGCGTCGGCCCCATTCGCGACCGCGGCGCGCAGCGATCCCCAATCCCCGGCAGGCGCGAGCAGTTCGGGTTGAGAGCGAACGGAATTTCCGGGATCAGGCATGAATTCATTCTACGACGGGGTTCGAGCATCACAGAACAACAGGGGTGCAGTCCCGTAGATGCGAGCTGGAGGCGGGTGTATTTTGAGCTGCAAGCAGGAGGGACAGGTTTCCTGCGTTCCCTCTGAAGGAATCAGCTATG
>JAYTGN010000209.1:0-4934 GCA_043733485.1 Gemmataceae bacterium
TGCGGTTCGGCACCGTCTCGCTGACCTTTGCCCGAGAAGCCGTCTCGCTGCGGACTGCCATCCTGTCGGCCATGCGCGACGTGATGCGGGCCGGGATCGGGGCGCGAATTGCTCGCGTGAGTCGTCCCTCGACCTGATCCACCAGCGGCAGCACGACCCCGGGCTACTGGACGAAATGTTCACGCTCGCGGGGGCGGGCGGATCGCCACGACCGGTGGCGCAGACTTCGTAGCAGGGTCACTCGAAATCTGCCGTTGTTCGGCGACCCAGTCGGCCGGGTAGGGTTCGTCGGGCCAATCCGGCTCGGGGGTGTAGACGCCCCAGCCCTGGTCGCGGTAGTGGCGGGTCATCGCCTCGGTCCAACTGCTCGCTACGATCGTCCGGTGTAGTCGCGCCCCGACGCCCAACGTAGTGCGGTGGTCGTCCCCGCGTGGGCCGGCCAGGCACACCGTGTACGACGTGCCTTCGCCGAGTTCTTCCCAGACTTCGTGGACGAGGCTCGATGCCTGACGCACTTCCTCAAGGGTCGCCAGTACGAACTGCGACCACGTCTCGAACTCGGGCGACTCGGCGGCGCACGCGGTCAGGTCGGCCCAGCCGGCTCCGGCCAGCGCGGACTCGCGCGGCTCGGCGGCTTCGGCGGTCAGTTCCCACTGGTGGACGACGCCCAGGTGGACTTGGCCGACCGGGGTGCGGTCGTCGCGCAGGAAGCCCAGGAAGCGGTCGGCGTGGGCCGCGCCGACGGCGACTTCTTCGGCGACTTCGCGCCGCAGGCCGGTCTCGTAGGGGTCGCTGCCGCCGGCGGCGTCGGCCTCGCTGATGTGCCCGCCGATGCCGACGCTCCGCAGGGACTGCAAGCGCGTCTCGGTGCCGGCGTCGCCGCGGCGGTAGTGGAAGACGCGGCCGCGGCAGGTCAGCACGACGTAGGGGATGAGCTGCACGAACGACGGGTCGGTCTCGCACTCGCGGCGCGCCCGGAACTCGAAGTGCGCCGGGTCGAGCAGGCGGGCGCGGTCGGCCGGGGTGGCGGGCCGCAGGCCGAGGAAGTGGCCCCACGCGGCCAGGCGTGCGGCCGGGATTCCGAGGACTCGCTCGTCGGTCGGCATCGCGTCGCCCCCGTCAGGATTGCCGCTTCTGCAGGTACCCGGCCAGGGTCGCGCCGAGGTCGGCGTCGGTACGGACGCGGACGAGTTCGACGCCCAGCGTGCGCGTCGCCTCGTCGAGTTCGGCCAGGTGCGCGCCCAGCGCCGCCAGGTAGCCGTCGCGCACACTCACGGGGTCGGTCGAGATTTCGGGGGCTAATTCGAGGCCGCGAAACAGCGTCGGCTGGCGGAACGGGAAGTCGAGTTCGGCCGCGTCGAGCACCTGGAACAGCACGACTTCCTGCTTGTGCGACTTGAGCACCCTCAGACCCGCGACGAGGTCGGCCACGTCGTCGAGGAAGTCGCTGAAGACGAACACGATGCCGCGCCGGCCCAGCGTCGCCGCCTGGTCGCGCAGCACCTTGCCGACGTTCGACAGCCCCGGAAACGGCCCCTCGACCAGCCGCGTGAGCATCTCGCGCACCTGCCCCGGCGCGCTCGAACCCCGCAGGAACGCCCGCACGCGGTCGGCGGCCAGCAGCAGCCCCGCGCTGTCGGACTGCCGCGTGATAAGGTACGCCAGGGCCACGGCCAGCGTACACGCGGTGCCGTACTTGGTGACGCGCTCCCCTTTGGCGTCGGTAACCGTGCCGACCTTCATCGACTCGGACCCATCGACCGCCATCCAGGCGACGAGGTTAGTTTCCTGCTCGTACTGCTTGAGGTGGTAGCGCTCGGTGCGGGCGTAGACTTTCCAGTCGATGTGCTTGATGTCGTCGCCGGGCGCGTACTCGCGGTGCTGGGCGAACTCGACGGCGAAGCCGTGTCGGGGGCTGCGGTGCCGGCCGGCGAGGAACCCTTCGACGAACTGCCGGGCCTCGAGTTCGAGGCGATCGACGCGGGCCAGAACTTGGGGATCGGGGAGCGGCATGACGTGCTGCGTGGGGTGAAGCCGGGAACGAAAAGACCGCGGGGAGAACCCCGCGGCGGAATCGTAGCCCTCACGCTCCGCGTGAGGTTCACTTCCTCAGTCGCCCATCTTGAGCAGTTCGCCGATCGCGCTGCCGGCCATCTTGCCGGTGATGTTCACGGTGCGATCCTTGACGGTGCTCTTGAGCGTCTTGACGACGTCCACGAGCGGCTTCAACTGTTGGTTCATCGCGGCCAGGAAGGGCACGGCACCCTTGATCTGCTGCAGGCCGTCTTCGATGGTCTTGCCGAGTTCCTCGGCGGCGTCGCCGTCCTTCATGCCGAGGGTCACGTCGAGTGAGATATCGGTGCCGACTCGGATCACAATCGCCATCGTCTCTAACTTTTCGATCTGGCCCTGGATGTTGGCCGGGGCACCGCCGCCCTTGGGCAGCTTCAAGTTGTTCAGCTTGTCCTTGAGAACGCCGACAATCCAGAGGGAGGCCTTGTCGTCTTGCTTGGAGATCAGGGCGCTGAGGTCTTTGCTGAGGGTGGGCTTGCCGCTGACGGCGAGGGCGGTGGTGATGGCCTTCTTCTCGTTGCTCACGATCACGGTGGTATCGTCCACCACGGTGCCGTAAACCGGATTGCCGTTATCCGGCTGGTACTTGAACATCACATCCTTGCCGTCCTTCACCATCGTGAAGTGATCGGGGTCTTTTTTGGTCTGAGCCTCGGCGGCTTTGAAGAGTTTTTCCGGGTCGAACTTGCCGTGAATGATCGCGAGGCCCTTGGTGTCGGATTGATCCTTGCCGGAGCCGCCGACGATCACGCGGTCCACGTCCTTCAACGGATCGAGTCCCAGCTCCGTGAGGAACTTCTTGGCGTCCGCGCCTTGGAGCGCCTGTTTGAGTTGTTCGAGGGCGAACTTCTTGATGATGTCCGATTCGACGACTTGCTTCATGTTGAGCGAAAGGACGAACTCGGAGTCGGCGGGGAGCAACTTATCGGGCTCGGACGCGCGAGCGGTCGGCTGGAAAGCGAGTACCACGGCAAGGGCGGCGCCCAGGCCAAAACGGGACGAACGATTCATGAGGAAGTGGTCCTTTCTCGATGGTTGAGGGCCGGTCGCCGTCGCGGCAAACTGGAAGCGCGGCGCGGCCACGGCGTATTGTACCCCCGAGATTGTATCGGGGTTTCAGATTCCGCGCAGGACCCAGTTTCGTCGTGCCAAATCTCACCTGCGCGAGCCCACCCGAATTCCGGGTGGGCTCGCGAAGCATCATCTGGTTACTTCACTTTCTTGAACACGTCCGTCTTGCTGTCCTTGTCCTTGAGTTCGAGTGCCTCTTCGGTCAGTTTCAGAATGGTGACGGTCTCTTCGATGCTCTGATCGCCGACCTTCAGCTTCACGACCATCTTGTCTTTATCGACCTTGTAGGTGCCTTCGAGTTTGGTCGCGTCGCCCTTGATGACGGCAGTCAGTTTGCCGTCCTTGGCGAACTCGACGGTGCTGCCTTCGGGCAGGTCCGATCCGGACTTGGTGACTTCCCACTTGCCGACGATTTTCTTGGCGTTGTCGTCGTCCGCGGCCCCGGCGGTGCTCGCCAGGACGACCATCATGCCGCTCATTGCCAAGGCGAAGAGCCGATTCATTGCGCGATCTCCCAGTACCTCCCGACCCGCGGCCAAACCTTGGCCTTTTCCGGGTTCCGGGGTTGGCATGATAGTAGGCGAGAATGGAGTTCGATGCGAGGTGAAAATGCGTATACCATGAGCAAAGGTCGTCCTTGACGAATGGCTCTCGGTCGTGTGAAATACGTTCAACCTTTCAGGAGGATCGACATGCACGCGTCCGCGATCACACTCGACGAAGCGACTGCGGCCAAACTGACCGCCTCGAACGGGCACCCGGTCCCGCTCTGTGCAGCGGGGGGCGAAGTCATCGGCTACTACCTCTCTCCGGCTCGATTCGCCGAGACAGAGCGCGAACACCGGGCACTGTCCGCAGGTTTCGCCGGAAGTTGGCAACCGGACGAGATCCGCAAGTTAGAGGAAGCCCGAAAGCTCGATCCTCGGCCAAACATTCCGCACGACGAAGTTCTCCGCTGGATTGAGGGTCAATGATGTTCCTCATTTCCTGGCAGCCCTGGCCCTTCGACAAGATGCAGGCATTGCTTCGCGAGAATCCGCACCTCCAGACCGAACTCACGTACACGCTGCGCGAACTCACCACCCAACTCAACCGCTCCGCCGATGAGTGGGGTGAATCTCGCTGGGATGAATACCGCCTCGGCTTCGTCGGCGTGCTTCAGGTGCTTGTGAAAATCGACGAGGAGGATTCGTTGGTCGAAGTCGTGGATCTCAAACTGAACCGCAACGCACGGTAGTGTCTCAGTTTCAAATCGCAACGGATTTGCTCCGACTTGCCGGAATGCCGTTTGCCGGGTAGCTGAAGGCCGGGATGACCGATCATATGTGGAGCTACGAAGAACTGGTTGACTTGATCGACCAGGGAGGCTTGCAATGAATCTTCGGCGAGAGATGCGAACCGACAGACGACTATGGCTCTGGATGAGCTTAGTGGCGTTCGTGTTGCTCGGATTCGTAAGTCCGTGGACTGAATCAATCGAATATAAAATCGGTCGCGGGGACTTCTGGGGTATGCTTTTTCAAGGTCCACGCGGCTGGGAGATTTGGAGGTTCCCGCTCATCCTCGCGTGCTATGCAGCCATTCTGGTAATCCCGTCGATCATCCTTGGATGGGTCGCTCAGGGAATTCTCGTTTCGTTTCGATTGCTGAAAAGCACTGAGAAAATTTCGCCGCCTTCAAACTGAGACATTACCGGGTGCAGTCCCGTAGGTGTCCTTACTTTCCGTTCCGTCCGAGCCGGTGGCCACCCACGGCACGGCCTCGTGGACGTGGCCGCTTCGCGTACCGCT
>JAYTGN010000210.1:0-12766 GCA_043733485.1 Gemmataceae bacterium
GCCGGGTGTGCGAGAAACCCGGCGACTTACGTCGCCGGTTCGCCAGGAAAATCAGCGAGTGCCAAAATCTATAGGTACACCCTCGCGTGAGTGTAACCAATCTCTCTGGTGTTGATGGCGGGGTTTAGGTAAGAGGGGGCGACTCCTCGACCCGAACAGGACGCTCCATGAAACCCACGATCGCGATTGAAATCCCGGCCTCCAGCGCGGCACTCGTCCGGCACCTCGTCGCCCTGCACGAGGAACTCGAAGCCCTCGCCCTCGCCGCCCCGGACGGCACCGTACTCGACGCCTGCGAATCGGCCGTCGTCCACAAGGGCCGCGACCTCAACATGCGGATTCTGGAAGATGCGGTGGCTCGACGAATCGAGTCCGGTGCGGGGCGGACGGCAGCTACGCCGTCGACGCCGTGCTCGGCCTGAACGGTCGGTTCAGCCAGGTGGTTCAGAAACACTATTGCCGGCTGGCGGCGGACGTCTCCTTCGCGAAGACCCACGAGCACCTTCGCGAGATGCTGGGCGTGTCGATCGCGACCGTGCCTGGGTGGCGGAGGGCCAGGCGAAGACGCTGGGCTTGCGGTTGAAGGCGCGGGGGGCACGTTGGCGTCGGAAGAACGTCCGCGCCATGGCCAGCCTCGTCTGCGTCCGCAACTCGTCACAGTGGAACGCCTACTGGCAACTGGTCGCCTGACCCCCAAGAAATCTGGGTACACCCCCCTACGTTCACCATTCCCTCGATTTCGTAGACACCCACTCTTCACTTCATAAACTAAACGGAGTTTGCGCGGACCTACCCTGCCGAAGGACTCGAACCCCACCATGCCGAAGCGAACCGACATCAAGAAGATCCTGCTCATCGGGTCCGGGCCGATCATCATCGGGCAAGCCTGCGAGTTCGACTATTCCGGCACCCAGGCTTGCAAAGCGCTCCGCGAAGAAGGCTACACGGTCGTGCTGGTGAACTCGAATCCGGCCACGATCATGACCGACCCGGAGACGGCCGACCGCACCTACATCGAGCCGATCACCTGGCAAGTCGTCGAGAAGATCATCGCCAAGGAACGCCCCGACGCCCTGCTGCCGACCCTCGGCGGGCAGACCGGCCTCAACACCGCGATGGACCTCTTCAAACACGGCGTACTTGCGAAGTACAACGTCGAGATGATCGGTGCCAAGGCCGACGTGATCGATAAGGCCGAGGACCGCCAGAAGTTCAAGAACGCCATGCTGAAGATCGGGCTCCACGTGCCGCGGAGCGGCGTGGCCCGGTCCCTTTCCCAAGCGCTCCTCATCGTCGAAGACATCGGTTTGCCGTGCGTGCTGCGGCCGAGCTTCACCATGGGCGGCTCCGGCGGCGGCATCGCCTACAACCGAGAAGAGTTCATCGAACTCGTCACCAAGGGCATCGCGCTCAGCCCCGTCGGCGAGACGCTCGTCGAAGAATCCGTCATCGGTTGGAAGGAGTACGAACTGGAAGTGATGCGCGACCACGCCGACAACGTGGTCATCATCTGCTCCATCGAGAACCTCGACCCGATGGGCGTCCACACCGGCGACTCGATCACCGTGGCCCCAACTCAGACGCTCTCGGACAAGGAGTACCAACTACTCCGCGACGCCGCCAAGGACATCATCCGCGAGATCGGCGTCGAGACCGGCGGCTCGAACATTCAATTCGCCATCAACCCGGTCGATGGCCGCATGATCGTGATTGAAATGAACCCGCGCGTGAGCCGGTCGTCGGCCCTCGCCTCCAAGGCCACGGGCTTCCCCATCGCCAAGATCGCGGCGAAGCTCGCCGTGGGTTACACGCTGGACGAACTCAAGAACGACATCACCCGCGAGACGCCTGCCAGCTTCGAGCCGACCATCGACTACGTGGTCACGAAGGTGCCGCGCTTCGCTTTTGAGAAGTTCCCCGAGGCCGATCCCGTTCTCACGACGCAGATGAAGTCGGTCGGCGAAACGATGGCCATCGGCCGCTCGTTCAAGGAGTCGCTGCAGAAGGCACTTCGCGGCTTGGAGGTAGGCCGGTTCGGGCTCGGCTGCGATCGCCGCGACCGCTGGGGAAGCGACAACGAACCCACGAAATCCGAGATCATCCAGAAGCTCGCGATGCCCAACGCAGAGCGCATCTGGTACGTGCGCTACGCCTTCAAGGCGGGCATGACGGTGGACGACGTTTTCCTGCGAACCAAGATCGACCGCTGGTTCCTGCACGCGATCGTGGAACTGATCGCGGTGGAAGACGAACTCGCGGCCTGCCCCGGCCTCGAAGCCGCGACGCCGGAACTCATTCTGAAGGCGAAGCAGAATGGCTTCGTGGATCGGCAACTCGCCACGATCTGGAACGCGTCGGAGGAAGAAGTTCGCCGCGTCCGCAAGGGCTTCGGCATCGAGGCCGTGTTCAAATCAGTGGACACCTGCGCCGCCGAGTTCGAGGCGTACACACCCTACTACTACAGCACCTACGAACGCGGCACCTCGAATCAGCCGCCCGAAGACGAAGTCCGCCCGCCCTCGGGTAAGTCGCGCATCATGATTCTCGGCGGCGGCCCGAACCGCATCGGCCAGGGCATCGAGTTCGACTACTGCTGCGTTCAGGCCGCATTCGCCCTCCGAAAAGCCGGCTACGAAGTCATCATGGTCAACTCGAATCCCGAGACCGTGAGTACCGACTACGACACGTCCGATCACCTCTTCTTCGAACCGCTCACGGTCGAAGATGTGTTGAACGTTTACGATCGGATGAAGCCGGACGGCGTGATCGTGCAGTTCGGCGGTCAGACGCCGCTGAACCTGGCCACGCAATTGGAAGAGGCCGGCGTGCCGATCATCGGCACCAGCGTCGATTCGATCGACATTGCCGAGAACCGCAAGCGCTTTGCTGCGCTGGTCGAAGAACTCGGCCTGCGCCAGCCAGAGAATGGCATCGCGGTGGACGTGCCCACGGCCCTGCACATGGCCCGCCGAATCGGCTTCCCCGTACTCGTGCGGCCCAGTTTCGTACTCGGTGGCCGCGACATGAAAATCGTTTACAACGAAGACGCACTCACGAAGTACATGGAACGCTCGCTCGAAGTCTCGGCCGCGCGGCCGGTCCTCGTCGATAAGTTCCTCGAGAACGCCACCGAAGTCGATGTCGATTGCCTCTCGGACGGCATTCGCACCGTGATCGGCGGCGTGATGCAGCACATCGAGGAAGCGGGCATCCACTCCGGCGACTCGGCCTGCGTCATCCCGCCGCACAGCCTGCCGCCCGATGTCATTGAGGAAATTAAGCAGCAGACCCGCATGCTGGCAACGGCCTTGAACGTGAAGGGCTTGATGAACATCCAGTTCGCGGTGAGCGGCCTGCGGCCCGACGGCGCGGCCACGAACGAGACGCCGCTCGTGTACATTTTGGAAGCGAACCCGCGAGCCAGCCGCACCATCCCGTTCGTGTCCAAGGCCACCGGCGTTCAACTCGCCCGCCTCGCCGCACTCGTGATGGTCGGCAAGACGCTCGACGAACTCGGCGTGAAAGACGAAGTCATTCCCACGCATTACTCCGTGAAGGAAAGTGTCTTCCCGTTCAACAAGTTCCCCGGCGTGGACATCATCCTCGGGCCCGAGATGAAATCGACCGGCGAGGTGATGGGCATCGACGACAGTTTCGCAATGGCGTTCGCGAAGTCGCAAATGGCCGCGAGCGCTCCGCTGCCCCTCTCCGGCACGGTGTTCATCTCGGTGGCCGATCGCGACAAGGAACCCGTGGTCCCCATTGCGAAGGGGTTCGCCGAGATGGGCTATCGACTTCTCGCAACGCGAGGCACGGCGAAATTCCTGGCGGAGCGCGGCGTCGCGGTCGAGGACGTGCCCAAGCTCGCGGAGGGCCGACCCAACCTGCTCGACAAGATGAAGAACGGCGAGATCGCGTTGATCGTGAACACGCCGAGCGGCCGGGGCAGTTCGACGGACGAATCGCGCATCCGCGCCGCGGCCGTGAGCAACCGCGTGACCTGCATCACGACTCTCTCGGCGGCCCTCGCCGCGGTCGAAGCCTGCCGAGCCTTGCGGGAACAGGAACTGACCGTGGTGGCGTTGCAGGATCGGTTTCCAGCCCCCTAGCCGCTTGCGGTTTCGCGATTAAATCTTCAGGAGCCCTCCGTGTCCGAAATCGATCCGCAGACCCGCAAGGCCGCCATTCGCGAGCAGGCCCGTAAGAATCGCGTCGCCCAGAAGGACAAGGACGCGATCAGCAGCGGCATCTGCGCGAAGTTCATGGCGCTGCCCGCGTATCAGACGGCGAAGACCGTGATGTGGTACGTGGACGCCGGCAGCGAGGTCCGCACGCGGCACACGCTCCCCGAAGCCCTGACCCACGGCAAACGCGTGATCGTGCCCTGGTGCGTGCTTGAGACCAATCAACTCGAACTCTTCTGGCTCGAAGACATGGCGGAGTTGGTCGAAGGGGCGTACAAGATTCTCGAACCCAAGGACGAACTCCGCCGTCTTCCCAACAAGTTGATTCGGCCCGAGGAACTCGATCTGGTGATGGTGCCGGGCACGGCGTTCGACTCGCGCGGTGGACGCATGGGTCAGGGCAAAGGCTACTACGATCGGTTGCTTGGCCGCGCCCGACCCGAGGCGCCGCTCGTCGCGCTCGCCTTCGAGTGTCAGATCTTCGACGAGATCCCGGTCGCTTCGCACGATGTGGCCATGGACCTGGTGCTGACCGAGACGCGGGAGATCAAGGGGAAGGGAAGAGGCGAACCGGCGACGTAAGTCGCCGGGTTGAATCGCAATCGAGCAACCCGGCGACTGACGTCGCCGGGTGGAATCGCAATCGAGCAACCCGGCGACTGACGTCGCCGGGTGGAATCGCAATCGAGCAACCCGGCGACTGACGTCGCCGGTTCGCCAGGCATTTGATTCCGTAGACCGAACTCGCCTCTCGCGGTAGGCTAACAGCATCCCACGCTACTCGGTACTCTGCGATGAACGAAACCATTTGGCCGAGCGGATCCGACGGCGAAGCGATGCTCGATTTCGTGGCCGATCGGCTCGCGCCGCGGCACTGGTTCCTCATCTCCTCCGCTCACGTGCGACGGCTCTGGGACTTGCTTCCCGATGGCGTGCTCCGGCAAGCGATCGACGCGGCGGAACTGGCCGAGCAACCGCTTCCTGAAAAGACCGAGCAACCGCTTCCTGAAAAGACACGGGCCGAGTGGCTGAAGGCGATCGATGCCGCCCTTCCGGCGGGGGTCGCGGCCGCGGAGTTGGCGCAGCGCGAGATCGTCAAATCGTCCGATCCCGATTCCGCCGACCTCGAGAATCCCGTGTTGGAACGACCGACACAGAGCGCGCCGGCGTTCCCGCTATTCCGCGCCGCCAGCAATCAAGCCCGCAATTCCATCGAACGCATCGGCGAGGCCATGAGCCAAGCCGCCGAGGCCGTGCGGCGACTCTTCGCCGAGCCGAACGAAGAGATGCTCGACCTCGTGCGCGAGGCCGTGAACCAGGCTGCGGAAACGCGATTGCGAGCCAACCAGGCCGCTGCCGATTCCCTGCGGTTGAAGCAAGAAGGCGACGAGACTGCGGACCGCGCCGCGAGTTTAAAAAACAAGCGGATCGAAGAAGCGAAGGCGCTCGAATTCGTTCGGCGGATGGAGGAGGGCCGGCGGCAAGGGGGCGACGATTGGGCTGCGGAAGATCAACTCGAGAAGGCCGCGAAGAAGCAATTGGCCCGCGTCCTCCGCGAAGTGCTCGGCAACCCCTTCAAGCCGCCGCGATTCGAACCGAACTGGCGAACCAGCAATGTGGTCGACCTCGCCCGCGGCATCTTCGCGGAGCGAACCTTCGACCGCCTGCCGCTGCTCGCCGACGCGCTGCTCGATGCCGATTGCGACGAGGAACAAATCTTGCGGCACTGCCGGGGCACCGAGATCGGCGCGAAGGAACCGGTTCAGCACATTCGCGGTTGCTGGGTGGTGGAACTGATTTTGGGGCGGTGGTCGCCGTTGCCGCCGCCCGCGCCCGGGGCGAAGCCGCGGAAGCGGCGCGAACTGGACGACGACTTCGACCTCGGCCTGCCCCTCGACGACGACGACGAAACGGGTTTGGCTTAATTCAAAGTGCAGCGAATCGCCGCTACACCAATTCCGAAATCACATCGCCGTAGGGCAGCATGGGCATCGGGCGCCCGGAGCCGTCGGGGAAGCTGATGCGGTTGTAGTCGATGTCGAGGTGCTGGAACACCGTGGCCCAGAGATCGTTCGGCGTCATCGGGCGATCCTTCGGCACCTCGGCCTTCGAGGTCGTGCTTCCCACGACCAAGCCCGTTTTGCACGCACCGCTCACAACGATGCTCTGCGCCTGCGGCCAGTGGTCGCGGCCCGGTTGCTGCACCTTCGTTTGCGTGCCGACGGAGTATTCGACCCGCGGCGTGCGGCCGAATTCCCCCGTCACCACGAGAAGCACGCGCTTGTTCAAGCCGCGGGCGTACAGGTCTTCGATGAGAGCCGAGATGGCCTGGTCGAGGAACCCGAGTTTGTACTGCGTGTCCTCGAAAATGTGGCAGTTCACCGCATGCGAATCCCAGTTATAGCTGTGGTTCGGCTTGGCTTCCACGCCGGGCGGCGTCGGGTTCTCCAGTACGCACGTCACCCACGTGGCCCCGTGTTCGACGAGGCGGCGCGCCATGAGCGCTCGCTGGCCGTAGCGGTGCATCCCGTAGCGTTCGCGCGTCTTGGCCGATTCACGCTTCAGGTCGAACGCGGCCCGCGCCTGATCCGTGGAAATGAGGTCGAGCGCCCGGCCGCGAATGGCCTCGATGCTCGCCGCACCGCCGCTCAAGTCCGGGCCGTTGAGCGGTCGTTCGAGCTTGTTCAACAACCCGAGGCGATCCTGAATCTTGTCCTCGGTTCCCGGCAACAGCGAGAGGTTCTTCATCTCGAACTTGCCGTCGGCGGGGTCGCCTGCCACTTGAAACGGATGCGAGTGCGGCCCGAGGTACGCCGAGCCGAAACTGAAGGTGTCGATTTGCTGCCGGCCGCCGTCTACCACGTTGATGTAGCTCGGCACCGCGGCGTGTTTGTTCTTGAGAACCTCCGCGACCATCGAACCGACCATCGGCGTGTCGTTGACGAACCCGGCAGGTTGAAGCGGATCGCGGCCGGTCAGGAAGCGCTTGTGTCCGCCGCCGTGATCGGCGAACTTGTGCGCGATCGAGCGGATGATCGAGTACTTGTCGGCCTGCTTCGCGAGTTGCGGCAGGTGCTCGCAGATGTCGATGCCCGGCACGTTGGTCTTGATCGGTTTGAAGGCACCGCGGAACTCGGTCGGTGCGTCCGGCTTCATGTCGAAGGTATCTTGGTGCGGCGGGCCACCGGGTAGCCAGACGAAGATGACGGCCGGATCGTTCGAGGTGCGTTCGGCCCCCTTCGCCTGGAACGAGGCCAGTGGACCCATCGCGGCGGAAGCCACGGCCACCGATCCGAATCGCAGCACGTCCCGGCGGCTCGGCCCGGAACAATCGGCGGAAAATCTGGGCACGTGAAAGGCTCCGACAACGGGCAGGTGGCGTGGCAGGCTAAACTCTAGGATAGCTAGCCGAGCGAGACGAGTCAAATGCGATGTCCCATGGGTTCGCCGCTCATTTGTCGTGCTGGGCCAGGGCGATTCCGGCGAGGCCGAACGGGTGGATCGTGCCCTTCGGCCAAGTCGCGATCGACTTGGTCGCTTCTCCCGCACTCATGATCCGCGCGTTGCGGCGAGCCTGCCACATCTTGCCCCAGGCGTGACCGGCGCGAAGCAACTTCGGGTCGGTGGGCAACTCGAGTTCCGCATCTTCCACGCGCGTCTTGTTGGCAGGAGTGGCCGCGAATTGAATCGCGCTTCCCTTGCCCCACGCCTTGAGGCCGTCGTCCGAAATGAGATCGGCGAGTTGCTTGGCCTGGTCGGCGCGGCCGGTCGAGGCGGCGAGTTGCGAAAGCCGCAAGACGAGCGCGGCGGGCGGGGCTTCCTTCTTGGACTTGGCGTTGAGGCTGATGACCGAGATTGCGGAATCGAACGCCGGGCCGGGTTCGGGAGCCCACTCGGCATACAGAACCAGCGCCCGAAGCTGTCCAGCAATCGTGCCGCTCTGAAGGCGTGCCAATTCCAGTGCCTTGGTCGGATCGTCCTTCAACAAGTTGAGCCCGACGTAGGCGAGGCGATTGGGGTCTTGCGGTTGAGCCCCGACCGGTGGCCCGAAGAGCGTGGGAGCTTTCTCCGTGCCGAGTACGAGCCAGAGCGTTTGCGCGGAGGCGGGAGCCGGGCTGCGGCCCACCGCACCGCCTGCCAGAGTACCTTTCAATTCCTCGGCCACCTTTGCGGGCGTCTCCGAGCTGCGATTGAGTCGATAAAGTTCCAGGGCCACGATGGCTTTCGCCTCGGGCTGCTCCGGCTCCTTAAACAGAAAGCCCGGCAGGTTGATGGCCAGATCGAACTGCCCTTGCTTGGCGAGTTCGCGGGCCAGCCGGCGGGTCAGTGCCGCCTTCGTGTCGAAGTCCGCATCCGTCATCGGCCCGAGTACGCGTTGAAGTTCCTCGTGAACGGTGTGGTTGCGTTCGTTCACGCGCAGCGGGCGATTGGTCGGCGCGTCGGGCACCCAGCGAATGCGGCTCGCGTCTTTCACCTGATCGTCGTTGCCGCCGAGCCCGAGCAGGGCCAGGGCGAGTTCGCCGGTCACGGCGTAGCGTTCGGGCGCGGTCGCGCCCTTCGCGTCTTTTTGAGTCGCTTGTTGAAGCTCGGTCCGGGCCTTGGTGAAGTGTTCGCGGGCAAGGGTCAGCGCTTTGTCCTTCTCCATGCTCTTGGGATGAAGTGCGTGTTCGCCAGCCGCGAGTTCGAGAATCGCGGAATAGAGGCAACCTTGGGCCGGCGCGAGTTCCTCTCGGGCGGCTGCGAACTCCTTCAACGCCGGGTCCATCTTGATCTCTTCGCCTCGGCTGGTCCACATGGTCACGAGGAAGTAGATGCCGACGCCGAGGAGCAGGATCGGGGCCGCGATCAGGGAATAGATGAAGAGCCGCCGCTTGAGCGTGACCGGTTCCAGATCCTGTTCGGCTCCGCCGCCCTTCTGCCACGCATCCTTGCCGACGACCCGCGCCTCGGCATCCATCACGTCCGCGGGCTTCTCGAAGTTCTCCTTGGCGAGCGTCGGCTTGTTCGAGGCTCCGCTCCGCCAGTCTTGCGGAACGTCTCCCTTCTTCGGCGGCGTCACCTTCACGCGTTGCCGGCACTCCTCGTTCGGGCACAGCGTGTTCTTGCCCGCCTTCGCGTACGGCTCGGTCCACTTGTGATTGCAGTGCGGGCAGACCATGGGAATGGCCTGGTCCGCGGCCGTGTCTTCCTGCTCCTTCGCGGTATCGCGCAGCGCCGCGAGCGCGGCGGCTTCCAGGTCCGCGGGGTTGGTCGGCAGCGGAGTGTCGTTCGGGCCGGCGTTCTCCGGCATGATGCCGCCCAAATCCGCGATCCGCAGCCCGTTCGAACTCGGGGCCGGAATCAGAATCTGCTTGCGGCAGTCCGGGTTCTTGCACGTGGCCTTCTTCCCGGCCAACTCATCCTTGAGCTTGTACGGGAAGTCGCACTCGGGGCATTTGAAGACGATCGCCATGGTTGCGAATCCCGCCGTTTGGGGCGGGGCTAAGTTGAATGGACCGACGGGTAGTTGGGAGCAGTGATCCTGTGTGAAGTCTATACGAACGGGTGCGGCGTTGGAAGCGGTGAGTTCCCGACGGCGTGCCGAATGCGATTCGGCAACGTGGGTCCACCGCTCGGCACATCGTTCGCGAACGGATTGAAGGTTCGGCAATTCAAAGACACGCCACTCCCCCTCGCACAGGGTGTGCCTTTAGATTTTGGCGAACCGGCGACGTAAGTCGCCGGGTGTGCGAGAAACCCGGCGACTTACGTCGCCGGTTCGCCAGGGAAATCAGCGAGTGCCAAAATCTATCGGTACACCCCCTCGCACACCTCCGGTTGACTCGAACATCGCTTCACGCTATCAGCCGCGAATTGCCAGAGATTCAGGGTCGCCGGTCGAGGGGGTGTACGGTGCTTCGCGTGCTCACGATTGCCGTGTTTGCCGGGACGCCGCTTGCGCTGACGGGCTGCGCCGGAACCTGGGATACCATCTCCAGCCGCAAGTTCCGCAAGGACCCGCTGAACACGACCTACCACATGATCCGGCCCGAGGACCCGATGGTGATCCTGCGGTCCGATCCGCCGCGGGCCGGCGACGAACGCGCGAAGGCCATGCGCCGTTTGAAAGAGCCGCTCACCAACGGCCTCAGTCAGCAAGACCAAGATCAAATTGTGGACCTGCTCGCTCGCTCGGCCACGAACGACGCGAGCCCCGTGCTGCGCATGGCGGCCATCGAGGCTCTGGGCCGCTTCGAAGACCCTCGCGCTCCCGGCATCCTGATGATCGCGTATCAAAAGGCTCACGGCCGCGCCGAAGGCACGCCGGATCCGATGCCCGAAAGCGGCATTCAACTCGCGGGTGGGCCGAACGGCCGGACGCCGGGACGCCTCGCTTCGCTGGTGCCGCTCACTGGGCCGACGGGCTTCTCGCCGGACACGGTCGAAGCGATTCGCTGCCGCTCGCTCGAATCGCTGGGCCGCACAAATCGTCCGGAAGTGGTGCAGTTCCTCGGTGCCGTGGCAGCCGGACCGACCACGCAATCGGCACCGGAAGGCTCCGACGATCGGGAAGTGCGACTGGCCGCGATTCGCGGTCTGGCGAAGTGTCGGCAACCGGAAGCGGTCGCCGTGCTGTCCCGCGTGCTGGCCGCCGAGAGCGGCAAAGACACGGCCATCGTGGGCCGCGCCCACGATGGCCTCGTGCATCTGACCGGCAAGCGAATCCCAGCCGACCCCGCGAAGTGGAACGAGGTCGTTCAAGCCGGCGCGACCATTGCCCCGGAGCCCACCTGGGTCGACACCGCCTTCGAATGGGTGAAGCCATAGCTCACGGCGTGCCCGTGAACCAGCCGTCCTTCAGCTTGCCGTCGCGGGCGGTGTAGAACTTCAACGGCAGGAAGCTCGCGTAGTCCTTGTGGTTCAGCACGAAGGACACGTCGTCCACACGGAGCGTTTCCCAACTGTGCAGGCCGACGAGTACGTCGCCTTTTTGAAGTCCGGCCGCCGCCGCGGCACTCCCCGCGGACACCTCCACAATCGTGAGCCCACCGTGCAGTTGCGGGTTGGCCTTGGCCACCGCATCCGCACCCACCGGCGCGACCTTGATGCCGAGACGCTTGGCCGTCAGCTCCGTCGGCGTCATTGGAATGGCCTTCGCCACCGGCCCGAGTTCCAGTTCGAGCGAAGCTTTCTCGCTGCCGCGGGACACTCGCACGGCCAGCTTCGTCAAGGCTTCCCGGTCCAACAGTGCTCGTTCGAGATCGATGGACGTAAGCACGTTCACGTCGTCGATGCGGTCGATGGCGTCGCCGACCTTGAAGCCGGCCGCCGCCGCGACCGAACCGACTTCCACGCTCTCGACACGAACGATCCGCTGAGCCGCGCTTTCGCACGTGTCGCGAACCACTTCGTTCTTCACCACCAGGCCGTGCTTCGTCCCACCGCGCTTGCGGCTCACCATCTCGGCCGAGCGGCTCACGACGAAGTCGATGGGCAGCGCGAAGCCGATGTTCTGCGCCCCGGCGCGGATGGCGACGTTCACGCCGACGAGTTCGCCGAAGACGTTGAGCAGCGGGCCGCCCGAGTTGCCGGGGTTGATCGCGGCACTCGTCTGAATCAGCCCCTTGTAGCCCACGTCTTTGTTCAGCGAAACGTCGCGTCCCTTGAAGGAAACGCGGCCCTGCGTCACGGTGTGTTCGTAGCCGTAAGCGTTGCCGATGGCGATGACCGGTTCGCCGACCATGAGATCGGACGAGGTGCCGAAGGCCATCGTGGGCAGTGGCTTCACGGGGTCGATCTTGATGAGCGCGAGGTCGGCGTCCTTATCCGTGACGAGGACGCGGGCCGAGTAGCCCGTGCCGTCGTGGAGGCGAACGCGAAGCAGCGAGACTTCATCGACGACGTGGAAGTTCGTGATGACGTAGCCGCGCGGGTCGATGACGATGCCGGTGCCCATGCCGTTCACTTGCTGTGGGCGAATCGGCGAACGGTTGAACGGATCGTCGTTGGGCGCGTTCACGGTGCGTTCGGAGTGAATGTTCACGACGGCGGCCTTGACGCGGTCGTAAACGTCGACCACTTCATCGCGGCGTTTGCCGGGCGTGATTTGGCGCGAGGCGGGAACGACCTCGGGCGGTGCGTTCTCGGCGGAGATCGAGGGCGTGGTGAACGCGGGTGCCGCGAGCGCGAACCCGACGGCCGCGGCCATACCGGCCGGCAACAGCAGCCGCTTGCGAATCCAACGAACCAGGTGGAAGGTCGAGTGCGAGAAGCTCGCCGAGCGCATGGGGCCCCCGTTCTGGGCAATCAGACCGCGCGACCCAATGTGGCGGCGGTCCGTGCCGTCGATTCGTTCAGAGCTTTCATTCGGACCGAACGCGGGGAATGCTGGACGGGTTCGAACTCGCGCGGGGCCGGGAATCGCGGATCGAGGCGCGGCTGCGCCGGTGCGACCGCGTGGTGCGGGGTCGCGGGTCGGATCGGTCCGGGCGAGCGTGCGGGTTGCTCCGGTTGTCCGCCGCCGCAAGGGGCATAGGGTGAGAGGCAGTTGTGCTTTTCCGGGTGGCACCGTGCTTCCAGCCGGTGCAGTTGGAGTACCGGCT
>JAYTGN010000211.1:0-28787 GCA_043733485.1 Gemmataceae bacterium
GCCGTTCAAGTGGACGTACGCCGGTCGGCCGCTGAATGTGTGAACTTGGCGAAACCATCCGCACTCATGGCGAGGGGATTCAGCCAGGTTGATCGAGTCGGTCGTTGGATCGCGAGTCGGTCAACTCACTTGCTCCGCTTGACATGCTCGGCCGCGAAATCTCTCGCTGCCCCATAGTACCAGGTTCGATTCCACTTCGGTCCGTCATATTTCTCGTAATCGCCCTTGTGATGGACGACCTTTTTCCCAGGAACAGATTCCACGAGGGCATAGAACGTAGGTAGATAATCATTGCCTCCGAAAAAGTGGATCCGCTCGTCTTGCGCAATCGGTGCGCCCTGCAGGTGATTGAAGTCCAGCCAGGATCTCAGGCGGTCTTTGGTGTTTCTCCACGCCCACGGCTTTTTCTTTATGCATTGTTTCGAGAACGTAATATTGTAGTCCGGTGTCCAAAAGTCTGCGCGAATCAAGCCCCACCCTGCCGACAGAATGAAAACGCTTTCGCATCCGAAGGCGTCTGCCAACTCTCGGTACAAATTGCGAAACACATGCTCATTTGGCGTATACAGATCAGCGGCCTGACAGAGTTCGTACGGATTCTCTCCTTCCTCGTTGTAGCGCCTCAGCGCGTCACGCCATGTCATGTTCTTTTCTCCGCAGGGATCATCCGGTCTGACATAGCGCACGCCCGAAGGAATTGAATCGCAAAGTTCAGGATTAGCTACAAAGAGAACTTCTTCTCCCAATCGAGTTCTCAGCTTACCCGCACCGTGATGCTTCGAAGCCGCACACTGTATGATGACCTTCATGGGCGTGTTCCAATCTCGCTAAGGGCTGGTGGCTGAACCATAATTGGGTTGGTCAACCTATCATCCCAAACCGTGCATGTCTTGAAAGCTATTCCGGACCCCCTTCCAGGCGGCCGCTATCGATTCCGGATTGCCGGGTTTCGCCCCGGGGTCAGACCGTTTCCGGCGCGTTTCGGCGATTTTCCACGCCGACTGGGTCCGATCCCGAACCAGTATTCTGCGGGTCGCGCTAATCGACATGGCTGTGACCCGTTCATGTAGGACAAGTGGTTGCATTATACTCGTTGCAAAGCCGCACGCGCACGCCTTCAATGGTTGAACAAAAACTCCTTCGAGTTCAACAGCGCCCACAGTACGTCTTCCGTCGCGGCGCGGCGATCCGCACCCGAGTCCTCGAACGTCTTCAACATCGACGCCTTCTCCTTGTCCGTCGGCAATCGCGAAAGCACCGTCAGGTAGAGTTCCTCGATCACCTCGGCGGGCGGCTTCTTTGCATCCGCGAGTTTGCGGGCCGTGCCGGTCTTCGAGCGAATCTTCTCCCCGATCTCCGGCGAGTTCATCAGGTGCAGCGCCTGCGAGATGCTGGGCTCGTTGCTCCGTTCGCACTCGCACACACTCGCCCGCAGCGGCCGCCCGAAGATGCGGAAAAAGTACGACGGGATGCGGTTGTCCCAGAGTTGAATCGCCCGCGTGCCGTCGGGCACGCCGTTGAATTTCTCGGGCACGCCTGTGGTTTGCGAGAGGGCGTCGAGCAGCACCTCGGCGGGTATCGCCTTGGCGGCGGCGTGCGAGAAGTTCTGCGAATCGTCGGCGTTGCCGGGCACCGGGCGCGACGTGAGTTGGTAGGCCCGCGAGTTCAGGAGCGTGCGGGTGAACGCCTTCACGTCGTACTTGGAATCGCGGAGGTGCTTGGCCAGATCGGTGAGCAGCGGCTCGTTCGTCGCGGGGTTCGTGGGGCGGAAATCGTCCAGCGGTTCGACGAGCCCGCGACCGAAGTAGTGGGCCCAGAGCCGATTCGCGATCGACGGTGCGAAGTACGGGTTCTCCGGGCCCGTCATCCACTCGGCCAGCACGGTGCGGCGATCCGGTTGCTTCACAAAGTCCGCGGCGGCAACGGCACCGAGTGCCCGAGATGGAACGATGAGGCCCGTGCGCGGGTTCTTCAAATCGGCACCGGCGTTATCCGCGATGGACGTGTTGCCGCCGGGCAGGGGCTTGCGAACGACCCCCGAGAAGAACCCGGCGAGCGCGAAGTAATCGTCCTGCCCCCAACGGGCCGAAGGGTGGTGGTGGCACTGGGCGCAGGCGATCCGGATGCCGCAAAAGAGTTGCGCCACGGAACGGCTCAGTTCTTCGGGCGTCTGCACGGCAACGTAGAACCCGGCGGGGCCTTCCTTTGCCGTGCTGCCGCGAGCCGTGAGAATCTCTTTAGCAAACTGGTCGAACGGCCGATTCTCGGCGAACTCCTTGCGCAGCCAACGGGTCATCGCGACTGCAGCCTTCGGCGTGATGGCATCGCGATCCACCCGCAAGAGGTCCGCCCACTTCATGGACCAGTAGTCGGCGTACTCGGGCCGCTCGAGCAGCGCGTCGATCAGCTTTGCGCGCTTGGTTGCATCCGCACTCGCCAGAAAAGCGCGAGCCTCGACGGCAGTGGGAAGCGTGCCGATCGTGTCCAGGTAGACGCGGCGGAGGAACTCGGCATCGTCGGCGAGCCCGCTCGGGGGGATGCCGAGGCGAGTCAGTTTATCCCAGACGTGCTTGTCCACGAAGTTCGCTTCGGGCGGTCGCGGGAACGAGACGCCAGGGCGGGGCAGCGTAATTCGGCTCACCGAAACGTGCCCGAGGTAGCGCACCAGGATCGCGGCTTCGCCGGGGTTTTCGCCGGCCTCGACCCAGCCGCGTTTATCGACCATCGCGATGTTCGGCGCATTCGATTCAAATTCGGTTTCGGCCGTGACGCAGCGACGGCCACCGGCCGCGTCGACCGCCGTCACTCGGATCTGTTGCGTGCCCTTGAGCGCGAGCGTTCGCAGCGCCGGTTCGACTTCGAGTGAAACGATCGCGGGTGCCTCGCCCTGGCCGTAGGCGGCTCCCTCGACAATCCAACGCGCGAGCCGCCGGTAGCGCAGGCTGCCCTCGTCGACCTTCTTGCCGCCGCCGTGCGGTACGCGACCCGTCGCCTTCAGCAGAAACAAACTCGACTCGGGTGAAGCGAGGAACACGCGGCGACCGCGGGCTTCCTTCACGATGGCGGCATGATCGGAAGGCGTGTCGAACCCGAAGACGGAGAGCTTGAAGCCGTTCTGGCCTTCGGCCTTCCCGTGGCATCCGCCCCCGTTGCAAGTCGCCTTCGTGAGGATCGGCACGATGTCGTTGTCGAAGGAGATGGGGCGAGGTTTCGCGAGCCCGAGCACTTCCAGCGGCACGCGAAGCACGTCCGTGCCGAGCTTCACCACGATCTCGGTCTTACCCTCGGCCTTCGGCGACACGAGTCCGGAGGAATCGACGAGGGCGATGGCGGGATTGGCGATTTCATACGTGGCGGCGCGAGTGCGGTCCGATGAATCCAACGTGACGAGGAGTTGCTGCGTCGCCTCGGGGTTATCGAGCTTCACGGTCGCGGGTGAGACGACCGGAGCGGCGGCGAGACACGACTCGATGGCGACCAGCATCGCGAGTGAGAGGATCGCACGAGTCATGGATGCCCCGAATTCGTGTGTGGACGCGGACCGCTCGCTCCCTGGGAGCGCGGCCGTCTCGGCCGCACGCAGTCCCGGTGACGAAGGCGACATTCTAACGACCTCTGCTCACGACCCGAGGATGAAGGCGACTTACTGGAGTTGGGGCGGCCGGGACGGCCGCGCTCCCAGGGTGCGGAGATCAATGGTTGAACAAGAAGGCCGGGTTGTTGATCAGCGCCCAAACCAGATCCTGCGCACCGAGCACGCGGGGATCGGCTGGCGGCGGGCTCGAAGCGTCGGCCGCGAGCCGAGCATACTCCTTGTCCTGAGCGATGTACCTCGCCACGAGTCGTGCCTTCTGTTCGGGCGTCCGCTTCTCCAGCGGTGTCTCCAGCAGTGCAATCGCGTCGGCAGCAATCGGCGCTCCGATCTTCGGAGCCTTGTCCGTCGTCACGGAGAGGCGGAACTTGCCGACCACGTGGTTGGTACCGAACCGCTGATCGAGCACGGCGGTGAACGCCACGCCCTCGGCAACGGCAGGCACCGGTGCCGCGAATTTAAACAGCGCCGCGTGATCCATACTCAGGGCAGTACCCACGGCCCAGCCAGTCGCGATGTTTCCATCCACGGCATTTGCGGCCGGGAAGGTCGGCTGCTCGACAGTCGCACCGGCGGCGGTCAGCTTAATCGGCTTCGGCTTGCCGTCGCTCTTTCCAGCGGCTTGATAACTCAGACGGAACTCGTTGAGTACGAAGTTGCCATTGTCCGCGCGGCCTGGGCCGCGAGCGGGCAGGCTCGGATCGGCGAGCACTTCGAGGCGGATCGCCGTGATCGGATCCTTGAACTTCGCCTGGCCCACGACGGTGTACACGTCGATGCCGTCCTTCTTGCCGCTGGCCAAAACCGAGCCGTCCTTGCCGATGGTCAGCGTCGCGCCGGGCATTGCGGGCAGGCCCTGCTTCGACTCCGCCTTCTCGATTACGAGTGCGGTCCACGCCGTCGGCTTCAGTTCCAACTGGCCGGCTTCCCAGACCTTCTGCTTGGCATCGACCGTGGCCTTGTACGCGTCGAAAGCCGCGAGCTTGGGTTTGAATTCCGCGAGCATCGTTGCATGATCCGGCCCCGCGGCGCGGAGTGCCTTCACGCCTTCTTCCTTTTCCTTGACCGTCGGGAACCGATTCAGAACCGCGAGGTACAAATCCTCCACGGCCTTCGCATCGTCCTTCTGTTCGGTCACGATCTTCGTGATGCGGTTGGTCGGATCCTTGATGGCGTCGGCGACGATCGGGCCGTTCACCATGGCGAGGATCGGGCCGAGGTTCATGCCGCCGGAGCGTTCGCATTCGCACGCGCTTTCGCGAACCGGCTTGCCGAAGAGTTCGAGGAACCCACCGGGCAGTTCGATATTGCTATCGGGAAGCAATGCCGCCCGCGAGCCCGGCGGCAGGCTCGGCAGCTTGCTCAGCGAACCGGTCACCTTGTGGATCGAATCGTAAAGCACCTCGGCGGGCAGTCGCCGAGCCATGGCATGCGAATAGTTGATGTCGTCGTCCTTGTTCCACTTGTTCGTCTTGATCGAAAGCTGATACGTGCGGCTCTTGCAGATGGTCTTAATGGTGGCCCGCACGTCGAAGTTGCTCTTCACGAACTCGGCGGTGAGGCGGTCGAGCAGTTCGGGGTTCGTGGCCGGGTTGCCGGCTCGGATGTCGTCGATCGGCTCGATGATGCCGTTGCCGAGCATGTAGGCCCAGAGGCGGTTCGCGTAACTGCGGGCGAAGTACGAATTCTGAGCCGAGGTGATCCACTTCGCGGCCGAGGTGCGGCGGAGGTCGGCCGGCGGCAGGTCGGTCTTCACTGCGAACGGGAACTTCGGCGGGGCGATTTCGTTGGTGCGTTCGTGCTTGATCTCGCCGCTCTTGCCGTCGTTGATGAGTTCGACGAGCGGCTTCGCGCCTTCGACGGCCGAGCCGCCGATGACTTGACCCTTGAACTTCGGATCGGGCGTGAGCGTGGTCTGGGCGTAGAACGCCGCGAGGTTGTAGTAGTTGTCTTGCGTCCACCGTTCGAACGGATGGTCGTGGCACTTGTTGCAGTTGAAGCGCACGGCGAGGAACAGTTGCGTCGTGTTCTCCATCACGGCGTCGGGCGTGCGGAGCACCTTGAAGTACGAGGCGGGCGGGTTGTCCACGTTCGACCCCGCTGCCGTGAGGATCGAATACGCGAACTTGTCGTAGGGCACGTTGGTGGCGACCGCATCGCGAATCCACTTGCGGAACGCGGTGGCCCCGACTTCGCCCAGGAATTTGCGATTCACCTGAAGCAGGTCGGCCCACTTGTTCGTCCACAGTTCGATGAACGCTTCGCTGCCGACGAGCTTGTCGATTACTTCATCGCGCTTGACCTTTGCTTCGCGCTTGTCCAACAAGAACGCTCGCACTTCTTCCGGCGTCGGCGGCAGGCCGGTGAGATCGATGTACACGCGGCGAATGAAGCCCGAGTCGTCGCTCAATTCGCTCGCCTGCACCTTTACCTTCTTGAGCTTGGCGTCGACCAGTTCGTCGATCCAGTTGTAGACCGGGCGTTGTTCCCAGACGAAGCCGGTGCGGTCGCCCATGCTCACGGCCGTACTCGCGGCATACGCGCCTTCATAACGAGCGAGCATCGTCGCCTCGCCGCGGCGAACCGTCGTGAGCAAGCCCGTCTTGTCGATGGTTGCGACTTCGTTGTTGCTCGAATCGATGAACGACTCGGCGGTCACATCGCGCATGCTGCCATCGGTATAAGTGGCGATGGCTGCGAATTGCTGCTTCGCGCCGAGCTTGCCGAGGATCGGATCCTTGGGGAAAATTTCGAGCGACTTCACGCGGGGGGCTTCGAGGTCTTGCTTCACGCCCTGGGCGATCCATTTGCGGAGCAGTTCGTAGTTGGGGTCGCCGGGCTGCGTGAGGACGCCGCCCTGATGCGGCACGGCCCCGGAGGTCTTCAAGAGCATGAGGCTCTTTTCCGGTGCGGCGCGGTTGAATCGGCGCGCTTCGAGATCGTCCGTCAGTGCGCGGAAATCGTAGATGGGGTCGTAGCCGCGGAGCGAGAGTTTGAATCCGTTCTTGCCGGCCTGAGCCCCGTGGCAGGTGCCGGCGTTGCAGCCGAGCTTCGAGAGAACGGGTTGCACGTCCTTCACGAAGCTGACAGGCGCTTCGATTTTGGTGCCGGTTACGCTCAGGGGAATCATCAGGCTCTTGTCACCGTGCGTGATGAAGATGGTACCTTCTCCATCCGTGACCGGCCGGACCAGTCCATTCGGCGAGAACGAGACGAGTTCCTTGACGACCTCGATCTTGGCTACGCGGGTGACATCGACGGTCTCGCCGGTATCGAGCGTGGCGGTGACGAGGATTTGGGCATAGGTGAACGGCCCCGTGAGCTTGATGGCGGCGGGCCGCGCTTCGAGCTTGGCGACTTTCGCGCCGTCGGGCAGTTTCTCCTGGGCGGCGGCGAAGCCGCCGGGGAGGGCGAGGAGTGCAATCAGGGGAAGGAATCGGCGGATCATATTGGTTGAACCTCGAGCTGGTGTTCGCTTGGTGACTCTTGAATTTGCGGAAGGGTTCCGCGCCTTGCAATTGCCGCTCGAATCATAGTTGCATGGTCGGCAATGTTCGCAACGACGGCCCATGCGTGTGGAACTCTGGGTGCCCGAATGCTTGACTTGTACTCGATTAGAGTAAGTCCTGAGTAGTCTTCAGGTTTCGGTTCCGTGTAGCGGCAGATGGTTCTCTGCCCTGGCAGGTACAAACCATGAACCATCTCGCCGGTCACCTTGAAGTCGTCAGCACCAAGAAATCCTGTTGCATGGCCATCGACCCAGACGATGACCCTGCGCCTCTCGCAACCGTATCGAGTCTCGTGTCCGAATCCAACTCGCGCTGGATCTTCGACACCTTGAACACGGTACTCGATGTAATGGGGGTAGTTGACGACTTTATGTTCACCATGGTCGAACCAAGTGAACTCATAGTCGATACCGACAGCGATGATATCGAGTGCTCGCATTTCGGTCTCGATGCCTTGAAATACAGTGTGGCGAAGCTTTGCAGCGAAACGGTTCGGCTTTGCTTGGTCGTAATCGAAACGGTATTCCTCACGCAGTTCGTCGCTCATAACACCTCATCTCCGGCCGCTGACGCGGGCCGGCTCGCCAGCTTTCACTGGGCTCCCGACTTCCCTGCTGGCGGGAGCACCACGAATTCCTTCAGCAGCTTCCCACTGGCGGCGTCGTGGAGCCAGACCTTGCCGTCGAAACCGGCCGAGGCGATGGTCTTGCCGTCCGGGGTCCAGGCTGCCGTGTAGGCCGGGCCGCTGATCTTTTCGCAGACCACTTTTGTGCCCGTATCCGTGTTGTAGATTCGCACCTCGCCCTTGCCGTCCAGGCTGCTCGTCGCGGCGAAGAACTTGCCGTCCGGGCTGAACGCGACCGTCGAGATGCGGCCCGTCATCGCTTCGTATTCGCGGATCTTGTTGGAATCGTCGCCGATCTCGCGCTTCACTTCGCGGTGCATCTTGTAGAGGCGCGGCTTGCCGTCCGCACCGGCGGAAATCACTTCATCGTAAATCTTGGGTGCGGCACCCGGCGTGTCGGCGGGCACCTTTTGGAACTTCGGCACCGCCTTCACTTTCAGCAGGCCGCCGAAGATCTTCATCGTGCGGAACTCGGCCACGGGCCGGCGATCGAGCGCCATGATGCCGCCCTTGAGTGCACCCGGCGTGATGCTCGTCATGTTGTCCACGAAACGCTGCGTCGGCACCTCGGTCAGTTTCATGGTCTGATCGCGACCGGCGGAAACAAGATGCACGCCGTCCTGCGAGAAGACCGTGGTGAGTACCCAGTCGGTGTGCGTGCCCATTTGGAGGACTTGTTTGCCGGTGATCGGGTCGAGGGCGCGAACGGTGTTGTCCGAGCAGCCGACGGCGAGGAGTTTACCGTCCGGAGACCAACTGATGCCGTACACCGTGTCGAAGGTGATCGGCGAGGAGACGAGCAGGTCGCCCTTCTTATGGTTCCAGACCTGGACTTCGCCGAAGCGGCCGGGCGAGCCGCCGGCTACGGCGAGGCGTTCGCCGTTGGGGGAAAAGGCCAGGGCGTTGATGCGCTCCGAGATGCCGATGAGCCGCGACACGAGCTTGAGATCCTTCGCGGAATAAAGCAGCACTTCGTGATAGCCGGCGACGGCGAGGAACTCACCCTTCGAGTCGAAGGCCACGGAAGTAATCACGGGCGAGGCCGCGTACTTCGGCGGGTTCATGGCATCGACGGGCACGGTCTTGGCGGAAGCGGGCGTGTCGTCGGTCGCGCCCTGAGCGATCCAGTCCGCGATCAGTTTCACCTGAATGGGCAGGAGCGGGTCGCGGCCCTTGGGCATCTCGGCTTTGTTGTCGTGGAGCGTGATTTGATCGAGAAGGTAGCTGGTGGCGGGCTTGCCGGGCACGACCCCGGGCTTCTCGCGTTCGCCGGCTTTCATGAGGTCGGCGTGGCCGGTCATGATGAAGCCTCCCAGCGGCTTGGCGGGCTGATGGCAGCCGTTGCAGTTCTGGGCGAAGATCGGCCGCACGTCTTTGTAATAGCTCACCTTCGCGGCGGGCTCGGCCGCCTTTGGCGGTTCGGCACCGCTGCCGTTGATCCCAGCGTATGAGGCGATGAGCGCCAGAATGGCGGCGCGGGCAAGGGTCATGGGAGAAGCCCCGGCGGGATTGCGAAGGAGGAACGAAACGCGGTTCGGGCAGGATAGAGTATTGTAGCAGAAGGAAGGCGGCGGGTTCAAACGCTTTTCGCGTGCCGATGACCAAGCCTTTAGAAATCCTCAGCGGTCACCCAATCTTGAGCTGCGTGCCGAACGCGAAGAACGTTCACCGTGTGGTCATCGATCGTGAACAGGACGCGATAGATTTGGCGACCGCGACCGTAGAGCATCATTCGCAGATCGAAGTCGAGCGTTTCTGCTTCGTCGGCTAGCGGGCTCCGTTCGGGTAGAAGCTTCAGAGAATCAATCTTCGCGTAGATGCCATCCTGCCACTTCGTGGCTGAGGCGGAGGATACCGTTGATGCGATGCAACGAACGATCCGCACGATGTCGGAGTAGGCGAGTGGCCGAACGTTGATTTCAAATCGCATGGCTCACTCCGTGGGACTTGTTGGGAGCGGTAAGCCACATTCCAGTGCGATGCGATTCATCGCTTCCTCCAGAGGCATTCCCGGAACCCCGGCCTTCACGTCCGCGTAGGCGGCACGCAACAAAGCAAGCTCCTTCTCGCGATCGTAGGGTGCCATCGGGTGCGGATATTCCAGCACCTCGTCATCGACGGTCGAAACTTCCACCGTTACTCGCGTGCCTTCACGCCAATCGAGGGGCTCGTCGAGTTCCACGCGACCGTTGCGGATCGTGCCTTCCAGGATCATCGTCCGTCCTCCAGTGAGTCGGGTGTATTCTAACAATCTGTCCGCTGAGTTGCACCTGGGACTTCCCGCTTGCAACGGACTACAAGTAGCCGCGAGCCAGATGATAGGATGTCCGGATTGAAGCTCCCGCATGAGACTCCCCAATGCTCCGCGAAGAACAGATCGACCTCCGCCGGCAGCGAGCCAAGGCCTCCAAGTTCACCATCGAGAACATCGGCAAGAATCGCGTCTACTCCGAATTTCAAATCACCAATCCCGAAACGCTCGGCCAATACGAAGTCCACGTTCGCGGGTTCGACGTCGGCGACAACACCTGCACGTGCCCCGATTTCAAAGCCAACACGCTCGGAACCTGCAAGCACATCGAAGCAATCCTCGAAACGCTGAAAGACGAACTCCCGCCGCACCTCCAGAAGAAGAAAGCCATCATCAGCCGGCCGGAAATGTTCCTGCACTACGGCGAACAAGTGCAACTCGGCATCCACCTGCCCGCCCGCTGCTCCGATAAACTCACGCACCTCAAGCTCGCTTACTTCGACGAGAAAGGCCTCTGGACCGGCCGCGGCAAATATCCGGACCTCATCCGCGACATCGAGGCGGTGCCCGAGGAAGTGACGGTTCCTTCCGATGCACTCGACTTCGTGGGTGGGGAAATCGAACGGTCCGAGATGCTGGCGCTGGAACGAGAGTGGTTGAAGCAACTCGAAGAGGGCACCCTCGATCGCAACCTGCTGAGCGTGCCGCTCTACGATTACCAGATGCGTGGGGCACTCTTCCTGGCGTGTCGTGGCCGCTGCATTCTGGGCGACGATATGGGCCTCGGCAAAACCGTTCAAACCCTCGCGGCCGTGGAACTGCTCGCGCGGGAGCGCAACCTACAGAAGGCCCTCGTCGTCGCACCGGCCTCCGTGAAGTATCAGTGGGAAACCGAGATTCGCAAGTTCACGACTCGCCCCGTGCAGGTGATCGAAGGCGGCAAGGAAACGCGCCAGGAACAGTACGACGAGCCGACGTTCTTTCGACTCGTGAACTACGAGCAGGTCGTCCGCGATCGCGAGGCGATCAACGCCTGGAAGCCAGACCTCGTGATTCTGGACGAGGCCCAGCGCATCAAGAACTGGGAGTCGAAGACCTCGCGCGAAGTGAAGAAGCTCCGCAGCCGTTACGCGATGGTCCTCACCGGCACGCCGCTCGAGAACAAGCTCGAGGAACTTTACAGCATCGTGCAGTTCGTGGACGAACGCCGCTTCGGCCCGGCGTTCCAGTTCCTCCAGGAACACCGCGTGCTCGATGAAGCCGGGCAACTCAAGGGGTATCGCAACCTCGACGCCATTCGCGACAAGCTCGCCCCCATCTTCTTGCGGCGCACCCGAGGCGAAGTTCTGACTCAGCTCCCGGCCCGCACCGACAGCATTATTTTCGTGGAACTCGCGGACGAGCAGCGCCGCCATTATGAGGAGCAGCGCGGCGCACTCGCCCGCCTCCTGCAAAAGAACTACCTGACGGACCTGGATCGCAAGCGCGTGCTGGCGTGCCTCGCGAACCTGCGGATGATCTGCGACAGCCTGTTCCTGTTCGACAAGGAAACGCGGGTGTCGCCCAAGTTGGACGAGTTCGTGGAGTTGGTGCCGGAGATTCTGGCGGATAGCGCACCCGTTGCCCCGGGTGGGCTCGAACTCCCACACAAGGCCGTCGTCTTCTCGCAGTGGGAAACGATGGTGCTCGAAGCCGCGAAGGTGCTCGACTCACTGGGCATCGGCTACGCCATTCTCCACGGCGGGCTCACCGGCAAGGAACGCAAGGAAGCTCTGAAGCGATTCGCCTCCGACCCCACGTGTCGGGTCTTTCTCAGTACCGACGCGGGCGGCACGGGCCTCAATCTCCAGAACGCCGACACGGTGGTGAACCTCGAACTTCCCTGGAACCCGGCGGTGCTGGAACAGCGCATCGCGCGAGTCCATCGCATGGGCCAAGAACGGCCGGTTCGCGTCGTGAACTTCATCGCGCGCGGCACGATCGAAGAGCGCGTGCAGCGCACTCTCATCGCCAAACAGGGATTCTTCAATGGGCTGTTCGCGGGAGACGAGGACGAATTCGCGTTTGAATCGACGAACGCTTCGGGCTTCCTCGATGCGATGCGCGGGCTCATCGACGAGACCGTGCGGTTGCCGGAGGCAGAGCCGATTGCCACTGTCCCGCTCGATCAGCCGACGATTTGGCATGCCGCGGTTCACCTGTTGGAAGGTGTGTCGGCGCTGCTGGCCGCTCAGCCCATCCCCGAAGATATTCGCATCAAGTTGAGAGAGCAGATCCGAATTCTGAGCGAAAAGCTGCCGTGAGTTCCGTTAGTGATTGAAACCATTCTGGCCGGACCGCGGCGACTTCAGGCGCGACAGTTCTTCTCGCAGTCGAGTGTTCTCGGCTTCTAATGCAAGTCGCGCGGTTCGTTCTTCATCCGCCTGCAATCGCGCCGCGTCGCGTTCCAGGAGGAGAGCGCCGGGAAGCGGCAACATCTCGCCCCGGAACCAGAACCGCACCCAGCTATCGTGAAGTGCGACTTCCAGTTCGAGCGGTGGGATCGCGAGCCGACCGTCGGAATTCGGCTTCACGGTAACGTACTTCGCGCCCTTCAATTGGAGCACCGTTAGCTTCTGAGGCTCGGGCTCGAATAGCAGATAAAACGGCACCTTGAGGTCGTGAGCATATCGCACCCGATTGTCGACGTAGTCCTTGCGCTGGTTGCCCTGCGAGACGTATTCCAGGATCAACGTCGGACCGACCGGCTGGAGAGGAACGTTGAAACTCCCCACTGCGTCGATCCGCTCGTCGTGGACGATCACCATGTTGTCCGGGCAGACCCGGGTCGGCTTCTTGAGGTCTGCCTCGGTGAGCGGATAGAGGATGAGCAACTCGCTGAAGACCTGGAACTCCGGCCAAACGGCACTGACGAGATCGAGGCTTTCGAGCGTGATCTTGCGTTGGGTCGATTGGTACGTCGATTCCATGAAATGCTCCCGCGGCAGCGAACGGCAGTAGTCCTCCGCGGCGCGGTCGTAGAGGCGCAGCAATTCTTCGCGAGTGACATCGATCATCGGCGTCATGGGGTTGCCCTCAAAGTCCAATTCTCAAAGCATACTCGGCCCAAAGCCAAAGCGGAAGGTGCCCCTATTCGCTCACAGCACGGGAGACATGAGCCGGGCGGCGTTCTCCGCCAGACGCGAAGCATACGGCCGCGTTGCATAAACTTTCGGATCGATCTGAACGGCCCACTCCAGATCTTTCAGGAACGCGGCCTCGAGTTCCGCCACGACCAGCGGATCGTAGATCAGGCAGTTCACCTCGTAGTTCAAGAACAAACTGCGGTTGTCCATGTTCGCGGTGCCCACCGAGGCCCATTCTCCATCCACGAGCATGTACTTGCTGTGCATCATCCCGCGAGCGTACTGGTACACTTTCACACCCGCATCGAGCAGGTCCGTCCAGTAGAAGCGAGCCGCGAGAAACGGCGTCCACTTATCCGGCCGAAAGAGCCCGAGGAAGCGGACGTCGACTCCGGCCCGCCCCGCCAGCAGGAGAACGTCCTTCAGGCCGGGATCGGGGACGAAGTACGGGCTCGCGATCCAGACGCGTTTCCGCCCGCGCAAGATTCCGGCAAAGTACGTCTCGCGGATGGCCTTGAACTCGCTATCCGGACCGGAGTGAACCACCTGCACGATGCTGCTGCCGGGACGTTCGATTCGCGGAAGGAAGTACGCGGGGCCGCGGACGGCATTGCCGCTGGCGAAGTGCCAGTCTTCGAGAAAGATGCGTTGCAGCGATTCGACGGCCGGCCCTTCCACGCGAAAGAACGTGTCGCGCCAGTAGCCGAATTTCGGGGAGAGCCCGAGGTACTCGTCGCCGATGTTCAGTCCACCGTTGAACGCGACTCGGCCGTCCACGATGAGAATCTTACGGTGGTTCCGCAGGTTGATTCGGAGCCGATAAACCGGGTTCAGCAGGGGGAGAAACGCCGCGACCTGACCGCCCGCCGCGGCCAGTTCGGTGAGCATCGACGAGCGCAAACTGAAGGAGCCGATCGAATCGTAGAGGAAGCGCACCTCGACTCCGCGCTGGCGAGCGGCCGTAAGAGCCGCGATGAAGCGGCGACCCGATTCGTCGGGTTGAACGATGAAAAACTCCATGTGGACGTGGTGCTTCGCACCGGCGATTGCTTCGAGCATGGCGTGGTAAGCCGGTTCGCCGTGGTGGTAGAGATCGAGTTTGTTGCCGTCGGTCGGCGGGAACCCTTCCGCATGGTGGGCCAGCTTGGCGAGCAGTTCCCAGCGACGCGGAATCGCGACGGGTGGTGTTCCGTCTCCGGGCTTCGCCTCGGCCGGCACTTCGGTTGTGAGTTTCTTGTAGGCCTCCCGCTTCTTCCGCCGGCTCTTGATCGGGCGGCTGATGGTCTGGAGTCCGAACAATCCAAAGAGTGCGGGCCCGAGGAACGGGAGCACCAGTACCGTGAGGCACCACGCGATGGCCGACATCGGTTCGCGCTTCAGATGCAGCACGCAGGTGAGCGTGAAGAGCGTGAGCAGGAGGTTGAGCAGCAGGGCCCAGCCGGCGATGTCTTGCCAGAACTGCGAAACGAAATCGGGGTAGGACATGGAGCCGGACTTTCCGTAGGGTTCACGCAGGCACGGAACGTGCGTGCGCTTCCCTTGCAACTTCATGGTACCGGAATGAACGCTGCCGTTTTCGACCGCGTGGGCTCGCCGCGCGAAGTCCTTCAAGTTCGCGACGTGCCGAAACCCGTGCCGGGTCGCGGCGAAGTGCTCGTCCGCATGCTCGCCAGCCCGATCAACCCATCGGACATCATGTACATCCAGGGGCGGTACACGCTCGTGCCGCAACTTCCCGCGACGCCCGGCTTTGAAGGCGTCGGCATCGTCGAAGCCACCGGCGGCGGCATCCTCGGCTGGCTCCGCAAGGGGAAGCGCGTCGCGGTCATCAACGACAGCCGCGGCACCTGGGCCGATTACACGATCACCAAGGCCCGGCTCGTGGTGCCGGTGCCCGCGAGCCTGCCGGACGAACAGGCCGCCGCGTTCTTCGTGAACCCGGCCACCGCCATTGCCATGACCCAGCACGTGCTCCGCATTCAACCGGGCCAGTGGCTGCTTCAATCCGCGGCCGGTGGCGAACTCGGCAAGATGATCGTCCGCCTCGGCAAGAAACACGGCTTCAAAACGATGAATGTGGTCCGCCGCAGCGAACAGGTCGAGGAATTGAAGAAGCTCGGAGCCGACGAGGTGATCGTGGAATCCGATGGCCCGATCAACGAGCAGGTGAAGCGGCTCACGAACGGCCTCGGCGTGCCCTTCGCCATCGACCCCGTGGGCGGCAAAATCGGGTCGGACGTCATCGCGTCGCTCGGTTCCGGCGGCCGCTGCCTGCTCTACGGTTCGCTTTCGGACGAGGCGTTAACGCTGCACCCGAGGCGCTTGCTGAGCGCCGCCGTCCGCATCGACGGCTTCTGGCTCGGCGACTGGGCGAAGCGGCAACCGATTCGCCGGATGCTGATGCTCTTCCGCCAGGTCGGCTCTCTGATGACGGAAGGCACGCTGAAGAGCGACATCGCCGCGACGTATCCGCTGGCTCAGGTTGCGGAGGCCGCCGAGCATTCGACAACACCAGGGAAGGGCGGCAAGGTGGTGTTGAGAATTGGGGAGAGGTGAGAATGGCTCAGGGAGGATCGCCGTTGGCGATTGGGTCGAAAACAATCAAGCCGGGGATGCCCTTGAAGTCCTTAGTGTTGTGAGTCATCAGTTTCCGTCCGTACACAAGCGCCGTGACCGCAACGAACGAGTCGCCCAGCGACATTTTGCGAGCTTGCCGCAGCGACACGGCACGCATCACCACTACTTCGGAAAGAGGAAGCACACTGGCAGCGCTGAAAAACGCTTCAAAGTGGATGCGGTCTTCATCCGAGAGTTTGTGATATCCAAGCACTTCCACAATGCTGATGGCCGAGACAGCAGGCGATCGAGCCTCGATCAGCCGGCGCAATCCTGGGTACTCTGGCCGCGCCGCATAGATAATCAGATTGCTATCGAGCATTATTCCTCTCGCCCTGGCATCGCTCGATCGGCAGTTTAACAGGTAGACTGATCGACCGGCTGATTCGCTTTCCGAAGGTCTTCCGAGAGTATAAGAGAGGCAAAGCATTCGACCTCTGCAAGCGCAAAACCGGCACTTGCGGCAATTTCGACCTCTTCAATTTCCCGGAGCGAATCCGATCCGAACTGGCGAATGCTCGCAATTCCCCTGATTTGACATTAGAAGAGGCTGAGATACTGCTGATCGAACATCCGGGTCTGATTGAGAAGTTTGCCGAGGAGTACAAAAACATTTTCTTCGATCACTACTCGATTTCATTCGTTGCATTTACTGACGATATCGAGATGTTCTATGCGGAAGCCTTGGCAATTGGCTATTTGCGACCCTGGTTGAACCACAGTTAATGGTTTAAAAATTATGATAATCAAGCTTAATGAACGATTGGCTGCACTATCCAGTGGTTCCAAGTATTGGTTCGATTCGTTCAATGCAAGCGCTCTGGTCCGCATTTCGATTCCCGCCTCGGCGGATGGCGTTTATTGTATCTGGTGGAAAGACGAGAAACTCTTTCCATTAACCTGTACAATCCGACTTCCCGCTGGAAAGCGGGGCGTGCTATCGCATACACTGAATGCATGGCGACCCGAATTCGCGGAATCTATCGCACTCTATGTTGGCAAAGGTAGCGTTCGGACGCGACTTCTGTCTCATATCAAGCCTGCAAGCCAGGTTCAGGCCGGTTCACAAGCGAGAAACCCTTACGAATGGCTTGCTAAGATCTTTCCCGACGACAACGTCCAACAAGTAATTCAGAAGAATCTCGGATTCTCCTATATTGACGAACCGAATAAGCTCGAACAAGTCTACACGGAAAATCTTGCTATCGGCATCCTCAGGCCTTGGTTCAACTTTCGACTCACGTCTTGAGGCAGTAGCGTTGAACGTGGTACAATGCCTCAAAGCATTTGAGGTTCTAAACATGGAGTTTTCCATTCTGGTTCAGCAAGTCTTGGGAAACGGCTATCGCGCCTCCTGCGGGGAGCCGCTCGTCGCAACTGCCGAAGGAGCCACGCGAGATGAAGCGCTCGCCAAACTGAAGGCAGATCTCGAAGCACGGACGTCGGCAAGTGACGAAATCGTCCAGTTGACCATTCATCCGAAGCGAGCAATTTCCTTGGAATTAGCGAAACGGATGGCACGCGCCGACGCCGAGCCCGGTACGTCTATCCCGTTGGAGCAACTTCGATCCGAGCTACTTCCGGAGAGTAATTAGCCATGCCACTCACCGCCGTTTTCATGCAGGTGCCCGAGGGCTACATCGCCTTCGTCGAAGAACTACCGGGGGCCAACACGCAGGGCGACACCCTGGAAGAGGCTCGGGAGAATCTTCGAGAGGCCGTCGAACTCGTGCTCGAAGCGAATCGGGAACTGGCCGAGAAGTCCCTCGTCGGCCAGGCTGTCACCCGCGAAACTTTCGAGCTCGTGTCGCCATGAAACGAGTCGATCTGATGCGGCACCTCGAAGAGCAGGGGTGCGTGTTGCTTCGCGATAGGGGCAAACACACGGTTTACGTAAACCCCGTGAACAACCAAGTCACGGCCGTTCCGCGGCATCGCGAGGTCAACAATTTCCTGGCCCGTAAGATCTGCCGGGATCTTGGTATCTCCGAATCCTGACTTTCCCTCCTCCTCGTCTTCATCTTCGTCGTCGGGCATGGCAACCAGCCCGTTTTGGAGGAAGATTCTCCGTACTCTATACCGCTGCGAGCCTCGGCCCTTCACCAAACCGCGTGCTACGCTAGAGCGACCCGTTGGCTGGAGCCCGTTCCCCGATGATTCGCCTCTTGTCGGAATTGCCGAGCGTGGGGCTTCAGATCGTGGTGCATCCGCGCGCGGCGATTGCCGCCCGACTCCCCGCACTCGCGGAGTTCGTCCGAACGTCCGCCCCACTCGTTCCGCTCAGCAAGCACCCCGCGTGGCTCGACGTCCTCCGCGTGGGAATGAATCACGAGGTGTACGCCATCGAGGCCGTCGCGGCCGGGCGCACGTTCGGGTTCCTGCCGCTCGCCTTCGTCAGCAGTTTTCTCTTCGGCCGCTTTCTGGTCAGCTTACCGTACTTGAATACGAACGGCGTCATCGCGGATTCGCCGGACGTGCAGACGCAACTCGTCGATCGCGCCGTAATACTCGCCGACGAACTCGACGTGAGCTATTTAGAACTGCGGCACGAGACGCCGCTCGACCACCCGGACCTGACGGCGGAACTCACGACCAAAGTTCACATGCGGCTCGACCTTCCCCGCACCTCCGAGAAGCTTTGGAAGAACCTCGACGCGAAGGTTCGCAATCAGGTTCGGAAGGGCGAGAAGCCGGGCTTCGCGGTGCTCTGGGGCGGGCACGATTTGTTGCCGGGCTTTTACGAAGTGCTGAGCGAGAACATGCGCGATCTCGGCACGCCCGTATACGGTCGGTCGCTGTTCCGCGAGATCCTGAACGCCTTCCCGGATCGCGCCGAGATTTGCTTGGTGAAGGACGGCGCGAAACCGATTGCGACCGCCCTTCTCCTCCACGGTTGGGGCATTACCGAGGTTCCGACGGCGTCCGCCTTGAAGGCGTACAATCCGACCTCGGTCAACATGATGATGTACTGGCGGTTGCTGCAGCGGAGCATCGAGCGCGGGCAGGCGCAGTTCGATTTTGGCCGCTCGACCACGGACGGGAACACCTTCAAGTACAAGAAGCAGTGGGGGGCGGAACCGCACCCCGCGACCTGGCAGTATGCGGTGAAGGAAGGCGAGTCGCCGGACTTGCGACCGGACAACCCGCGTTACGGTAGCGCCATTCTTTTGTGGCAGAAGTTGCCGGTGAAGCTGACGCAACTCCTCGGGCCGCCCATCGTCCGCGGCATCCCGTAAGCGATCACTCACTCGGTCACTTCTTTTCTGGGATCGTCCAGAGATAGACGGTGTGGGTGCGGTCGGTTTCCACTTCTTCCTTCTTGTCCTCGGCCCAGTCAGTCATTTTGAAGTCGTGGGAGACCACACGCGCGCCGGGTTTGAGCCCCTTCTTCAACACCGGTTGCAGTGCGTCGTTCACGGACAAGTAAAGGTAGAGCGTGACCACGTCCACGTCCTTGAAATCTTCGGGCTTCATCTTGAGGACGTCGCCTTGCTTGAAGGTCAGCGATTTGGTCTGGGCTTCCGTCAGTTTCGCTTCCTTGATGCTGGCTTCGCAGTCCTTCAAGCGTTCCGGGTTGAAGTCGAGCCCGAGCCCGCGCTTGGCTTTGAATTCCTTCACGGCCGCGATCGCGATGCGGCCGTCGCCGCAACCGAGGTCGTACACGGTCTCGCCTTCCTTCACCCCGGCCAGCTTGAGCATGGCCGTGACCACCTTCGGATGGGTCGGCACGTAGACGACCTCGATCTCGACCTTGAGCTTCTCTTTCTTGTCCTCCGCGAAAGCGGGTACGAAACCCGACGCGAGAACGAGCGACGCGGCCAGTGCGGCCAGGGACAACTTCCTCATGATGCAACCCTCTCGAGGTGAGTGACGTGTGCGGGCAGAAACGATTATGCCGGTTGCGAGGGCGCTTGGGAAGAGGGTAGTCGAAGTTCCTCCAACACGAACTGCGACCACGTCTCGAATTCCTCCGCGCGCGAAGCGAGTTCGACGAGTGGCGAGAACCCGGCATCGGAGATCGCGGCCTCGCGCGACGAGACGCAGGGTTCCGTCAGTTCCAGCAAGTGAACGACGCCCAGATGTACGCTTCCCACCAGCGAGCGATCGTCGTTGATAAAGCCGAACAAACGTTCGGTGTACTCGGTTCCGATGGCGATTTCTTCGTTCAGTTCGCGGAGCATTCCATTGCGGTAAAGGTCGCCGGACCCCGCAGCGTCTGCCTCGCTGATGTGCCCGCCGATGCCGAGGGAACACTTCGAGGCGAGTCGCTTCTCGGCCCCCGCAGCACCGCGCCGATAGTGGAACAGCGACTCGCCGCACTTCAACACCACATACGGAATGAGTTGTTTGAAGTGGGGATCGGTTTCGACCTCGGAACGCGGGCGAAATGAGAACGCGGAGTTATCGAGAATGGCGGCGCGAAACGCGCCGTCTGCCGGGCGGAAACCCTGGAAGTATCCGGCCTCGCGGAAGCGGTCGGTGGGAATGACCAGCACGCGTTCGTCGTTTGCCATGAGGCTAAAGTAGGAACTTCGAGATGGCGGAGAGCGCGAGAACGAGGGCGATGATCGTGAGCCCGAGGCGAATGGTGTCGTTGCTGGTGCGGCGTGCGAAGAGGCGTTCGACTTCGCGCTGGTCGCCGGCTTCGATGGCGAGTTGCAGATTCAATTCGTAGCGGCTTTGCGGATAGCTGCGGAGGCCGTCTTCGGTGTGGCGAACGCGAGTGGTGTCGGTGGGAAGTTCGGGCAGGATGGCCGCGTGGAAGCCGAGTTCATCCGAGAACGCGAACGACGCCGGCCAGAGCCCGGCCCGGGTCCGATCGGGGAGTAGTAACCAAAGCCCGCGGACGAAGGCTTCATCCGGTGCCGCGCGCTTCAACACGACTCGACCTTCATCCACGAGTGCCTGCGTGCAGCCCAGCAGGAGCGGCGCGTCTCCCGTTTGCAAAAGTTCCTGAAGCCGTTCGACGCGCCGTGTTGGCAGCACTTCCGATGGCCATTCCAGGCTGGGCAACTCGCCTTTAGCCAGCCAATCCGGCGGGTAGCGATCCGCGATAGAGAACGGGTCGCCCAGGTGTTCGTACAGATCCCGACCCAGCACGAGGAAGCGAAAGCCGAGCGAGCCATCGGGCCGATCCGCGACGGTGGCCACGGCAACGTGCTTCTTGCCGAACGGACAGGCGAAGTGTGCGAGTGGGCAGGCGATCCCACTCGGCCGCGCTCCAAAGAGCACCGCGAGCCGTTCCGCTTCCGCGGTATCGAAGGCTTCCGATTGCGCGACGACTCGCACGCCGCGGGCATCCGCAGTGAGAAGTGCCTGAGCAATTTGGAGATCGGGGGGCATGGCAAACCTCAAGCAACTATCGGGCCGGTCACTTTTCCTCGGCCTTCTCCGCTTCCTTCTTCACATAGTCCTTGAACCCACCCACGTTGTACGAGATGAACAAAAACGCGTGGTGCAGTGCCTGGTACGTTTCGTCTTCGGGGTCGTCGGCGTAGTCCTTGCGAAGGGCGTACAGGCGAGCGAGCATTTGATCGGCGTTCAACACGGTGCGGTCCTCGAAGGGTCGTTCGGGCCATTTTAGGCAATCGACGAGGCTCGTCCCGCTGCACCGTGGCGTTTCCCCAATTTGAAGCTATGATGACGCCTCAACCCAAATCCTCGCCGAAGATCGACATGCCAACTCAAACGTTTCCCTGCCCATTCTGCGGCAAAAAGATAGGCGTCGGGATCGAATTGCTCGGGAAGAAAGTCCGATGCCCGCTCTGCAATCGAACCCTGGTTGCACCGGCCCCCGCGGCTGCGGCCGAGCAGCCGCCCGTGGTCGTTCCCATTCCGGAGCCCCTGCCGCCGCCCGACGACATCCCCACTTTCAACCTGCCGTCTCAAGAGGCCCGCGAGAGTATCTTTGGGGAACAGGAAGACGAAAGCGACGATGTCTTCAGTTCGTCCGATGGGAACAAGGTGCAGATGCCCGAGGTGCCTCCGCCCGAACCCACGATCCCGGCACCGGCCGCGGTGAATACTCCCGAACCGACTTACGGGCCCCCCGTCGAGATGAGCAGTCCGTTTCCGGGGATCGCCGCACCGGCCCTGCAGCCGATTCCGGTGGTCGTTCCGATTCCGACCGTCGCGCCGATCGGTGCCACGCCACCATCGTCGTCCGGCACGAACCCGTGGGCGGAGATGGATCAATTCGTGGCGCAGCCCGCCCGAGAACTGGTGCCGGTCGTCGTTCCACTTCCCGTTCTCGAGTCCCCGTTCTCCCAACCCGAGGAACCGAAGCCGCGTAAGAATCGGAAGCAGGAAGAAGACGAGGATCGTCCCGCTCGGCGAACGCGCCCACCGGCCACCGCGGGGGGAAACCCGCTCTTCAAGCTCGGGTTCTTCATCCTCGCTCCGTATGCACTGCTCATCACGCTGCTCGCGGTCTACGGCCTGTTCTTCAAATCCAGTGTGCCGAGCGGCCATCCGCTCTCGACCATCCCCGATAACTTCGGCGAGTTCGCGCCGGCCGAGCGGAAGAAGACCGGCAAGCTCGCCTTTCCCGTCGATGGCGAACTGCCTCCCGAACTCCGCGTCGCGCTCGGCAGCAAGCTCGAAATCGGGCAACTCGAAATCGAACCCCTCGGCCTCGAACAGCGACTCCTCAAAATCGTGACCGAGGCGAAATCCGAAAAGCTGATCCAGTCCAGCAGCGACCCCGCTGTCGTGCTCCGTTTAAAGATCCGAAACGCGTCGGAGGACCTTCTGATTCACCCGCTGGATCCGGCGTTCAACCGGCGCATCGTCGGCACCGAGCGAGTGGGAACCGGGCTCACCGTCGGCAAGCAAACCTTCTGGGGCGGTGCGATCGGATGGCCGTTTTCCGGCACCGCGATCCGCGTTTGCGAGTCGGCCCAGGAAGCCGACACCACTCCGCTGAAACCCGGCGAATCTCGGGAATTCGTGGTCTTTTCCAACTCCAGTGCGAGCCTCGTCAAGACCGTGAAGGACGCGCGCGACACCCTGCTCTGGCGCGTGCAGGTTCGCCGAGGCCGCATCGACTTCGACGGGAAGGACGTTCCCGTCACCGCGATTATCGGAGTGGAGTTCAAGGCTGCGGACGTGAAGGAATCGGAGTAACCTCTCACTGGCTCAAGTCGACGCGAATCACTTCGCCCGGCTTCCCCGTCACGGTCTTCTTCCGCTCGATCGTTGCTCCGCCCTGCACCCAACGCGCCACGATCTCGTAGGCGTACTCCTTGCCCGCTTCCAACGGCGGCGACTCGTAGATCCGATCCGTCCCGGTCTGCGTCGTCTTCACGCCATCGACGAACACCTCGGCCGCGGGCTGCGACACCTTCACCGATAAGTGCAAGCACGCACCTTGGGCCACAGGAGCGGCATTCAGCACGGCCGGTCCGACCGGTTCGATCACGGGCCAGGGGTTGACGTTCGGGTTGGGTCGGGGCGAAGCGCGGAAGGGTCCGACCCAGCCGTAGTAGCCGAAGCCTCCGCCGAGGGTGGGCGAGGCGCGCCACTGTTCCACGAGGTCGGAGTTGCCGAACACTCCGGGGATGGGTCCGTAAACGGGTACGGGCGGGCCGTAGAGCGAGAGTCCGTTCGACCAGAAGGCACCGTTCGCGCCGCGATAGCCGGGCCAGCCGACGAACGGGTAGCCTCCGGTGCCGATGTACGGCCCGCCGGCGAGGCCGGGATAGTTCCAATAGCCCGGCGGCGCGGGGTAGCGGCCATAGCGGTAAAGGCCGTTCCCGTACGGACCCGCGCCATAATATCCTGACCCGACGCCGATGCCGATGCCGACCTGAGCCGACGCCCGATTGGGAAGGAAGACGCAGATGAACAGCAGCGAGGGAAGAACGCGCGTGAGGAGGAAGCGGCTGGACATGAGGTGGTTCTCGTGGACCCTTGCTGGCTAACGAGTCATCGACCTGCGCCGACGGTCGCGGAGATGCCCCGTCTTATTTCGTGCGGCAAAATGGAGCGAGCCACCGGGTGAAACCCGATGGCTCGTTGAAGGTGGCGAGTCCGTCCGAACTTACCGCACCGGAGTAACCGGCAGCACCGTTCGAACCGACCCGATGCGGCCGTCCAGCGTATGGCCGGCGACGATGACCTGGTAGCCGCCGGGGGCGCTGCCCAGGTTGAAGCGAAGCGTGGTCTTGCCGTCCGAGGGAAGCACGATCACCGGTTGCCAGAGCACGGTGTCGGAGTCGTGGGCAACGTTCGATCCGGGCCGCAGTGCGGCATATTCGCGAATCACGAGTGGTGCCGTTCGCGGAACCGCCGAGCGAATCGTTTCGGTGGCTTCCACCTTCTGTAGAAGTGCCTTCGCGCGTTCATCGGCCAGCACCTCGGCCTTGGCCCGAGCCGCATTGTCGGAAGCGAGGAATGCGGAGAGTATACCTTCCGGAAGCGGCGTTCTCAGCGTCTTGACTAGATTCGGATCGAGCAGGTCCGCCGGGATGGTCCGCTTCGGGTCCGACCTCTTGATCGACGCGGGATTCAACCTCGGAACCGGAACTTCAAAGCTGGAGATCCTGTAAGGCTCCGCACCTGATTCGTCGCCCGGATCGTTCTCCACGGCATCCGGCGGCACTGGCGGCAGCACAATCATTTTCGGGGCCGGGCCGTTATCGTATGATCCGGGCGCGGACAATGCCTGCACTTCGTCCATCGCTTGGGCCGGATCGCTCGTCGTGAAATGAAACGTCAGGCCGCTCGAAGCGAGAGTACCCAGAAGGTACGGTGCCGCGACGAGCAAGCCCGCCCCGCGAACCAAGGCGAGCAGTCCGGCCAAGATGGTGAGAGCGGCCACGCCTCCCACGGCATAAATGAGCCGATCGCGCAACCGGTTCAGTGGCTCGGCCACGGCCTGCACGGAACGGCTCTGCTCCGTCACTCTGCTTTGAGCCTCTGCGTACTCGTCGAAGCTCTTGCTTACGGCGACCTGGTGCGCCTCGCGGCTCTTCTGGGCCACGGACACCTCGCGAACCGATTCCTCGATGCGCGGCCAGTATCGTTCGGCGAGCGGGCCACTGATCGGGTTCACTCCCGCCTTCGGAGCCGGTGCCTTCTGGCCGTTGAGCTTTCGGTGCTGCGCCGCCGGGGTGCCGGGTACGACGTTGGTTTGGCCCTGTTCCACGAACCGACGCCAGCCCTGCGTCGCGAGCACGTGATCGAGCGATTCCGCGGCCTTCGGGTGGTCGGTAAGGAGGAAGTCCGCGTATTCGAGTTCGTCCGGCGTCTGCACTTCACCCGCAAGCAGGAAGTGCGTGGTCAGCATGCGATCCTTCGCGCCCGGTGCCACGGCCGTGTTCACCGCCGCGGCCCACAGGATCGCGGGAACCGGGTTCCCCTTTTCATCCGTGGCCGCGACCGAGAGATCGATCGCGCTGCCGGGTGCGAACGAGGTAGCGGCACCAGCTGAAGCCGTGAGATTCAGCAGTTCGCCGGGCTTGCGGAAGACGAGCCGCTCGGCCACGGGAATCAAGTCCGCGTTCTTGTCCGCCGGTTCCTCGAAGACCGTGATTCGGGTGACGCCGCCACGGGCATCGGACTTCGCCAGAAGTGTAACGATGGCGGGCGTGCCGGCCTTCACCGCAAGCTTCTGCGTGTCCGCGATCTGGCCTCGGGTATAGGCTCCGATCACGAGGTTGCGATCCTTGCCGACCGAGTGAACGCGGAGGCGGATCGGCTGGCCGGGCGTCGTGACGGTATCGAGGGCCGTGAACGCGACCCCGTCGTTCTCCGCCTTCGGCAGTTCGAAGCTCGGTGCGATCCCGGTCGGGTTCAAAGCCTGGAGGCGGAGGCGATACGACGCATCGGCCTTCGGCGTGAAGGTGAAGGAGCCGAGCCCACGGTTGGCACCGGGATGCTCGTCGGTGATGGAATCGACCTTGGCGACGATCTCGTTGCCCAGGGCGATGGTGCCGCGAACGTCGATGGGCTTGCCGTTCGAATTCGTGCCGCGAACGTAGACGCGGTTGGGCACGCCAGCGATCAGCTTGCCGCCTTCGGGGAAGAACTCGACGATCGTTTCCTTGCCCGCGATCGGCACCCGCTCCGCCACCGATTCGTTCACGCCATCGTGGCTGAACGTCACCATGAGCTTCACGTCGCCGCGCGGCATGTTCGCCCGCAGTGAAATCGTGATCTTGAAGCGGCCGTTCTCGTCCGTCAGCCCCGTATAGGGGATCGGATTGTTATCGCCGTTCCTGGCCTGGGGCGAGACCGTGATCAGGGCCGGAGTCGTCGACTCCGTCACGACGGTCACGACGCCCTTGGCACCGATCACGGGCTTGTCGCCGAGCTTCAGTTCCGCGTAAGCGACCGCGGCCTGGCCGGGGGCGTAGCTCGTTCCCACGAACGCGATCTTCTTGGCAAATCGCTCGGGGGCTCCGGAGCGAACCTGGATGGCCCGCGTCACGGGGTAGGCCATGACGGGCGGCATACCGTTGGGGCCAACGAGTTCCGTGAGCGTGAGGACGTAGTCGCCGTCGGCGAGCCCAGCGGGCAGCACGAAGGCCCCGCAGCCGACGCCGCGAATCGGTTGGCCGTTGCCGTCCAGCACGGTCTCGACGACGCCGTCCGTTTCCTTCACGATCCGGGTCGAACCGGTCAGGACTTGCAGCGGCTTCGTGGGGTCGTCCTGCTTGCGGAGCACGTACTGGAGTTTCTGCTCGCGGTTCGGCGGGCGGAACGTGATGCGGTCCAGCGTGAGCGAGCGGAAGTAGAGCCGATCGCCGGGATGGTACGTGGCTTTGTCGGTCACGAGCATCGTGGCATAGACGGGGCCGAAGAGGCGGATCGGCTCCTGAATCTCGGTGCGTTCCCCAGCCGCGTTCACCGCGGTAACGCTGAGATAGACATCGGATTGTGGTTTGACCCGCGACCAGACTTCGGCCGGAAGTCGGATCGAGGCTTCCTTCTTCGGATCGATGTTTTGGCTGAACAGCACGGCTCCGGTCTGGTCGCGAAACTGGGCCTCGACCCGCCGATCGCGTAGCGATTCCGTTGGGTCGGCCACCGCGACGACATATTCGTTCGGCGCACCGGGCTGAGCCGAGAGCGGCTTCTTCACAGCAACCGTAACGACTCGCGATTGGGCCGCCTTCTCCGCGGCCGACCACTCGGCCGTCAGTTGTTTTTGCTTCGCGTTCGCGGCATCGAGCTGAGTCTGAGCCGTCGTATCTTTGCGAGTCTGTTCGTAAACCGTGCCCGCATCGGCGAGTCGCGTGAACGATTCCTCGGTCTCGCGCTTCGCACTATCGTAGCGACCGGAAAGCTTGGAAAGCGGGACGAGCGTGCCGGGAATCAGGGCGAGAACGGAGGCCGCGACGACCCAGCCGAGATAGCTTCGCTTCGCGGGCTTCTTCACGGCAGTCGCGGGAACGGTGGCTTCTTCCAGCGGAGCCGTGAAGCGAACGTTTGGGAACGACGATTTGGCGGCCTTGCCGATGAGACCCTGAGCGCGAGCCGCTTCGGAACGGGCCGCGGTGCAAGCCGGGCAACCCGCGAGATGCGATTCGACCGCTGCCGTCTCGGCTGCTTCCAGCAGGCCGTACAGGTGGTCGAGTAACAGAGGTTGGCAATCGTGGCACATCATGTTCATTCTCCTTCCCGGGCGCGGGAAGGGGGCTCGCACCGAGAGGTCGATATTTCCAATTCGGAGTTTGGGGCTCGCGGCCGATTGCGAGTCTGCCGCGAGGGGGCCCCATCGTTCCGACTATTCCGTCTCGTCTTCGCTCGGATCGGGATCCGGGTTCAGAACCTTGCGGAGCTTCTGCAAAGCGGTCCGCATCTGCGTTTTCACGGTGCCCACGGGGGCGTTGCGTATCTCCGCGATCTGTTCGTAGGTGAAGTCGCCGTTCTGCCGGAGCAGGAAGACTTCTTTTTCTTCGGGCCGCAAGTGCGAGATTGCGTCGCGGAGCCGATCCAGGGTTTCCCGGTCTTCGAGCGACTGTCCGGTCGGCTCATCCCGGGCGGGCATCATCAAGTCGTCCTCCGGCAGCGGACGGCTCCGGCGATTCCAGGCACTTCGCTGGAAATCCTTGGCGGCATTGAGCCCGACTCGGAAGATCCAGGCCCGAAGATTCAGGATCTCCGAGAGCGTATGCCGGGCTCGCCAGCACTTCAGGAAGGCTTCCTGAGCCGCGTCCTGAGCATCGTCGGCGTTGCCGAGCATGTAGAGAAGCGTGGTGACCAGCTCGTCGCGAATCTCGTTGAACAGCTTGACCAGGCCTTGCTCGTCGACCGGACCGGTAGCGCGTCGAACGTCGGCCGGCCCCGTGGGGGAAGGCGATTGGTTCGACCGGTCGCTCGGGGTCGCGCCGGGCTGGGCCATACACTCCTACCTAAACGACGAGAGAAGGTGCGAAACCGATTGGAGGAAATCCAAACCGCGTGGGAACGGCGAATACCACCCTGCGATGCTATGGCCCGACCTCAGCTTGCGGCAAGCTGAACGGGGAACCCCACCCCGCGAAAGCCCCGAGATTTCCAGTTCCCTCGGGCCCAATTTGCACGAGTTGAGGCTTTTTCCGCGCGAACTTAGAAGAGGAACCGCCTCAGCACCTTCGCCGTGATCCGCGAGACGAACTCGTCGACGGGCAGCGACGCGGCGTAATTAATCGAACCGGCCGAGAAGACACTGCCGCCGGACGGCGTGTCGAAGATCACCATCTCGGCACCGCCATCGTCCGGATTCAGGCCTTTCGCCAGCAACTTCACGTTCTTCGGGGAACTCGGCGAGATCTTGTCCGTCTCGTGGCCGGACGCGCCGCCGGGGCAGCGCTGATGCAGGCACTGAGTGCCGAAGGTGTCGCCAGTCTTCAGGCCGGTTCCCTCGAAGATCCAGTGCGAGCCATCGACCACGCGGTACGGGGCTCCCGTCATCGCGCCGGTGGGTGTGAAGGCGACGCCAACCAGGTTCGCCTCGGATTCGTGCCGCATGTGGAGGCGGCTCTCCTTGCCACCGTGACCGGCCACGTCCAAGCCGCGCAGCACGCCATTGTGGTAGATCACCGAGGTGTCGGTCCGCAGTTCCCCTGGGAGCGCGGGCGTC
>JAYTGN010000212.1:0-12761 GCA_043733485.1 Gemmataceae bacterium
GTGTCCCCCTTGCCTCCGGGTGCGAACCGGTTATCTTGGAAGGAGCTTGGCCAAGTGGCGGAATGGCAGACGCGCTCGACTCAAAATCGAGTACCGCAAGGTGTGTGGGTTCAAGTCCCTCCTTGGCCACTGAAGTTCACATCGTTCGGCGAAATCGCGCACCTCGGCGGTCGCCTCCCCGTTCCTCTACAACTCCGGCATCTTCCCCGCGAGGATGTCCTTCTCGTACTGCTCCTCCAGCGGCCACGACACGGTACACGTCCCGAAATCGGCCATGTGCTGATACTTCTTCAAGCGGTCGATCGCGCCTTGGAGGATCTTCTTGTCCTTGCGAAACACCGGACCGTGGCTGGGCAGGAGGAACTCGGCGTCGTCGTCGCGAATGCGGGTCAGCGAGGCGATGAAACTGGGGAAGTGGGAGCCGTGGTGGGCGTCGATGGCACCGACGCAGCCGTCTTGGTAGATGTTGTCCCCGGAGAGGAGCAGGTTGCCGAGTTTGAAGCTGAGTTGGCCCGGCGTGTGGCCCGGCGTGTGCCAGACCTTCAATTTCAACTTCCCGATCTTCACCTCGTGGCCTTCGTCCAACTTCACGTCGATTTTGCAGGGCGGCATGGGAATGTTGAAGTCTTGCGCCGAGATGCTGGCGTAGGTTTCGACGAGGTCGCCCGATTCGATGACGGTGGCGGCGCGGGGGTGGGCCGCCGTCTTGGTGCGGAGTCGTTCGCGGGCGCGGGCCAAGCCCTGGATGTGGTCCGCGTCGGCGTGCGTGGCGATGAGCAGTTTGCACTTGGAGAGTTGGAAGTCCATGTCGCGGATGAGTTCGATGACTTCGTCGAGGGTGTCGTCTTGGCCGACGTCGATGAGCGCGAACTCGGTTCCGCCGTCGATGAGGTAGATGTTGACGCCGAGCGGCCGCCCGGCTTGCAGGTTGAGTTCGATCACGTTCGGGAACAGATACTTCCGGGGACGCATCGCGGCGAACCTCCGTGGAGGAGTTGATTTTACGCGAGCGCTCGCGCGATTCAACCGCAGGACAGTCGCCGACCACGACTGGCTAACTCGCGCTCAGTTGCAAGCCGAGCGAGCATCCATTTGTGTTGTTTACAGTCGAATCCTGCTCGGCATCGGAGTTGCAAATGGTGGGATACACTCGACCCGGGATTGAACCATGCACATTCGCAATCGCCGCGCGTTCACCCTGATCGAACTGCTCGTGGTCATCGCGATCATTGCGATCCTGATCGGGCTCCTCCTTCCTGCGGTGCAGAAGGTGCGTGAAGCGGCCTCCCGATCGACGTGTCAGAATAATTTGAAGCAGATCGGACTCGCCTGCCACAATTATCACGCGGCACTGAATCAACTGCCGCCTGGATATTCGTCGAGCAGTTCCTATCCCGGCACCGCCCCCGGCTGGGGTTGGGCTGCGTACCTCTTGCCGCATCTGGAACAGAATTCGGTTTCCCAGAGAATTAACCTCGACCAACCCGTTGAAAGCCAGCCGGCAATCGGCACGGTCCTCAAGGTCTTCCTCTGCCCGTCCGATCCGTTTTCACCGGCCGCATTTACCGTTACTTCCGCCACGGGCTCGGCGATTTGTCTCGCGGGTCCGAGCTGTTACGCCGCCACGGTCGGGAGCGATTCCGCGGAAGTCGATGCTCCCACCGGAGACGGGATCTTTTACCGCAACAGTGCGACGCGACTCACGGACGTGAGCGATGGAACGAGCCATACGGTCATGGTTGGGGACCGGGCCTGGACCGATTCTCAAGGCATCTGGGCCGGAGTGCCGACGAACGCGGTGATTCGTGCAGGAACGACGAATCCGTGGCCGAGCGTCACCGGGCCGGCCCCGGCCATGACACTCGTTCACAACAACTGGATCAACATCAAGACGGACGCCGATGGCGGGCTGGACGACTTTTCCAGCAAGCACATCGGGGGCGTGAACCTCGTTTTCGCGGACGGTTCGGTCCGGTTTATCAAGAGCATCACTTCGGACGGCGCGGAACGATCTGCATTTTGGGCCATGGGAACCCGGGCGAACGGGGATCTGACTCAGGGGCTGGAATGAGGACTGGAATTCCTGCCAGTTGCTGGTGCTTCGCCGCGACCCTTCTCGCTGCTTGGGGCTGTTCGCGGCCGACGGAAACTTTAACTGCCGGCGGCAAACCCGTGACGCACTGGATTGAGGAAGCGAAGAAGCCGGACGCAAAAACGCGAAAGAAGGCCGTGAAGGAACTCGGGCACGTTGGGAAGGCCGACCCCGCCGCAATTCCGGTCGTGATCCATGCGATCAAGGATCCCGATCCCGGCGTGAGGCAGGAAGCGGCTTTGGCTTTGCTGAATTTAGCTCCCGATTTACCCGAAGCCTTCGAGCCGTTGACGGAGGCGACTCGCGACAAGGATGCCAAGGTGCGCGAATACGCCACCGCGGCGCTCGCCCGGATGCGCCGCTGATCGCTGATCGGTGTTCTGCCCTGTTCTCCGCGATTCCCGGAACTTTCCACTGCGCGAGTCGCTCAGCCGACTTCCGCCGGACATTCACCATGCACATTCGCAATCGCCGCGCGTTCACGCTGATCGAACTGCTCGTGGTCATCGCGATCATTGCGATCCTGATCGGGCTGCTGCTGCCGGCCGTGCAGAAGGTGCGGGAAGCGGCCTCCCGGCTCAAGTGTCAGAACAACATCAAGCAACTCGCGCTCGCTTTGCACAACTTCGAGTCGGCGCAGGGCGTCTATCCGCCATCCATGCAGGCCCCGGTCGGCAGCACGTTCGGCACCAACAACGGCTCGTGGTCGGTTCACGGACGCATCCTGAGCTACATCGAGCAGGGGAACGCGGGCCTCAAGGTGAACCTCGAAATGGCCTGGGACTCACAGCTTGCAAGCGGCGTGCCCCAGACCCGCATTCCGACCTTCATCTGCCCGACCGAGATCAACGACACGGTGCGAACGAAGAGCGGCCAACCGTTCGTCTACCCGCACACCTACGGGTTCAACTTCGGCACCTGGCTGGTGTGGAACCCGGCGAACGGCGTGGGTGGCGACGGCGTCTTTTACCCGAATGCCAAGCTCGCGGCCACCCACATCACCGATGGCCTCTCGAACACGCTCATGATCGCCGAGGTCAAGGCGTTCACGCCCTATAGCCGCAATTTAGGCGCGGCGGCTTCATCAACTCCGCCAACCACCGCAGCCGAGGTGGCCGCCTATGTGGTCGCGGCGCCGGACAAGAAGCTCGGGCCGGTGATCAACGACAACACCGGCCATACCGAGTGGCCGGACGGCCGCGTACACCACAGCGGGTTCACCACCGTGCTCGCGCCGAATACCAGGGTCGTAGCCTCGATCGGGGGAAAGGATTACGACGCGGACTTCAACAGCCGGCAGGAAGGCTCGAGCGCCGCGCTGCCCACCTACGCCGCGATCACGTCGCGGAGCTACCACTCCGGCGGGCTCGTGAACGTGGCCTTGATGGACGGCTCGGTACGATCCGTGCGAAACGGCATCGATCTCGCGACGTGGCGCTCCCTCGGCACGCGCCAAGGCAACGAAGTGATCGGCGATTATTGAGCCTCACTTGCTTCCCCGCCCACGAGCTCGCCGCCAACGAGTGGGGCGGCCTCTACTTCAGCTTTCACGACACAGTCGCCAACGTCGGCATGGCCGACGGCTCCGTCCGCACGCTCCGCACTTCGACTTCGCTCTGGATCATCGGCGCGATGACCACCCGCTCCGGCGGAGAAGTTGCGAACCTCGAATAAGCCCCTGTTCCCTCGGCTCGGCGCTCTGCATGATAGCCCAATGTCCGAACCGTACATCGCGATTCAGATCGTCATGCTCCCGAAGGATACCAATCCGCACGGGACGATCTTCGGTGGGGTGCTACTCGCCAACATCGACATGGCCGGGGCCATCGGTGCCCAGCGCGAAGTGCAGCGGCACGGTGGGAACGCCAACGCCGCGTTCGTGACCGTCGCCATCAATCGGGTCGAGTTCAAGAAGCCCGTGCTCGTCGGCGACGTGGTGAAGTTCCAGACCACGTTGGTGAAGTTCGGACGCACGTCCGTGACCATGCACATCGATGTGATTGCGGAACGCGGTGCCGAGGCGATTCACGTCACGGAAGCGGAGGCGGTGTTCGTGGGGGTCGATCTCACGACCCCGGACCGCAAGCCGGTGCCGCTCTTCCCCAACGGTTCCACTCCCGCGAAGTAAAGCTACACCTTCTTCCAGTCCACGGCTTGAACGCCTTCGACCTTATTTAACTCAGCGACGAGCGCGACCGCGGATGCGGCCGGCTTGAGGAGTGCCGAGTAGGTGAGGTCGAGGGCGGCGCCTTGCCGGGCCGTGGCCGTGGCGACCAACTCGTGCGCCTCGAAATGACGAAGGAGTACCTCGGTTAATGCCGCTTCGGTCTTCGCCCCGATGCCGGTTCGAATCACGAGCAAACCCGGTTCGCGCTTCGCACCGATTGCAACGGGCCGAGCCCACGCGCTGGTGGCCCACGCCACCACGGCGATCACCGGCAGGCCGGCGAGCGCCACCTTGAGCATCTCCGCCCCGACCGCCATGCCGGTCACGACGGCCGCGATCACGAAGGCCGTATCGCGGGTATCGTCGACCACGGTGCGGAAGCGGATGATCGCCAACACGCCGGCGAGGCTGAACGCCCGTGCGAGGTTGTCGCCGATCACCTGCGTCACCATCGCGATGACGATGCAGAGCAGCACCAGCGTGGCGACGAAGGGTGCGGCCTCGGAGCGAGTCTTGCGCTGCGTGAGAAAGTAGACGGCGGCGACGGCGACTCCAAGACACGCGGCCTGCACGAGTCGGGCGGCCAGAGGTGGGGTGGGCAACTCCGCCGCGGACGGCACCAGCGACGTGAAGAACTCAAACATCGGCACCGCCTTCGAGTTCCGCCAGCTTCGTTCGCATGAACCGGCGGTACTTCGAGACGGTGCTCGGCGCGAGCCCCAGTTCCTCCACGATCGCCTTGAAGATGCCCGGCATCGCGAGCCGAAATTTGAACTCGCAGATCACTTGCCCTTCGAGCAGCACCGGGGTTTCTCCCACGGGCTCGACTTCCCAGCGATCCGTGTTTTGGCCGCGAACGTTGCGATCGAGCGTGAGGCGCACGGTGCCGCCATCCGCGACGCCGAGGTACGCCACGCGGTCGTAGGCGATGCGGCAGATAGGGCGAAGCTTCTGCCCCGCGATGCCGTCGCGGAACCAGACGCCCGGCCAACCGGGGAGCGATTCCCCAAGCCCGACGGCGGCGAGTTCCGGCAACCGCACCGACTCGCGCCGCTTCCGCACGCGGTCCCCGCTCTTGATCTTTTGTTCCACGAACATCGGGCCGTTCGCACCGTAGCGGCGAACGCGGTACTTGCACCCGCCGGCCGCGGGCGTGCGCCGATACACGTCGAACTCCGACGTATCGGTGTAGAGGCTCGTGGTCGGGTACGCATTTCCGCGCGTCGGGTCCGCGTAGCGGTCGAGGCTCAGCGACTGCCGGGCCATCGCTTCGACGGCTTGCGTTCGATCTTCGTCCAGCAGAAACTTGAGTTCGTAGGCGGGTGGGCCATCCGCCACATCGCTGAACAGCGACGGCGACTCCAGCCCTCCCGGCTCGGAAGGTCGTTCGGATCCATCCGGCACCAGGCGCATCACGTCTCGTCCTCCAGGTTCCTGGGAATGCAGCCCTCGTGGCCGCACGTTGCGGTGGGGTTCAGGCAGAGGTTGTTACATCTTACCAACATGAGAATCGAATGAGGAATACGTGATTCGCTGTCTCGGAACTCCGGCTACTCCCGTTTGATTCAGTAGCACGGTTGGCCACGAGTGTGAAACGGCGGCAGGGTGTGCCACGCGACACCGACTACGGGAGAGACGATGAAGTCACGACTGCTGGGAATCGCGATGGCACTGGGGTTCGCCGGGACGGCCGGTGCCGCCGAGAAGCCCGTGCGAACGCTTCAGCTGCCCGCGACGCCCTACCGGTATTCGGATGAAGTCTTGCCGCCTCAGCTCAAGAACGGCGAAGCCCGACGGCTCGACAGCACGCCGGCTTCGAATCCCATCACCGACGCCGGCGCGACGCTCGGCCGCGTCCTCTTCTACGATACGCGGCTCTCGGCCAACGGCACCACCGCCTGTGCATCTTGCCACCATCAGAAGCACGCGTTCTCCGACCCGAACAAATTCAGCAAGGGCTACGAAGGCAAGCTCACCGATCGGAACGCGATGCCGCTCGTCGACGTTCGCTTCTACCCGCGCGGCCGGTACTTCTGGGACGAACGGGCCGCGACGCTCGAAGAGCAAGTGCTGATGCCGATCCAGAACAAGGTCGAGATGGGCCAGAGCCTGGAGGGACTGTTGAAGTCGCTGGCCGATGCCCCGGACTATTCGCCGCTGTTCGCCAAGGCCTTCGGCGACTCCAAGGTCACGAAGGACCGCACCGCCAAGGCGCTCGCTCAGTTCGTACGTTCGCTCGTCTCGTATCAATCGCGATTCGACGAGGGTTTGGCCCAAGTGAAGACGAACGACGAGCCGTTCCCGAACTTCACCCGCGAAGAGAATCGCGGTAAGGATCAGTTCCTACGGCGCTGTGCGAACTGCCACCTGAGCGGCGATCGGCAAGCGCTCTTCTCGACGAACCGGGCGCTCAACAACGGCCTCGACGCCGATACGAAAGTCGCGGACTTGGGCGTGGCGGATGTCACCTTCAACCGCTTCGAAGCGGGGCAGTTCAAATCGCCCTCGCTGCGGAACGTCGAGTACACGGGACCGTACATGCACGATGGCCGATTCAAGACGCTGGAAGAAGTGGTGGAGCACTACAGTTCGGGGGTGAAGAACCACCCGACCCGCGATCCGCGCTCCGGCCCCGTCGGCGGCTTCCGGTTCAGCAATGGAGAAAAGGCCGCCCTCGTGGCCTTCCTGAAAACGCTCAGCGACTCCAAGTTCATCAGCGATCCGAAGTTCTCGGATCCGTTCGTGGTGAAGTGATTTTCGAAACCCGGTTTTGAAGGAACCTCGATATGCGTGCCGGTAAATTCTTTGCCTTTGCCCTGAGCTTCGGGCTCGTAGTCGCCGCGGGCGTCGATGGGCAGCCGCCGAACGGGCCGAAGGGTCTCAAGGGGCCACCGGGCAAGGGCGGACCTAAAGGCCAAGGCGGCAGCGAACGCCTCCTCGACGATCTGAACGTGTCCGGCCAACAGAAGGCCAAGGCGCGGGACATTCTCAAAGCGCACGACGATGCGATGCGCCAGTTCGCCTCCCAGAAACGTCAGGAACTGCTGGCACAGATGAAGGACGTTCTCGAGGCCGACGAGTTCAAGAAGTTTCAAGAGGAGGTGGAGCGCGTGCCGCTGATTTCCACCGCGCCGAACGGCCCGCGCGGAGTCGCGGCCGACGAAATGATCGGCCACCTCATGAGCTTCGACAAGAATGCCGACGGCAAGATCGCCAAGGACGAACTCCCCGAACGGATGCACGCGCTGTTCGAGGAAGGCGACGCAAATAAAGACGGCGTCCTCGATTCGGAAGAGATCAAGCGACTGGCCGCGCGGGCGGAACGAGCCCCGAACGGCCCACGCGGTGGACCTCCTGGCGGCGGGCCTCCCGGCAATCGCCCGTTCCCTCCGCCTCCGCCGCGACCCAACTGACCGTAGACTTTCTCAACCCTGTTTCACGGAGACCTGCGATGCGTAAAGGTGCGATTCTGACGTTCGCCTTATCGGCGGCGTGCTTCCTGGCCCTCACGGCCACGGCCCAACCCCCGGGCGGCGACAAAGGCGGACCCGGTGGAGGCGACAAGGGCGGCTTCGGAGGCAAGGGTGGACCAGGCGGAGGCTTCGGCATGCGAGGCACGCCCGGCCAGATCATGCCGAGCTTCATCCAGGAACGCTTGAAGCTGACCGACGACCAGAAGAAGGTGCTCGCCGAACTCCAGAAAGACGTCGACACCAAGCTCGACAAGATGCTCACCGATGAGCAGCGCGCCGAGTTGAAGAAGATGAAGGAAATGGGCGGCGGACCGGGTGGACCGGGTGGACCCGGCGGCAAGGGCGGACCTCCCGGAGAGAAGAAGCAGTAAGCAACGCAGCGTAGTCGCGACTCCTAGTCGCGACTACACGACCGGTTCCGGCAATCGCCAATCCATTCCCGCCTGCCCTTCGGCTTCCAACGCCGCATTCACTTTTGAAAACGGCTTGCTCCCAAAGAACCCGTTGTGTGCCGACAGCGGCGAGGGATGCACCCCTCGAATCACCGCATGACGGCTGGCGTCGATGAGCTTCACTTTCTTCTGCGCCGAGTTGCCCCACAGCACGAAGACGATCGGCCGCGGCAAGTTGTTCACCGCGCGAATGGCCGCATCGGTGAACGACTCCCAGCCCTTCGCGGAATGTGAATTCGGTTCGCCGGCCCGCACGGTGAGGCACGCGTTCAGGAGCAAGACGCCGCGCTCGGCCCAAGCCGTGAGGCAACCGTGCGAAGCGGGAGCGATCCCGAGATCGTCTTGAAGCTCGCGAAAGACGTTTCTCAAGGAAGCCGGGATTTTCACTCCGGGTTGCACGGAAAAGCACAGCCCGTGTGCGACGCCCGGAGTCGGGTAAGGATCCTGCCCGAGAATGAGAACCTTCACGCGTTCGAGCGGCGTGAATCGGAAAGCGTTGAAGACATCGCAAGACGGCGGCAAGATGTCGTGGCTCGCGCGCTCGCGAGCAAGAAATTGCATCAGCCCCGGCCAGTACGGCTCGCGCGGTTGCGGGGACAGAGCCTGGAGCCACGAGGCAGGAAGGTCGTCTGGAAGCAGGAAACCACTTCCATCTGGGGAGGGCGTCGCGTTCTTCCGGGTCATCTCGTCGACTCGCAGGCATGCGGTACCGGAAGGCGATCGAATGCCTCCACGCGACTTTTGTAGGGCGGGCCGAGGCTTCGCGAAGACTCGACTCACCGGCTGCCGAAGCGGAAGCCGATCAGTGCGATGACCGCACCCAGCAAGAGTGCCACGTGGTAGTCGCTCACCGGCTCGACGGTCCGCACGCCGAGCTGATGCCCGACCACGGCGACCCCCGCTCCGGCCAGCACCATCAGGGACATCGCATTCCCGCGGAAGCAGAGCGAGCCCATCAAGAGCAAGCCCGCGATCCCCACGTTGAAGCTATCGACCCATCCCGTGAACCGCGATGGCACGCCCTCGACCGCCAGCGGAGTCGTCTTGCGAGTTCGATCCAGCGCCGCGGTATATTCCAGGCCCGCGAGGTCGCTCGCTTCCACCGCGGATTGAACCTGCGTCTGCACTTCGCTTCCCGGCAGGAGGCCGTTCTGGTGCGCCCAGATCCCACACGCAGCCAGGAGCAACGCCGCGATCGCGGTTCGAACGTGCGGGCCGACGACGAGCGCGACCAGCCGGCCCAGCGACTCGGGCTTCGACGGCTCGAAGTCGAACTCGGGATCGCTGGCCCCGCTCATCAAAGTACCGACGTGGGGCTCGGTCGCGGACCGGCGAATGTGATATGCGGTGCGGACCATCGCGTCGGCCGTGGCCGAGGCCTGACGCTGGGCCACATCCTGAGCGGCTCCCTCGGCGAGCAATCGGGCGCGTTCCACGACCGCGAGCATCTTCCGCTCGCGGGACTCCCGGCGCGTCGATTCGATGCGCGTCATCGCGTTGAGAATCGGTTCGCGCCAGGAAGCGTACTTCTCGCGCGGCCCGGAGGAACCGCCCCGCAAGAGGCCCGCTCGGGCCGTCAACTTCGCTTCGTAACCGAAGAGTGCTTCAAAGAATCCTTCCCACTTGCGGCCCGAGAATTTGGCCGCGAACTGCCGCAAGTCCCCTTCATCCAGCCCCTGAGCGCGGAACCGTCGCAGCAACTTCTCGCAAGCATCGACTGGGCCGCGGCGCTCGGCGTCGATCGGTCGATCCAGAGCCAGGTGTACGGCGAAGGCGAGCCCGATTCCCATGATGCCGAACGCGACCCCGATCCAGAACAGGCCGGACATCGCGAGTAGGAGTACGAACATGCCGAAGGCGGCGAGCGCGATGGCCCAGTCCCACCAGCCGAGCCCCCAGGCGAACTGCCGGGCGCGGGTAAAGAGTACGCCCTTCCGCGCGATGCCATCGACGACGAAGTACGCCGCGGCCGTTTGCACGAGCAGCGACACGACTCCGAACGACCAGCCCGCCCGACCGAAGAACAGCAGCAAGATGGAGGCGAAGACGGCGAGCGCGGCGAAGCCTTGCACGAGCCGGCCGCGAAGCACGGCCCTCGGCGACGCGTTGAAAGCGTGGACGAGGCCTTCGAGCTTCGCGATTTCCTCTTCGCGCGGGCAGAACGAGCCGGCGGTTCGGATGCCGAGCCAGGCTTCGAGCGTGCGGATCACGTCGTCCATGCTCTGGAAGCGATCGTCGGGGCTCTTGGCGAGCATGCGTTGGATCACGGCCGAGAGTTCGGCGGGAACGCGAGCTACGATCCGTTCCGGCGGCACGATCGGTTCGTAAGCCTGCTTCGTCATGAGTTCGATGGCGGTGGTGCCGTGGAACGGCGGGCGGCCCGTAACCATCACGTACAGCGTGCAGCCGAGCGAATAGACATCGGCCCGGCGATCGACCGAGGCGGCATCGCGGCACTGCTCCGGCGACATGTACGCCGGCGTACCCAGAGCGATCCGGGCCCCCGTCAGGTTCGCGGGAATCGAGTTCAACCCACCGCGCGATGTGGCGAGTGCGTCGTCTTCCCGCGTGAGCGCCGGCGTCTTCACCAGGCCGAGATCGGCCACCTTCACCAAACCCTGATGGTCCAGTAGCAGATTGTCCGGCTTCACGTCGCGGTGGATCATGCCGCGATCGTGGGCGTGCTTGAGGCCGCGAGCCGCTTGCAGGATGTAACCCACGGCCGTCTCGGGGTCGAGCTTCCCGTGCTTGCGCACCACCTCGGCCAGCGAGCGACCCGGTACGAACTCCATGCTGAAGAAGCGACCGCCATCGACCTCGCCGATGTCGTGAATCTGAACGATATTCGGATGGCAGAGTTGAGCGGCCGCATACGCTTCCCGCGTGAAGCGGGCCACGAACGTGGGGTCGCTGGCCCAGCGTTTCGCCATCACTTTGAGCGCGACGGGCCGATCGAGCGAAAGTTGCTGCGCGAGAAAGACGGCACCCATGCCGCCGCGACCGAGTTCCCGCACGATCCGGTACCCGTGGACATCCGTTCGCGGTGCCGCATAGTCCTCGTTGGAATTCTCGACTTCCGGTGCGTCTTCAAAATCGGTGATCGAGTGGTTCCTGCGACGCGGATCGGCGTTGGTCGGTTCGAAGCCCGCGATGTGAGAACTGCCGCGAGAACCGGCGACGGCCAACTCCGACTTCGCGGACGCGCGGTTGGCGATCGTCTCTTCGATCTCGAGCGCGCGAACTTCAATCGCGGTGTCGTCCCGCGGCACGTTGAGGGCGAACGGCCTCTCGCACTTCGGGCAGCGCGAGCGGTACCGCCCCGCCTTCGCGGCCTTCAAATTGATCCGGTGTTCGCAATAGGGGCACGCGATGGGCACGGCAGTGACCTCGAAGCAGAAGCGCGGGGCTTCAGAAAAGTAGGTCACGATTTGACGGTCGGACGGATTATGCAGGCAGGAAAGAATGATGGTGCGAGCGGAATTCAGGCGAGGGGAGAAAACCTGCGGCACCGGTTCCACCCAAGCCCAAATCGATTGGCGCGTCCGGGAGAATATAATTCTTGTGCCGCGATCGAAGCCGACGTATGATCGAGCCGTGGGATTATTTCGAGTTGGGAGCAGACTCACGAAATCCTCGCCAGGAGATCGAACATGCGCCGCAAAGGCTTTACTCTCATCGAACTGTTGGTCGTGATCGCCATCATCGCCATTTTGATCGGCCTACTCTTGCCGGCGGTCCAGAAGGTCCGCGAGGCAGCCAATCGCAGCAAGTGCGCCAACAACATGAAGCAGGTTGGGCTCGCGCTGCACGGCTACCACGACGCCAATCGCGCTCTGCCGAAAATCGACGGCTTCACCCTGGGTTGGGGCCATCTGCCGCGCCTGCTGCCTTACCTCGAACAAGATCCGTTGTACCGACAGATACGATTCGATGTGAACGTGACCTGCGAGGCCATGGCAGTCGTTCGACAAGCCAAGATCTCCACCTTCCTGTGCCCCAGCGATCCGCATTCCAGCTCCATGAGCGACAACCGCACCATGCCGGTGAGCGGGTGCCCGCAACTCGGCACGTCCGGAGTCGGCGATGGCCCCGGCGGTCGCTATCTCGGTTGGCACAGCAACTACGTCGGAAGCTACGGAGACGGCTTCAACAACATCCCGTCGCCCGCTGTCGATCCGTATGGAGGCGATGGCTCGCGGGTCAACTACGGGTGCGGAGGCTGTGCCAGCAACAACACCGTGGCACCCACTTCGCCCTGCCCGCAACCGGGCCAGGGTTACGGAGGCGGCCCCAATCATCGCGGGCTGTTCGATTACATCGGCAACGCAGCACCGATCACCTTCCTCGCGATCGGGGACGGTTTGAGCAACACCATCGCCTTCGGACACACCGACTGGTCCACCTCGTCTAACAGTTCGATCTGGATGACCAGCACCGGTTCGGTCCACGGCACGAGCCTACCACCGAACTGGAAGCTTCGCGTTTGCCAGTCGACCGCCGGAATGTCGGTCAATGCCTGCGCGGGAGCCACGTCGAGCTGGATGGGTCGCGGATTCGCCAGCCGGCACACCGGCGGG
>JAYTGN010000213.1:0-28688 GCA_043733485.1 Gemmataceae bacterium
TGCCCGTGGGCCTCACTCGGCAAGGCTGAAGCCTTGCCTCGCTCCGGCCCACCCTACGCACCCCGGAATGGGTAACAGAAGAACTGCCGCTCGCCTTAGAAGTGAATGATACCTGCTTCACCGCGCGTACTCAACCCTTCCCTTCAGTCTAACAACAAAGCCGCGAGGGCTCACCCCCGCGGCTCGAAGTTGCAATCGCGAAGCCGCAAGCGGCTTACTTCTTCACTTCGTACTCGGCGTCGATCACGTCGTCGCCGGGCTTGCTCGCGCTGCCCGGGGTCGTCGGGCCAGAATCCGGACCCGGTTGGCCCTTCGACTGAATGTGAGCCTGCATCGCGGTCGAGGCCTGCTCCAATTCCGCCGAGGCGCTCTTCAGGGCCGCGAGGTCGGTGCCCTTCAATGCGTCGCGCACCTTACCGATCGCTTGGTTGATCGGAGCCTTGTCCGCCTCCGAAACTTTTTCCCCGGCTTCGGCCAGGCTCTTCTCGATCAGGTGGATGCGGTTCTCGGCCTCGTTCCTCGCGTCCGCGAACTCGCGCTTCTTCTTGTCCTCGTCGGCGTGCAGTTCCGCATCGCGCTTCATCTTCTCGACTTCCTCCTTGTTCAAACCGGAGGAGCCTTCGATGCGAATCTGCTGCTGCTTGCCGGTGCCGAGTTCCTTGGCGGACACGCTGAGCACGCCGTTGACGTCGAGCTCGAAGGTGACTTCGACCTTGGGCGTCTGCCGGGGTGCCGGCGGGATGCCGTCCAAGTGGAAGCTGCCGATCTGCTTGTTGTCGCGTGCCATGGGCCGCTCGCCCTGGAACACCTGCACCTCGACCGACGGCTGGTTGTCCGCGGCCGTGGTGAAGATCTCGCTCGCCTTCTTCGGGATGGTCGTGTTCTTGGGGATCATGACGGTGAGCACGCCGCCGAGCGTTTCGAGGCCGAGGGAGAGCGGCGTCACGTCCACCAGTTGGATGTCGGCCGCGGCTCCGAGCAGCAGCTGAGCGCCCTGAATGGCCGCTCCGATGGCGACGACTTCATCCGGGTTCACGCCGCGATGGCCTTCCTTCCCAAAGATCTCCTTCACGAGCGCCTGCACGCGCGGCATGCGGGTCATGCCGCCGACCATCACGATCTCGTCGATCTGGTTCGGCTTCAGGCGGGCATCCGTGAGTGCCGTCAGCACCGGCTTCCTACAGCGCTCGATCAGGTGCTCCACCATCCGCTCGAATTGGTTGCGCGTGATCGAGAGCATCAGGTGCTTCGGGCCGCTCGCATCCGCCGTGATGAACGGCAGGTTGATGTCCGTCGTCATCTGCTGGCTCAGGTCCTTCTTGGCCCGCTCGGCGGCTTCCTTCAACCGCTGCATGGCCATCGGGTCCTTCCGCAGGTCGATGCCGTTCCCCTTCTTGAACTCGTCGGCAATGTAGTCCATGACCACTTGATCGAAGTCGTCGCCGCCGAGGTGGGTGTCGCCGTTGGTGGAGAGAACTTGGAAGAGGCCTTCCTCGCCGCCCACGTCCAGCACCGAAAGATCGAAGGTGCCGCCGCCGAGGTCGAAGACGGCAATCTTCAGGTCGGTCTTCTTGTCGAGCGCGTAGGCGAGCGCCCCGGCCGTGGGCTCGTTGATGATTCGCATCCGCTGCTTGACGACGGTGCCGTCCTTGCCGCGCGTTTCGTACTCGGTATCGAACCCGGCGATGGATGCGGCGTCGATCGTCGCCTGGCGCTGCGAATCGTTGAAGTACGCCGGCACGGTGATGACGGCCTTCCGCACGGCATGCCCGAGGTACGCTTCGGCGGATTCCTTCAACTTGCGGAGCACCATCGCGGAGATTTCGGGCGGCGTGAAGTTCTTGCCGTCGATGTCCACCTTCACGAGGTCCGCGGGGCCGCCGCTGATCTTGTAGGGAACGAGCTTCTCTTCGCTCTCGACCTCACTGTGCCGGCGACCCATGAACCGCTTGATGGAATAGATCGTGCGCCGCGGGTTGGTGATGGCCTGCCGCTTGGCCGGGTCGCCGACGAGGCGATCGCCCTTGTCCGTGAACGCGACCACGCTCGGCGTGAGCCGGTTGCCTTCTTGATTCGGAATGACTTTGACTTCGCCGCCTTCCATGACCGCAACGACCGAGTTGGTAGTGCCCAGGTCGATGCCGATAATTTTCTCTTCCGCCATGATTGAACTCCGGTTTGGGGGTTATTATCGGCTCGCGCTCGGTGCCGTGAATCTCACCCATTATCTGGGAAGCTTCGACGATTGGCGAGTTGGCGAGCCGTGAGTTTGCGGAATGTTCGATACACCGACTATGGGAAGGATTCGGGAATAATCTCGCTGAAAAGCAAGAATCGTACCGGAGTCGGCGGGCCGCCGATCCAAGTGGTACGCACGAAGCATTTTCGCACAATCGTCGGCGTAAATTATTACTCAACAGAATCTTACGGTTTCTCACTGAGTTAGATTGCTAAATTGGGTGTCAGGCAAGTTGGCAATGTGGCAATGTTGCAATCCGACTCGGCCCGCCGAAATGGCAGGCTCGAACCGAGCTCACCTGCGAACTTAAGTCCAGTATTGCCTTCCAGTTCGTTGACGCATCGCGGGCGGACCGGTACATTCTCACGAATCACCCCCATCCCGTCGTTTGGTTCGAACCGACCATGACGCGCAAGAACGATTCGCCCGCACCCGATAAGACCGCCACGAACCTGAAGTCGCTGCGCGTTCAGATCGACAAGCTCGACCTGAACATCGTGGACCTTCTGAACAAACGCGCGTTGATCGCCGGGCAGATCGGCAAGGTGAAAGCGGATCAGGGCGGGGAAATCTTCTCCGCGGCCCGCGAAGAAGAAGTGATGAACAACGTTCTGAAGGCGAGCAAGGGCCCGCTGGCGGAAGTGTCCATCAAGGCCGTCTTCCGCGAGTTGATCAGCGGTTCGCGGGCGCTGCAAAAGGTGCAGAACGTCGCGTTCCTCGGGCCGGAGTACAGCTACAGCCACCTCGCGGCCATCGAGCGCTTCGGTGAAGCCGTCTCGTATCTGCGTACCGGCACGATCGCGGCCGTGTTCGAGGAAGTGAGCCGCAAGCACGCGGACTTCGGCGTCGTACCATTGGAGAATTCGACCGACGGCCGCATCACCGACACGCTGGACATGTTCATCCAGATGCCGACGATCAAGATTTGTTCCGAGATCAGGCTCCGCGTCCACCACCACTTGCTGGCGAACTGCGAGCAGACCGAGATTCGCCGCGTTTACAGCAAGGCCCAGGCGCTCTCCCAGTGCCGCAATTGGCTGAGCAAGAACCTGCCGCACGCCTCGCTGCACGAAGTTTCGAGCACGGCCCACGCGGCCACTCTGGTTCAAACGGAACCGAACGTCGCGGCCGTCGCCGGCCGGCAAGCCGCCGTGCGCTACGGAATCAAGGTGCTTTACAGCAACGTCGAAGATTCGCCCTTCAACGAGACCCGCTTTGCCGTGATCGGCCTCACGGATAGCGCCCGCACCGGCACCGACAAGACGGCCCTCATGTTCCAAGTGCCGCACAGCCCCGGTGCGTTGGTCGATGCCTTGAGCCTCTTCAAATCCAACAAGATCAACCTCACGTGGGTCGAGTCGTTCCCCTACCGCGAGGCCAAGGGGCACTACGTCTTCTTCGTCGATTTCGAGGGCCACCGCGAAGACGCCAAGGTGAAGAAGACGCTGACGGCCCTGGAAGAATTCTGCGACACGGTCTCGGTGCTGGGTTCGTTCCCGATGGCTCAACCGAGCGACGAGTGAGTGACCTTGAGGGCGTGCCTCTCGAAGTAGGCAATTGATTCTGGGTTGGCACACCCCCCGGAAATTCCCCTTCCCACGCCAACCGGGTTTCGCTATCCCCTCCGGCTCTCGATTTCGCACGGAGGTTTTCCATGGCCCGGCTTCTCGTTTCGCTCGTCGTCGTCGCCTCGATTGGGGCCGCGGTCGCACAACCGCCCGCGAACGCAACCGCACTCCGATTCAAGTGGCAAGCCGGCCAGGTACAGACCTACAAAGTGACGCAGCAGACCGTGATTCAGGAAACGACGTTGGACGAGAAGACCGAGAAGCCCGTGGTCGGGGAAGCTCGCACGAATCTGGCGCTCACGCGCAAGTGGACCGTGAAGGACGTCGATGCCCAGGGCGTCGCCACCCTCGAAATGCAGATCACGGCGGTCCGCAACGAGTTCAAGAAGCCGGACGGCAGCACCGATCTCCGCGATTCGGCGAACCCCGAACAGGCCAAGGAGATGGCCGAGTTCTTGAACAAACCCGTGGTCGTGGTTCGCGTCGATTCGCAGGGCAAGTTGGTGGAAGTGAAGGAAGCCAAGACGGGTTCCGCGGCACGGCTGCACGCCGAGTTGCCCTTCCGCTTCTTGCTGCCGGACATGGGGCCGGCCACCGGGCAGACGTGGGAGCGGCCGTTCGCGTTCAAGATCGACCCGCCCGCCGGCACCGGCGAGAGCTACGACTTCATCCAGAAGTACACGTGCAAGGATGTGAAGGACGGCCTCGCGACGTTCGGCGTGCAAACGACTCTGAAGGTCGCACCGAAGACGACCAGCGAGCAGGTGCCGCTCGTACCGATGCTCTGGACCGGCGACGTGTACTTCAACGCGGTCGCGGGCAAGTACCACGCGGCCCGGCTCGGTGTGAAAGCCGAACTGATGAACCACCTCGGCGAAGGAACCAAGTTCGTCTACCAAAGCAGCTACAGTGAAGACGCAGCCGACAAGTGAGTTGCCCTGGGAGCGCGGCCGTCCCGGCCGCATCATCTCGCCGTGATAATTGGATCGCCATGCGGCTGGGACGGCCGCGCTCCCAGGGTCCGACTTCACGTCTTGGGTATCAAGTTCGCGGCCGCGAGGCCGTTGATGACGAACTGCACCGCGATCCCGGCGAGGACCAAGCCCAAGACGCGATCGAGCACGTGAACGCCGGTCGTGCCGAGCCGCCTCTGGATCGGTTCGGCCAGCCGTAGCGTGACGTAGCAAATCGCACCGGTCAGGGCGATGGCGAGGAACACGAGCATCACCTGGCCCGCGTCGTTCGCCTGGGCCATGAGTACGGTGACGGTTGAGAGCGCGGCCGGGCCGGCGAGCATTGGAATGGCCAGTGGTGCGATCGCCACATCGGCGGCGGCTTCCCCTTCACTCATCTCGGCCGGCCCTTCCTGTGTGGATCGCTGGGCGCGAATCATGTCCAACGCCACGAGGAACAGCACCAGCCCGCCGGCGATCTGGAACGCGGGGAGCGTGAGCCGCAGCACTTGGAAGATGACGTTGCCGACGGCGGCGAAGCCCATGAGGATCAAAGTTGCGGAAACGCTGGCCACGAGTGCGGTCTTGCGGCGCTTCTGAGGTGAGTAGCGATTGGTGAGCGCGATGAACGCCGGGACCGTGCCGGGCGGATCGACGAGGAACAGGATCGAGACGAACGCCGTGGTCGCGAAATCGAGCATGACACTGTTGTAGGAACCGTCTCGCGGCACATTCCACAAACGATTCGCATAACCGAGGAACCTCATGACCATCGCGACGATCGACCCTCGGGCGTTCGCCCAACTCGGCAAGGACGGCAAGAAGCTCGACCTCGTTGGGGCCGGACTCCTGTTCTCCGGGATTACCGACACCTGCGGCATGGGCCTGATCCTGGCCCGAATGCCGTGGAACCATTTCGCCCGGATTCAACATCCCAGTGCGCCCGCTAACGCGAGAGGCCGTTCTTCTGTTACCTTGTTCCCCAATCAGAGGTGCGTAGGGTGGGCCGGAGCGAGGCAAGGCTTTAGCCTTGCCGAGTGAGGCCCACGTGCATCGGCGGAGACTCTCCCCGTGGGCCTCCCGCGACTTGCATTCGTAAGTCGCGGTCCGGCCCACCCTACAGGAATGAACATCCCGGTTAGTACACACGCGGTTAGGCGGACCGGTGTAATCGGTCCATTCTTCCTAACGGTGCCAAGCCGAGTTCACAACCCGAATTCGTGCTGAACAAAGCGGTTCCGTCCGATTGCACGTCCGACGATGCGGGCCGAACTCCAGCAGAACACCACGGCGCGGGGGCGCTCTCCTCCGTTTAGACGCAACTGCCGCACCGCGGGATTGCGATTGATCCGATTTTGTGGATGAAAGGGGAAGGGCGAGGCGTCACTTCTTCAACAATCGCGGATCGACGGGGAGCGGCTCGCGCTCGCCGAAGGTGATGAGTTCGTACTCGGGATGCCTCGGATTCAGCACGTAATTGAACTCGACGGGCACGATCGCACTCGGAACGCGAAGGGCGACCGACGCGCGAGCTCGCATCCACTCGTCGCCGAGCCTGCGGAGGTCGGGCACGAGGCCCGGTTGCTTCCAATTTTTCGGCAGTTCCTCAATCGCGACATCGAGAATGAGTTCGTCCGGAATCTCGGCGCGATAGACGACATAGCCTTGCAGCAACGCGAGATCGGGGACGTGAACGAGTACTTCCAGAAGGGCGAGCGAGCAGGCGCCGGCGGCGTAGACGGCGGGAACGCCCGCGTTGTTCCAACGGCCACCGTAAAGCCGGGCACCCTCGCCATCGAAGGGATTGAACGGAGGGTCCGTATACGCCAGATCGGCCACCCGCCAGACGACCGTACTCACACGAAGACCCCGTGGCGGACCTGTTCGATCAAGGTTTCGACTTGGCGAGCGCCAATATCCGTCTTGGCGAGTTCGAGGGGAGTTTCGCCGCCCAGGGCAGGCCGAGGAAGTCGCAGCCAACGCATGGCCGATTCGTCGTCGCCGTGGAAGAGATCGATGGCCTTGCGGAAGAGGCTGGCGAGCCGATAGAGCCGATCCGATTCGTCGGCCTGGAGGCGCTTTTCGTCCTGACGCCGAGCCAGGGTTCGCGGGGCCATCGAGATGAGCCTCGCGACTTCCCCGCGCGGCAGGTGCGTGGCCTTCTCGAACTTCTTCACCGCCGAGAACGGCAAGCCGTGCAAGAGCGCGGCGTGAACCTTGATCGGATCGGAAACGTCCAGACCGAGCATGAGTTGTTCGGTCGGCGTGGGCAGCGGCGGAAGCACGGCATCCTCGCGAACAGAGGCCACGGTGTCAGATGGCAGTATTATGCCTGCCAAGTGGCGGATCGTCAAGTGAATTCTCGCTAACCCTTCGAGAGGCACACCCCCGCTGTCACCTTTCCGAGTCCGGCCTGAATTGTGTTCTAGGCTGTCGAGGTCCTCACCGTTTGGAGTGCCGACATGCCGGCTGGGGCCGAGACTTCGACGATTCGCCGCCTCGTACTCGGTGCGGGCGTTCTGCTCGTGCTGGCGCTGGCCGGCCTCGTCGTCGATCGGCTCTTCACGGGAACCCTCGCCGCTCCCTTCGACTTCACCGAATACTGGACGGCCGGGCGGCTCAACGCGAACGGCGAGAACCCGTACGACGGCACGAAGATGCGCGACCTCCAACGCAGCCTCGGCCTCGACGATACCGCCATCATGATGTGGAACCCGCCGTGGACGCTCACGCTCATAATGCCCCTCGGGTTGCTGCCGTTCCGGATTGCTTACGGAGCCTGGGTGCTGCTTCACGTGGGGTTGATGTTGGCATCCTCGGGGCTCCTGTGGCGCGGGTTCGACGGGCCGCGAAATCAGCGGTGGATCGCGTACCTGCTCGCACTCGCGTTCGTCCCCACGATCTTTCTCATCGGTAGCGGCCAGATCACGGCCATCGTCCTGATCGGCCTCGCCGGCTTCCTCGTCTGCATTCGCGCGAATCGACCGCTACTCGCCGGGGCCATCGGTGCCCTAACGGCGGTGAAGCCGCACTTGCTGGGGCTCTTCGCTCTTTGGTTGTTGTTGGAAGCCGGTCGCGATCGGTTCGGCCGAAAGGTTCTTCTCGGTGGCGCGTTCGTCGGGCTCCTCGCGTGCATCCCACCGACCCTTGCGAATCCAGAAGTGTGGTCGAATTACTTCCAGGCGACGACCGGTTCCTCGTCCGCGGATCACCACAATCTCGCGCGGTGGACGCCGCCGTTGATCGGCTGGTGGCTGCGAAGCGCCGTACCGGGGCAACCCTTCTGGGTACAGTGGTTGCCGCTCCTGTTCGGCGCGGCCGGCTTCGTTTGGTGGTACTTTCTCCACCTCTCCCCCACAAAGCTGGGGGAGGGGTTTGGTACTCGCAACCTTCCCGCGATTGTCGGCCTCTCGCTGCTCCTCGCGCCCTACGGCGTCTGGCAGCACGACCTCGTGCTACTCCTCGTGCCGATCCTCGCCACTGGTGTGAAGTTGGCCAAGACACCGCACGCCCTCGCCCGAACATTTGGTGTCGGAAGCCTGCTTCTCGCGAATGCCGCGATGCTCGCGATGATGGTCGACCACACGTCCTCCGAATGGTACGTCTGGGTCACACCCGCGATTCTGCTCGGCTGCTGGGGCTCGGTTCGCCTCGCGAATTGCTCGCCTTCTCCCACTTCGGTTCCACTCGTCGCCGGAGCCTGAGCGATGTCGCGGATTGCCAGTGCGACCCTGGGAGCGCGGCCGTCTCGGCCGCTTCCACTGAACCTTGAAGTGCGCTCATTGCGTCCGCCGAACCGAGCGGCCAGGATGGCCGCGCTCCCAGGGATGCTTGCGGCATTGCTTCTCGCGTATTTCTGGTGGCAGGGCGAACGCTTCCTGGAAGCGAATGGCCCGACCTTCGACGAGGGCGCTCACCTCGCCGCCGGGTACGGCTACTGGCGGACCGGCGACCTGCGGATGAACCACGAAGATCCTCCGCTCTTGAAGTGGTGGTGGGCGTTGCCGCTGGTGGTGGGTGAACGACCGCCCTACCCGCAAGCCGTGGCCGAAGCCACGAATCGCGATCACTGGCATGTCGGCCTCGCCTTCCTCTACGACTCGGGCGTGCCCTATCAACGCTTGTTGAAACCGGCCCGGCGAATGAACTTGGCCCTCGGCTGCGGAATCGTGCTACTCGCGGGATGGTGGGCCTCTCGGCTCTGGCAGTGCCGGTTCGCTGGCCTCGCGGCGATGGCGTTCGCCGCGTTCGATCCCAACCTGCTCGCACTCTCGTGCGTGTTGAGCACCGATGCCGGGTTCGCGTTCTTCGCACTTCTCTCGAGCTACTTGCTCTGGGAGTACGCCGCTCGGCCGACGCGCGGGCTGCTCTTCGCCGCCGGAATCAGCCTCGGCCTCATGCTCGGGTCCAAGCTCTCGGCCATCGCGATGGTCGTGGGATTCGGGTTCGCGGGGACGGCCTTCGTGCTGCGCGGTGGCGTGCTCGCACTCCCGGGCCGAGTGCTGCCGCAAGAGGGAGCGGGGCCGCGCCTGCGGGCGTACTTCGATCTCCTGTTCCGACTCGGCGTCATCGCAGTCATCGTCTTGGCGGCAACCTACGGCTTCCTGCACTTCGACGAGTGGGGCCGCGGTCTGAAATTCCAACTCACGCGGGCCGACCACGGCGATGGCCGCATGTACTTGAACGGGCAACTCTCAAAGTCCGGCTGGTTGCACTACTATCTCGTCGCCTGCGCCGTGAAAGTGCCTTTGGGACTTCTCGCGGCCGCATGCGCCTCGGCAATCATCCAGGTGAAGGAACGCCCATCGAAGCGTTCCATTCTCGTCTGGCTGCCTCCGCTGATCTTCTTCGCCGCGGCGTCGTACTCGCGGGTCGACCTGGGCATTCGAGTCGTGCTTCCGGCACTGGTCTTTCTGCCGATCCTTGCGGGCGGGCTGGTTAGCAGCATTGGGTGGCACCGGCTTCCAGCCGGTGCTGTAGAACAAAGGCATTTTGGGTGGCACCGGCTTCCAGCCGGTGCAAGCTGTGCCTTGCTGCTCGCGCTGCTCGGTTGGGCCGGTTGGGCGTCCTGGCAAGCGTCGCCGCATCAGGTCGCGTACTTCAACGAGATCGCGGGCGACCGCGGGTTAGACTTCGTGGCCGATTCGAACGCGGACTGGGGCCTGGGGCTACCGCTGTTGAAGGCGTACATCGAGCGCGAACGCATTGAAACCGTCTACCTTTCGTACTTCGGCACCGACCGGCCCGAAGCGTACGGCATCCGCTACCAGTCGCTTCCGGGTTACGGGCGGGTCGGTCCGGCGGGTGGAGAGTCGATTCCGCCCGATGCCGCGCGGCACGTACTCGCGATCAGTGCCAACAACTTGCTGGGAATCTATCTGGACGACCCCGCGACGTTTGCGTGGTTGCGGAGCCGAAAGCCCGACGCGATTCTCGGCGGCTCCCTCTTCGTCTTCGATCTCACGGGAGACGCAGAGGCCATTCGCAGGCTGCGGTCCGGCCCATAAATCTCGCGAAGCTCGGTCTTCACTCCGCGGCATTCATTTCCCCTTCGCACCGGGCCCGCTACAATGGCGCTTCACTCCGCCGCGACTTTTTGAGCGTGCCGATGCCTTCCGACTCGATCGCTGGCTTTTTGGATCGCGCTCGGGCCAGCCGGGTGCTGTTTCCCGATCAGATTGAACTTTTGATCCGCCAGCCGGACCTACCACACGCGAACCTCGATTCGCTTTGCGTCTACCTCGAAGAACGTGGAGCGATCACGCGATTTCAGGCCGAAGCGATTCGCAATGGCCGGGGAGCAGACTTGAACTTCGCGAACTATCCGGTGATCGAGGAACTCGGCCCCTGTCCCGGCGGGATCGCCTACCGGGCGCTTCATCCCTCCCTGCGAACGCCGATCGAACTACGGCGGTTCCGCGCCGAGTCGCTCTTCCCCGCGGATTCGCCCTCGGCCCTTCTACAGCGGGTGCAGTCCGCGGCCGCACTCCACAATCCGTACCTGGTCACGGTGCTGGACGCTGGGCAGGAAGGCGACGAGTGCTACGCGGCGATCGACCCGCCGGCCGATTCGGGGCCGCTCGATGCATTGGTGCGCGACATCGGCCCGATGCCCGCGTTCCTGGCGGCGGAGTACGGCCGGCAGTGTGCCGAGGCGTTGCGAGCGGCGCACGAACGCGGCCTGTCCCACGGCGACGTGCGGCCCCAGCACCTCCTCGTCGGACCGATGACGACCAAGGCCGGAGCGGACGGCACGATGAAGCGGCGGCCCGCGCCGAACGCGGCCATTAAACTCGCCGAACTCGGGCTCGTTCCCATCCGCCCCGCCGCGGTACTCATTGCGCCCTCGGTCGAGGCCCTGCCGTACCTGGCTCCGGAACGCCTCGAGGATTCGACCCACGAACCGCGCGGCGATTTGTACTCGCTCGGTGCCACGCTTTACCACTTGCTCACGGGCCGGGCACCCCATGAAGGAACGTCGGCCACGGGATTAATTCAAAAGGTCCGCAGTTCGGAACCGGCCCCGCTCGCCACGCTGAGGCCGGACGTGCCCGCTGGGTTCGCCGCCCTCGTTCACCAGTTGCTGAGTAAGCGGCCCGACGACCGTCCTGCAACCGCTTACGATGTGGAACGGGCTCTCGTTTCGTACTGCCGTCCGAGTCCGGTTCCTACGGTCGCCCCCAACTCGGGCCCCGTGCCGATGGCGATGGCCCACGACGAAGAACCCGAGGTACTCGCGGCCGAATCGCATCCTTCCACCGCGGATGAATGGGGAGCCGGCGATGCCTTCTCCACCTCACATGCTTCAGCCGAACCCGTGCCCAAGCGGAAACTCACGGCCCAGGACAAAACCAAGACGAAGATGATGGTGATCCTGGGCATCTGCCTGCACGTCTCGGGGGCGCTCCTGCTCGCAGCGATCTTTTTCGGGTGGTTCAACTCGCCTCCCGAACCCGAAGCGGTGCCGACGAAGAAAGAGACTTCCAAGAAGCCGCCGAAACGCAACGCGTGATATCGACTTCATGATCCCTTGCATCAGTCAGGTCACGACGCTGTCGACTTCGTTCGCGGACGACATCGCGAATGCCGCCGGGTCCGGCTTCCCTTCAATTGAAGTCTGGTTGACCAAGCTCGAACAGCACCTCGAAACCACCACTGCGGACGAAACGGCGAGACTCCTCTCGGGAAGCGGAATCGCGCTCGCTGCCGCCGCGTATCAAGGTGGGTTGCTGCTCTCGGAGGGACCCCAACGGCAAGCCCACTTCGAACACTTCAAGAAGCGGCTCGACCTCTGCCAGCGGTTCGGCATTCCCATCGCGATCCTGGTCGCGGACTTCGCGCAAGGCATCGATCCGCCGGCACTCAATCGGGCGATGAAGTCGTTGGTGGAGGCCGCTCGCTGGGCCGCGGGATTCGGCGTGAAACTGGCACTGGAGTTTCACGGTGCCGACGCTTTTTGCAACTGCCTGGACACCGCGATCGCGCTCGTCGAACGGTGCGGCGAGCCGAACCTGGGCGTCTGCCTCGATGCGTTCCACTACGTGCAGGGGCCGAGTAAGGCCGAGGATCTGGAGCGGCTCACGCTTGCGAATCTGGCGCACGTGCAGGTTTGCGATGTGGCCGGGATGCCGCGCGAGTGGATGTCCGACTCGGACCGCGTGATGCCCGGCGATGGCGACTTCCGCCTCGAACCGATCCTCGAACGCCTGCGCACGATCGGCTACGGCGGTGCCGTGTCGCTGGAACTGATGAACCCGATGCTCTGGCAGGTGAAGGCGACGCAAGTCGTCGAGACCGGCAAACGCGCGATGGACCGCCTGCTTTCCCGATCCGAATAGACCTCCGCGGGTTGGCGTCAGATTTGTTGCTGATCGTGCTAATAGTTGGGAGTGTACCCCAGGCATTTACCCCGTAGGGGTAGGAGCCATCAGCTCCCGTTCAAGCGCACGCCGCGTTCCCGACCCGGCCCGCCTTCGAGAATCTCGTCGCGTTCTTGTTGTTCGACTTCAAAGAACACCCATTCCCGGATGGCCATCCGCCGGTAACGGCAAATCTTCATCCTCACCTCGGTCATGGGTCCGCCTTTCGAACCGGAGCCGAGTCGCAGAATCGCGAGAATTGCTTGGACTTCCGCGCCTTTCTCGCGGGGCGGATCTCGCATCTGAGCGCGATCAATCCGACGCGCGGACGGAAACTCCAGACGATCTTCGATCGGATCGTGTGGCGACCGAACGCAGGCGAACCTCGGGCGAAAGCCGAGTGAAGCTGCACGCACGTTCGGGAACGCAATGGAGTACAATAGGGTAGCCATGCCCCTTGTTCTCCCGCGTTTCAACGAGAGGTGCATCATGTCGGTTCGAACTGCGGCGTTGGCCGCTCCTCTGGCTCTGCTGCTCGGAGCCGGTCTGGCTTCGGCACAAAAGGGCGGTGGTCATCCCGGCGGTGGAGGCCATCCCGGCGGAGGCCATCCCGGTGGCGGCGCTCACATGGGTGCCCCACACGTCGGCGGTGCTCCCCATTACGGTGGTGCATCCGGCTATCGCGGCGGCCTCAACAACACGGGCTACCGCGGCAACTACTACGGCGGAAGCGGCTTCGGCTTTCCCTACTCCGGCGGGTTCGGTGGCTATCCCTACGGCGGCTACGGCTACGGCGGATTACCCCTCGGTTACGGAGCCGGTGGCCTCGGTTACGGATACGGCATGGGCAACGGCTACTCCAACGGTTATCGCTCCTCCACTTCCGGCTACTACTCCGCGCAACCCGCCTATCTCGGGACGCCTCCACTGCAACCGAGCTACCCTTCCGATCCCGGAATCGGCTCCTCCGAACCCGCGCCCGCCGTCGTCACGCTCAATGTGCCTGCCGGTGCCACCATCTGGTTCGATGGAAAAGAAACGCCTCTCACCGGAGGGGGTGCGGTGTTCACCTCGCCCGTGATGAAGCCCGGATCGAATGCCGTGCTGAACGTGAAGGCCCGCTGGAACGACAGCACCCGCGAGATGAACTTGCCCTTGAAACCGGGCGACAAGATGACCGTCGATCTCCGCAATCAGTAAAACGAGTTCGACTCCCCAAAAACGCACGGAGTTCGCTCCGTGCGTTTCGCGTTGGTCACTTCCTCCTGGAGCCTCCATGCGAACTCTCCTCGCTGCGTTCGTCGCCCTTGCATTCGCCTCCACGAGCCGGGGCGCCGACGCGCCTCAGTACCGCGTTCTCGCTCAAGACAATGGGCACGTCGCAATCGTCGGCAAGGACGGCAAGGTCGAGTGGGAAGTGGAGTGCAAGCACAACTCGCACGACATTCACCTGCTCCCGAACGGCAACTTGCTCCTCAACACCGGGCCGGCGACCGTGACCGAAATGACCCCCAAGAAAGAAATCGTCTGGAAGTACGAGGCGAAGCCGAAGGACGGCTACAAGGGGCGGGTCGAGGTCCATTCGTTCCAGCGACTCGAAGGCGGCAACACGATGGTCGCGGAAAGCGGCAATCGGCGAATCGTCGAAGTGAACGCAGACGGCAAGATCGTGAAGGAACTCGCGCTGACCGTGAAGAATCCCGACCCGCACCGCGACACCCGCCTCGTTCGCAAGCTCGCGTCCGGCAACTACCTGGTCTGTCACGAAGGGGACGGCTGCGTGCGCGAGTACGATCCCGCCGGCAAAGTGGTCTGGGAATACCAACTCGACCTCGCGGGTCGGTCGCGTTCGGGCGGTCACGGGCCCGAAGGGCACGGCATCGAGGTCTTCGGAGCCGTGCGCCTCGCGAACGGCAACACCGTGATCGCGGGGGGCAACAACAATCGCGTGTTCGAAGTCGATGCAAAAGGTAAGGTGGTCTGGGCCGTCGAGCAGAAGGAGTTGCCGGGCATCACGCTGGCCTGGGTCACGACGCTGCACGCGCTTCCCAACGGCAACTTGATCGTGGGCAACTGCCACGCCGGTCCCGACAATCCGCAACTCTTCGAGGTAACCCGGGAGAAGAAAGTGGTCTGGACCTTCAAGAACTTCAAGGTGTTCGGGAACAGCACCGCTGCCGCGCAGGTGCTGGATTTGAAGGACGTGGTGAGGTGAGTACTGTCGAATTGATTTCTGTGACGAGTTTGTTAGCCCGGCGCGCAAGCGAGGTTTGGAACGGTGGTGTTGCCGACGCCGGCGGTGCGACAACGACGGATGCTGATCGCGACGCGTCAGGAGTTGGTGGGCCGTCGCGTGGCGTGTCAGAACCGGATGCGGGCGCTGTTCGCGGGTCAGGGGATGCCGACGCCGCGCGGCGGCGTGGGCGGTTACGTCTCGAGGGAATGACCGGAAGAAGACGAGAGAAGAAAAACCTGGATTTGTCGTTGATTCTTACCACGGCTTCATAGTAGTAGTCGCAGCCAAGCTCATCCGTCTCCTCCACCCAGGACAGAAACGCCTCGTCTTTTGCGATAGCCGCTCACGGGTCGAACAACTGGCGATGCTGCTGCGACAGGCGGGCGTCGATACTTTCGTGTCGCATAGTTCGCTCGGGCTGGATGAGCGCCGCAGCGCCGAACGTGCGTTCTCGCAGCGGCAGAACTGTGTGATCGTCGCCACGAGTTCACTCGAACTGGGCCTTGATGTCGGCGACCTCGATCGAGTCATCCAGATCGACGCCCCGCCCAGCGTCTCTTCGTTCCTGCAACGCATGGGTCGGACGGGACGGCGACCGGACACCACGTCAAACTGCCTCTTCCTTGCCACGACCGACGAAGGGCTCTTACGGGCGTCGGCATTGATCGACCTGTGGCATGAGGGGTTCGTGGAGCCTGTCGTGGCTCCGCCTAAACCATTCCACATCCTCGCCCAGCAGTTAATGGCGCTCGTTTTACAAGAGCGGGGGGTGGGACGAAGCGAGTGGTTCCGCGACCACTGGGGGGCGGTGCAGACCATCTTCTTCGCCGGCGGCGGAACGAAAGGCGGCACGGTCGTGGGGGCGGGCGACAAGATCGGCGGGTATCCGTCCCTTGATCCGCAGACTCCCGAGAACATGGCCGCGACGATCTACCAGGCTCTGGGACTGCCGAAGACGGCCGCGTGGACGGACGCGATCAACCGTCCGCATCATGTCTATCATGGCGAGCCGATCCGCGGGTTGAGTGGAACCGCTGAATACCCAGCGGAGTCCATGAACGCTTGGAGAGTGCAATGCCCGTCGCCGACCGCAGCACGTTCGTCGAACTCTACGCCGGTCAACCCCGGTGGGAGATCGGCAGGCCGCAGAAGGCGTTGCTGGACGTGGCCGACCGGATCACCGGATCGGTCCTGGACTGCGGCTGTGGTTCCGGGGAGAACGCACTTTTCCTCGCCGGCCGGGGCCAGAAGGTCACAGGCATCGACTTTCTCGCCGAGCCGGTCAAATGGGCCAAACAGAAGGCGGATGAGCGGGGCGTGACCGCGACCTTCCTCGTCATGGACGCCTTGGCCCTCACCGAGCTTCCCGAGGTCTTCGAGAACGCGACCGACAGCGGGTTGGTTCACGTCTTCCGCGATGAAGACCAGCGACGCTATGTCGAGGGGCTGGCGTCGGTCCTGAAGCCTGGCGGTCGGTTGTTCCTGCTCTGTTTCAGTGACGCCGAGCCGGGAGAAGTGGGGCCGAGGCGGGTGTCCCGGAAGGAGATCGAAGACGCTTTCACCGAGGGCTGGGTGGTCGAGTCCGTCGAGCCCACGCGGTACGAAGTCCGACCCGATCCGAAAGATGCCAGCTTCAGGGAAGGTGGCCCGAGGGCGTGGTTCGTCGTCGTGCGGAAACTCTGACCGGCCTCCGAAGCCAGACCAGGACAGACCCATGTGCCAGACTCCCGCAGCACCGAATCCGTTTGCCGGGCGGTGGCGCGTCACGCATATGAACAAGTGGGCTCAGGACTTCGTAGACGCTGAAGTCGAGGGATATGTCGAGTTCGCTGACAACGGCTCCGGTGAGTTCCAGTTCGGGTACGTGTCGGGCGGGATGGATTGCCGTCTCACAACACGAGACGGGCAACCGTGCGTCGACTGGACGTGGGACGGGAACGACGAGATGGATCCGGCGCGGGGTCGGGGATGGCGGTCGTGAAGGGCGACGAGCTTCATGGGCTGATCTTCATCCACCGCGGCGACGAATCGGCATTCGTGCAAAAAAAGAAAGGCCAGTCACTTAAGCCGATGGGATGACGTCTGCATGGCGTTCGCGAATGTCGCGTCGGACACCGAGATCGAGGTCCAACGCTTGCTGGGAACATCCCGGTCGGCGAGCAGATTCGAGGCTGCAACAATGGTCAAGCGTTTCAAACACGGGTCTGATGAAGCGATCTGCGAAATAGCTGGACCGTCCTTGCCCACCATCACGTACAGGATGATGACATGAACATTTCGCGAATCGGTCGCCGGCACTTTCTCCGGACTGGCTCGCTGACGTGCGCGACGGGCCTCCTCGGCCAGGTCGTTCAGGCCCGCGCGGCCGACGAAGCCGTGACGCCGAACCTCGCTCCAACTCCGTCGTGGCGGAGAAACTCGCGGCGTTGAAACCCAATCAGGCCGTACTGCTCGGCAAGGCCGAAGTGATGGGCGACTTCAACGACACCGCACTCAAGTACGAACCGCACAAGACTGGGCCGAAGGGCCGGGACTTCACCATTAGTATGTGCTGGGCGGCGTGACTCCGATGACTCCAGGAATGACGGTTCACGAGGATCTTCGTCTGCGAAGTTCCTCGTGGGCCAGACGAGAAACCTGCGAGTAGTCGTGATGTTCCGTCGTAACTTCCTCTTGGTAGGTACCGCACATTCTCGCACCCAGGCGTCTCCGTCGTTTTGTGCGATTCGTCCGAGAAGCGCCTGATCGGTGAGTCTCCACACCGCCATATCTCGCACGTCATGATCGCTTGCGTTCTGTGCAACTCGGCCGAGCACGGCTTGGCTTGTGAGCTTCGACACAGCCAGAGTTCGGACCGTATTATCGTTGTCGTTCTGCGAGATCTGGCCGAGTACAGCCTGATCTGTGAGCCTTTCCACGGCTTTAAATCTCACATTCCTATTGATGTCATTCTGTGAAACATCTTCAATTGCTACCTGATTGGTGAGCTTCGTGACCGCCAGGATGCGCACGTAATCGACCGCATCGTTCTGCGCGATTCGAGCAATGACGGCTTGATCGGTTCGCTTACTCAGTACACTCATGCGCAACCCGTAATCGCAATCGCTCTGCGCGATCTCCGCAAGCAAAGTTTGATCGGTTAGCATGTCTACCGCTTTATTACGGGGTTGCCAATGGCTGTCGGTCTTCGCAATCCGGGCCAGGAGTTTTTGATCGGTGATATTCCCCACCGCCCTGGTGCGCACCTCGGGATTGCTGTGCTTCCATCGGGGTCGAAACAGGTCCAGAAATCCCATCGGAATCCCTCCGCCTGCCCCTGAGTGTTAGCCACGCAGCTCGACTCCTGGTTCGGTCGCCGCCTCAACTCGCACGGGTTTGCCGCGCGAGCGGGGATGGCCCACGCTGTCGACCGCCCGGCACCTGTTACCAGCCACATAACGGCAGCATCCGAACGAGGTGGAAGCTATGCGACGGATTCCGCGCGTGGAGAAGTCAGTGGCCCGGTCGAGGAGTCCGTCGCCTTGCCTCGGTTGAACGAAACCGCATAGCGGACTATAGAGTAGGTCACTTCCAAAAGTGTAACGACCCCGGCGACACAACGCAAACGTGAATCCGGCACATTCACGATCCCGGTGCAGGACGATGTGCTGATCGTGAGGCGGCTCGTGTCATGTGTCCGGCGGCAGCGCGAAGCCGCTTCGCGCCGGCAAAGGCAGCACGTGGGAGGGCGGGGTGCGGGTGCCCACAATCGCGTGGTGGCCCGGCACGATTTCTCCGAAGACCTCCATCGACGAGGTCGCCGGGACCATCGACCTGCTTCCCACGTTCGTGACGCTCGCGGGCGGCTCCGTGCCGGCCGAGCCGGTGATCGACGGCCGCGACCTCTCGCCCGTGTTGCTCGGCAAGAGCGAGGAATCGCTGCGGGAAGCCCACTACTACTTCTCCGGCTACAACCTCCAAGCCGTATGGCAGGGCCCGTGGAAACTCGCCTGGCGCGTGCCCTCGCGGGCGGCCACGGCGTCGGGGAATTCGCATGGTGGACCCCGCGCCGCTGAACCAGGTGTTCCGCCCGGCCGCGCGCGGTAGAAGGCCGGTGGGGGCTTGCTTGGCGGTAAGGACCCCACCGGCCGCTTTCGACAATCGAGCGATCAGTCATCGTTCAGGATCGTGCCGAGGCCGCGGTTCTTGGTGAACAGCACTCGCAGACGCTCAGCCCGTACAGATCCAGGTCGAACGTCTCGTTGCCCTCCCGCTTGCTGTCGCCCTTCACTTCGATCGTGAATGCGGATGGTGTGACGGGTAAGGTTGCCAACATTGCCAACATTGCCACGCATCCCACCTGGCCATCTTGACCGTTTTCGCACATTGACCGCCTCCGCCGGATGTATACCTTTGTATACTATCCGGCCGAGGGGCTCTCATGCCCGGCGTTGGCGTTCGCTCAATCGTCGTTCAGGATCGTGCCGAGGCCACGATTCTTGGTGAACAGCCCGTTGAGGCTCAACCCGTACAGGTCCAGGTAGAAGTACTCGTTGGCCTCCCGCCTGCTGTCGCCCTTGACTTCGATCGTGATCGTCTTCGTCGTCTCGCCGGGGGCGAAGGTCAGCGTGCCGGTCTTGGCGATGTAGTCGCTGTCGCCCGTCGTGGCGGTGCCGGGCCGGTGAGGGGCTTGCTTGGCGGTAAGGATCTCACCGGCCGCTGCTGTCGGCCGGGCGGCCCGCGCCGCCCGGTCCCCAGTCATAATCGCTAGTAGTCGATGGTCCCTTTGACGGCGACCTCGATCGACCCGCCGGGAAGTAACTGGCCTGAAAGGGTTGCCGTGCCGCTGGCGTCGGTGAACCGGCCGGTGCCGCCCACGTACGTGACCGTCGCGGTGATGGTGCCGGTTAAGCCGTTCAGATGTCCGCTGAAGACTGCGTAGAGCTGGTCACCGTTGGCCGCGGTGTAGATCGACCAGGCATCGATTTGGAACACGGTAGGATCGGCGGTGGGCGAGAATTGGGCACTCCCCACCTCGTCGTATCGGCCGAGGTGGGTTGCTCTCCCCGCGCCGACGAAGTCGTTCGCGTTGACGAACTGGGCTGTCCCACGCGAGACGTGGGGGCGCTCCTTCGCCTGCGCGGGAGCGGACAGAGCGAGGACGCCGATGGCCGCAAGCACCAAGGCGAACGGACGTCGAGAAAAGAAACGGTTCATGGATTGCTCCTTCGGTCTGCGGGACTTTGAAATCGACAGCCGCGGGCGCGCAGACCGAACGCCCGGGCGTCGTAGTCAGTGAGGACTTCAGTTGGAAGCCGTGAGGCTGACCTCGCAGGCCGGCCGTGCGATCAGCACTCTGCGGCCTACGGTCCGCCGATTCCGGACTGGATCGCTCGCCAAATGATCGCGTCAGCGTCCGATTCCAGCAGGTAACCGAGCTCCTGCAGGCCGCGGGCGTGGTCCGCAACCTCCATGACGTAGTCCTCGTGGTCGGTGAAGCTGTCCGTGAGATCGACATGGCCACCCGCGATTGCACGGAAGATGCCCTGGAACGAGCCATCTTCGTAGGTCGGGTCGTATGGGATGTACTGGTTCTCGCCGACGGCGACTTCCGGCAGCCGGTAGGCGGTGGTGTTCATGGGCTGTCCACCGACATAACGGACCAGCGCGTTCCCTTTGGCGTCGCGGACGATCGCCGGATCGTTGGGAGCGCCGAGCCAGATGGTCGGCGGCGGCGCGATCCCGTCGCACCAGTGGTCACCGGCAACGAAAAGCGCCCGAATGAAGGGCGACCATTCGGCGGGATTGGCTTTCTCCGGGTCCGGGAGACCGAACTCCTCCACATCAATATTCCGGATGTGGGAAGTCCCCGCGAACTCGTAGGAACGGTAGTTCGCCTCTTCGTGCCTGGTCTTGTGGGCCTTAGCGAGGACCACTTCGGTCTCCGTGTTGAAATCGATTTCCAGACCCGCCCCGGCCAGCGGCGGCTTTTCCGCAAAGGAATCGCCGATGTCATTCCCCGTCGGGTGGCTGTATCCGGCGCCGCTTCCCCCCACGAGCGAGAAGTCGAACAGTCCCTTCCCCATCTGGAGCCGCAGCAGGCCCCGGAGTCGGCCCCCTCCCGCGGAATAGGAGAACGCCGCCCTCCGGTCGATCTCGCCGAGACGCTGGAGAGCGACCGGATCGGTCCGCAACGCCTTCACGTAATCCACCACGATGTCGAACTCGTCGCCCGCCGATTTGATGAACTCCGTGGAGGTGTCCAGCAGGCCATCCGACCACGGCCGGGTTGGGTCACTGATCGGAGACCTTTTCCCGATGCACGCCGGATCGCACCGGACGGTCGCATAGGAGAGGCCGAGGCCGAAGAGGAAATCGTCCGTCATGGTGTACCGCGCATCCGCTTGCTCCTGCCCAACCGCAGTGAAGACCGTGCTACGAACGAGCCAGTCGAACAGGAGCAGCCCGCTCCCGTCGCTGGGGTGGCGCGGGGCGATGATCTGGCAGGGGACGCGGTAGGGCCGCCGGTTGGAAGTCACACCCTCGAACATGGCCTCATACCGCGTGTACTGGACTCCGTTGAACGCCCCGTGCGGAATCGCGATCACCGTGTTCGCGTCGATGCGGCCTGCCGCTCGGGACGGCGACGCGACTACGGCTGTGACACCGACCACGAGCGCGTGGATGAGGAGTGTGCGGAAAGACAAAGACATCGAAGACCTCCGAAGTTGAGGAGAAGAGAAACCTGCGTCCCGCAAACATTGCGGGACGCCTGTGGCCGGTGAGGGCTCTTGCTTGCACCGGCCGATTTTGTTTCCAAATGCAAATCAACGTTGACCCGGCACCTTGCGCAGCAGCTTACCATCCAGGTCGAATGTGGCCCGACCTCTGGGTATCCCGAGCGCCGAAGGTGCCGTCACCGTTTCCCAGCCAGGTGTGGCTGTAGAAACGAGAGTTAGTAAGGCCGCCGCTGGAGATATCCAGGTTGCCATCGCCGTTGTAATCGCCCACGTTGACGCCTCCGATCGGCAGGCTCTTGGGGGCCGTGAGGGTCGCGGACACGGTGTAGCTGCCATCCGGGTTGGCCAGGCTGACGGTGATGGTCGTGGGGCTGGTGACCGCCGCCATGTCCAGGAGGCCGTCCTTGTTGAAATCTCCGTAGGCCACGGTGCTTGGGACGTCGCGGTCCTCCAGTCTTTCGACCGCCAACCGCGTTGAACGAGCTTTCATGATCCATCTCCTTTCGGGAGCGGTCTGCGTTACAATGAAAACGGTAGCCGTCGGCGCGCAGACCGAGCGCCGAGCGTCGCCGTGGCCGGTGAGGAAACTGCTTGCAGGCGTGGCCTCACCGGCCGGTTTTGATTCCCATATTCGAATCAGCATTCAACGGTTCAGCAGATTGTTTCCAATCTCGATTCCCGATCACTGCTTGCCCAACGACGTTTCGGCCTCTCGGAAGAGGATTTGGACGAAGAGCGTTTCCTGATCGAGTTCGCGCTGTTCCGAGGCCAGGATCGCTCGGGCGCTTTTGAGCGCGGCAGCGGCTTCGCCGTCCTGACCCAGCCGGTGGCGGCACATCGCCAACGCGAGCCAGTTGCTCAACTTGAAATCCAAAGTCTGGAAGCCGGGATCTTTCTGACCGGCTTCCAGACGGGCGACGGCTTTTTCAAACTGGCCCGCTCGATAATAAGCGAGTCCCAGAACATGCATCGACCAGAGCCTGTGAACGTCGATATCGGTGGTCAAAGAAAACCGTTGCTCGGCCAGTTGCAGTATGCGGCCGCTATCGGCGAGGGCATTGGGTGCCAGTACGCAAACATGGGCCAGGTAAGCAATCTGATGGACATCCCGGCTCTGACCGAACCGCTTCAGCATGCGATCGCAGAGTTTGCGATAACCCTCGGTATCTCCCGCATGCACCAGCGAACCAGCGCACATGAACCACGTCGGCTCGTCGATGGGTTCCTCGATGTTGAAGGCCTTGACGTAGGCGGCGGCGGACTTGGCCCACTGACGCGACCGGGAGAAGAAATCAGCGAGTCCGTAGTGGGCCAAAGCGGATTTCGGTTCCACCCGGAGGATTTCGCGACAAGCAGTCTCCGGGTCGCGAAATTCGCCTAACAGACCTTCCGCCTCGGCTCGGAGGTTGATGAGTTCCTCTTGGTGGAGGGGTAGGAGAGACAGCCCGGCGCTTTCCATCCAGGGAACAAATTGCACCCAATGCTTGAGGGCTTCGATATTTCTGTCCAGTCGCCAGTTTGCCATAACGAGGTAGACGCGGTGGTAGTTGTCCGGGGTGCTTTCCATCCGCTCGGCTTTTTGCAGTGTCTCTCGGGCCTGCTGCCACATTCCTGCACGGTACTGGATTGCGCCCAGGTGATTCCAGCGCAGCCGGTCGTTTGGCAGCAACTCTGTGGCCTTCTGGGCATGTTCGAGGGCCAGGGGAAAGTTGTGGAATCGGGGTTCAGGACAATTAGCCAGAATCCAAGCCAGGTTGGAACGTGGCCAGGCGAAGTCGGGTTTGATGCTCACAGCGCGCTCGAGGGCGGCTCGAGCCCCCTCCCAGTTTCTCTGACTGAGAAGTGCCAATCCCAAGCTCGTGTAGACCAGGCCGCTGTCCGGGCGCTGCGACACCGCGACGCGATAGAAGCCAATGGCATCGTCCCCCCGAGCAGGTTTCAACTCACGCAGGTAGGACGCTAGTTCGAAGTTGATCCAGAAATCACCGGCGTGGCGCTGTTGCGCCTCTTCCAGCAGCTTGACAGCGCTTGGCATCTGGCCCGAGTTGCCGAGCATCACTGCCAGGAGATGTACCGTCCCTGGCTGCTGCGTGCCGATTTTTGGATCAACCGCCAACTGCGCCAACGCAGCGATGTCTTTTCGTTCGAAGGCGGTACGGAATCCGGTGCGCAGTCGATCTGCATCCGCTTTCTGAACCACTTCGAGCAGTTGCTTCTTGCCGTCAAGCCTGCCGACAGACTTGCATAGCCACCAATCGTCCAGGGCGGCGATCAGGCGGTCATGTATTGCCGACTGGCGAATTCGCTCCGCCAGGGCGTTGGGCGCTAGCGTGGCCATGTCGAGTCCGTAGTCTCGAAACGCCCTTTGGTAGGCGGTGTCGGACGCCGCCCAGTCGAGTTGATCCGCCAGTACTCGCTCCAGGGGTATTTCCTCGAGGCGAAGGGCGAAATCCAAATCCGTGTGCCACCTCTTGACGCGATCGGACAATTCGGCGTCCACTTCGCCGCCGGCTAAGAGACCCTCGGCCCGTTTGACTTGCGCCAGCGCTTCGGGAACCTTGTCGCGCCGGTAGGAGGCCGCCGCATCGTCGAGCGCCCGGCCTACTTCCTTTTCCAAGATCGCTTGCCGGGTCGCCCGGTCCTGGGCGACTTCTTGCTCAAGGGCCGTACGATTGCGGGCGGCCCAGCCGATAGCGCCCGCCACGCCGCCCACAGCTGCCATCAGCATCAACAGGAGCAGCGCCGTCGTCGCCAGCGCGGCCTTGTTCCGCCGCACAAACTTCCGCAGCCGATAGCCCGCCGACGGCGGGACGGCCTGCACCGCCTCCCCGGCCAGGTAGCGCTGCACGTCGGCGGCGAAGCCGTTAGCCGTCTCGTAGCGGCGGTTGCGGTCCTTCTCCAGCGTCTTCATTACGATCCAGTCCAGTTCGCCGCGGACCAGCTTCGTCAGCTTGGCCGGCTCCGTCTTGCGCAGGACCGAGATCGACGCCAGCGCCTCGCCCGAATCGCTCAGCCGCGTGCTCGGCTTCGGCGGTTCCTCCTCCTTGATCATGCGGAGAATCTCGCCATACGCGGCTTCCTTCATCCGCTTGTGGGTCAGCGGCGTGCTGCCCGTCAGCAGCTCGTACAGGAGCACACCGAGCGAGTAGATGTCGCTGCGGGTGTCGATACCCAGGGCGCTCATCTCCGCCTGCTCCGGGCTCATGTATTCCAGCGTGCCGATCATGCTGCCGTACTGCGTGAACAGGGTCCGCTCGGTCAGGCTCTGCTCGGTCGCCTTGGCCACGCCGAAGTCGATCACCTTGGGCACCGGCTTGCCGTCGTAGAGTGTGACCATCACGTTCGATGGCTTGATGTCGCGGTGAATGATGCCCTTCTGGTGGGCGTGCTGGATCGCCTGGCACACGGGAACGAACAGTTCCAGGCGCTGCCGCGGCGTCAGGTGGTTGTCGTCGCAATACTTGGTGATCGGCACCCCGTGGACCAGTTCCATGACGAAGTACGGCCGGCCGTTCTCGGTGGTGCCGCCGTCGAAGACGCGGGCGATGTTGACGTGGTCCATCATCGCCAGGGCCTGCCGCTCCGCCTCGAACCGGGCGACGACTTGGCGGCTATCCATGCCCGCCTTGATGACCTTGAGGGCGACCTTCCGTTTGACCGGCTCGGTCTGCTCGGCCATGTAGACGGTGCCCATGCCGCCTTCGCCGATTTGCTGCAACAGCTTGTATGGGCCGATCTGCGTGCCGGCACATTCGCGCGGGAGGACGGAGGCCGTTTCACCACCGGTTGGAGTCTGGAAGGCCCCCGTGGCACCCAGGCCCGCGGCGGGCCGGTTTAGGAAGCTGCCCGCCTCACGGTGAACCTGGAGCAGCCGCCCCACCTGCTGCTCCAAGTCGATATCCCCTTCGCAGGCCCCGGCTACGTATCCGCCCCACTCCTCCGGCGGCAGCTTGCCGACGGCATGCAGAAAGAGGTCGCGGGCTTTTTGCAGATCGGTTGGCATGGCAGCACGTCACTCCCGGTTCGCCACCTGTAGTGCGGATTCGAGGGTTGATTCGTCCAGAGGAAATGCGAAAGAATTTTTTGCCGCGCTCGCGAGTCACCCCGCGCCCAGCAATGTTCGGAGCCGCGCCCGAGCGTAGGCCCAGTGCTCGTAAGCGGTCGAACGCGAGAGGCCGACCACCTCGGCGGCATCCTCGATCGACAAGCCGGCAAAGTACCGCAACTGGATCAACCGGGCGGCCTGGGAATCCTCGGCGGCTAGTCGGGTCAGGGCCTCGTCGATGTCGAGGAGGTCATCGGTCGACGAGTTGAAGCCGACATCGGCGGCGTCGAGCGGGACGCGGTGACCCTTGCCCCCGCGTTTGTCGGCCTTCTTACGCCGGGCTTGGTCGACGAGGATGCGGCGCATGGCCTCGGCGGCCGCCGCAAAGAAATGCCCCCGACCGTTCCAGTCCTGGGGGCGCTCCCCGCCGGTGAGCCGGACATAGGCCTCGTGGACGAGGGCGGTGGCTTGGAGGGTCTGACCGGGCTTCTCGCTGGCCAGTCGCTGGGCGGCGAGCTTGCGAAGTTCGGTATAGACGAGCGGGAGCAGCTCGGCCGCGGCCTTCGGGTCGCCGGTCGCGGCCGCATCGATCAGGCGTGTGACATTGGACATATCGGCCAAGTGTAACCGCAGTTGACCGCATACGAACATGAAAACCGCAGAGCGTGCCCTGGCTACCCCGTCACCAGACGCCGCAAGCACCCAAGCAATGGGCGGCCGTCGGAAAAACAAAGCCTCGAACGGCTGCCCAGATCGTTTGACTTCAGCGATCCCACAAGATGACTCGTAATCAGGGAATTTCCTGGGGCCGCCTCCGCGTTGCTTGGCGGAAGTGCCTCACCGGCCGTTGGCGGGTTTCATCTCTTGTGTCGTCCCCGGCCGAAGATGCTGCTGCCGATCCAGGTCGTTTCCTCCTCGGCGTCGAGGAAGGTGATGAAGAGGTCGTTGCCGCCGAGCCTCGCGCCCGTGTCGATTCCGTCGCTCGGCACGCGCCGCGTGCCGGTCGGCAGGGTTTCGATCATCACGCCTGTCGCTTCGTGTTCCTTGCCGAGCATATGACCCAACTCGTGCTGGAGGACGGTGAGCAGGTCCATGCGGCGCTGCTCGCCCTGGTTGCCGGGCGTGGTGAACTCGGAGTCGCCTTTCGGCGTCGGATCGACGAACCAGCCCCAGCCGGCGGCGTTGTCGTCGAGCCAGATGGTGTGGCCGGAGGCGAAGCCGAGCGTCGTGCCGCCGAGATCGGCGATGCGGACGTCGATGCCGTGCAGAACTGACGTGTCCACGCCAACGGCCTGCCAGCGACCGATGGCCTCATCGAGGAGTGGCTGCAGTTGCGGCAATGTTAGCAGGGTTGCCGTCGTCCCTTCACTCAGCGCGGGAGGGCTCGATGTTGCCACCAGGGCAGCCCCGAAGGAAATCTTCGTCACGAAGGCATCCCAGGGAAATTCTCCGCCAGCCCTGCGCGGCTGGAAGGCATTCACGGTTGGGAAGTTCGACGATACGGTGAGGCCTGTAACATAGGCGAATGTGTTACCGGAAGTGGTGGACACGGCGATCCCGAAGCCACGGTCGTCGCCGCTGCCGCCGAGGTAGCTCGAATAGACCAACTCGGAGGAGCCCGTGGCGTTCACCTTCACCTTGGTCACGAAGGCGTCATAGTCCCCGCGGAGCGTCGCCTGGATGGCATTCACCGTCGGAAAATCGGTGGAATAGGCGACCCCGGTGACGTAAGCGTTGCCGGCGGCATCGACCGCGATGGCCCCGCGATTATCATTAGGGTTGTCGTCGCCGCTGCCGCCGAGATAGGAGGAGTAGACGAGCGAGGCGACGCCCGCGAGATTCGGATTCAGTTTGGTCACGAAGGCGTCGCTGAGGCCGCCGCCGTACTGGGGCTGGAAGGCGTTCAGCGTCGGGAAGTCGGCTGGCTGAGCCGGCGTGGCAGTTGGTGCAGAGGTACGGCCCGTCACATAGGCGTTACCCAAGGTGTCCAGGGCGATGCCGCCGGCGAATTCGTTGCCACTGCCGCCGAGGAACGTCGAGTAGAGGAGTGCCGAACCTGTGCTATTCAGCTTGGCCACGAAGGCGTCAGAATAGCCGCTACGCGTTGTCTGGAAGCCGTTCGGGGTCTGGAAGTTGCTTGAACCGGTCCAGCCTGTTATGTAGGCATTGCCCGCGCTGTCCACCGCGCTGCCCGTACCTTCGTCTTCGCCGCTGCCGCCGAGATACGTGGCGTAGACGAGTGAGGCAGCGCCCGATTTGGTCGTATCGAACTTGGCCACGAAGGCGTCGAAGTCACCGCCGCCGAAGGCGGGTTGCACTGCATTAGTCGTTGTCAACAAGTCCAGCGAGTTGGTCTTGCCCGTGATATAGGCGTTGCCCGCCCCATCGACGGCGATGCCGCCGGTGCGCCAGGGCGTGTTGAAGTTCTCGCCGCCGGTGCCGCCGAAGTAGGTCGAGTACAAGAGGGCGGACCCGCCGGCGTTCAGCTTGGCCACGAAGGTGTCGATGCCACCCCCGATTGTCGTGTCGAAGGCTCCGACCGTCGTGGTGAGGTTGCTCGAAGTGGTGAGCCCCGTCACGTAGGCATAACCGTCACCGTCCACGGCAATGCCGTAACCACGGTCGGCACCGCTGCCGCCGAAGTAGGTGGAATAGACGAGGCCGGAACCAGCGGCGTTGAACTTCGTGACGAAGGCATCATTCCCTCCCGCCAGTTTCGACTGCATGGCGTTCATTTTAGGGAAACTGCTCGACCCGGCGGTTCCCGTCACGTAGGCGTAGCCCGCGCCGTCCACGGCGATGCCGAAGCCAACATCGACGCCGCTGCCGCCGAGATACGTCGAGTAGCTCAGGATCGGATCGATGACCAGCGGCAGGGTGTGGTCGTACGCACCGACCTCGAACCGGACCTGGCCGCCCTCCAGCACGTAACGACTGGCGATGCTGCTCCGCACGCCGTCGATCTCCTGATAGACGACCGGCGCGTCCTTGACCAGGTCGCCGCCGGCCGTGTGCAGGATGAGGTTGCCGCCGGCGTCGAGTTCCATGCTCCGCACGCCGTCGAAGGCC
>JAYTGN010000214.1:0-4829 GCA_043733485.1 Gemmataceae bacterium
CAGCACCGGCTGGAAGCACGGTGCCACCCCTGGGACTCGATTTCGGCGTCGATCACACGGCACTGGTTCAAGAGTACGTCCCGGCTCGCGGCGGGCACATCACCCGAGTCGAGTTGCTCGGCGGCAAGTTCCTCTACGCGATCAACGTGTTCACCACCGGCGAATCCTTCAACCTCTGCCCAGCCGATATCTGCCAGCGGGCCGATGGCGTGGAACTGGTACGCTCCGCCTGCCCCATCGACGCACCCAAGACCGGGTTGAAGGTGGAAGGATACACGCCTCCCGCAGCCGTCATCGAGGCGTGCGAACGCATCGTGCAGGCGTCGGGCATCGACGTGGGCGGCATCGAGTACCTGGTCGATGACCGCGATGGCTCGCTCGCCTATTACGACATCAACGCACTGTCGAACTTCGTGGCGGATGCGAAGAACGTGATCGGCTTCGACCCGTTCTCGCGGTTGGTGGATTATCTGGAAATGCGAGCCGCGCCGCTTGCGGCTTCGCGATGAGCGCTGGAGTTGAATCGCGAAGCCGCAAGCGGCGAGACAAGGGAGCCCCTCTCATGCGAATTGCCGGATTGTTTCTCGCGCTGGCACTCGTTCCCGCGTTCGCGGCAGACGAGCGGGCGAAAGCGCTTCCCGTGAAGGTCGAGAAGAACGTCGTCTATTCGACGGCTGGCGGCGAAAAGCTGATGCTCGACCTTGCTTCGCCGAGCGAAGGCGGGCCGTACCCCGCCGTGGTGCTGCTACACGGCGGTGCGTGGTCGATGGGGAGCCGAACGGAGCTTTCCAAGGGCAGCCGAGGCAAGGACGGCAAGGTGGCGCCGAGCCTCATCGAGACGATTGCCGCCCAGGGTTACGTTGCGGTGTCGGCGAGTTATCGGCTCGCGCCCAAGTGCAAGTTCCCGGCCCACATCGAGGACGCCCGCACCGCCGTTCGCTTCTTGCGCGCCAACGCGAAGAAGTTCAATCTCGACCCGGAGAAGATCGGCGCGGGCGGATTCTCGGCCGGCGGGCACCTCGCACTGCTTCTCGGCACTGCGGACAAGAACGCCTTCGAGAACGTCGAGTATCCGGAGCAGTCGAGCCGCGTGCAGTGCGTGGTCAGCTTCTTCGGCCCGACCGATCTGAGCCTGTACGGGGCCAGCGAGGGGCTCGAGGATTCGTACATGGTTCCTCTATTGGGCAAGGCCTGCAAGACGGACAAGAACCTGTACAAGAAGGCGTCGCCGATCGAATATGTGACCAAGAACTCTCCCCCGATCCTCATGATCCACGGCACGGCGGATTTCATCGTGCCGATCATTCACTCCGAGTACATGCTGAAGAAGTTGCAGGACGCGGGCGCGACGGCGGAACTGATCGCGGTGAAGGGCGAGGGCCACGGTTGGACCGGCTCGCTAGCGACGAAATCGACGCAAGACGCGATCAAGTTTCTCGACGAGCACTTGAAGGGGAAGAAATGATCTCCCTGGGAGCGCAGCCGTCCCGGCCGCACTTTTCGAACGAACCGACGTCCTGGGCGGTTCGCCGCGCCTATCGCCTATTCCCCCTTCTCGCCGCTTTGATTCTCGTTCCCATTGTGGGCCACGGTTGCCACGGCGACGACGTCGATCACGAACCCAGCGTCCACCGTGAAGCCGCCAGCGGCGAATCTTCCAACGAGGTCGAACCATGAAGCCTCTCCTGCCGCTGGCGCTCATCGCCCTCCTCGCGGCCATCCCGGCACCCGCCTCGGCGTGCGCCGCCATCGGCCGCATCGGCGACCACATCGACACCGCCGCCGAGACTGCGCTCATCGTCTGGGATGAAGCGAACAAGACCGAGCACTTCATTCGGCGAGCCACCTTCCAGAGCACCGGGTACGACTTCGGTTTCCTGGTACCGACGCCGAGCTTGCCCGAAGTCGCGGAGTCCGACGACGAAGTCTTCACGCGGCTCGCCGACATCTCGAAGCCGAAGGTCGAGGTGCGAACGAGGACCGCGACGTTCGGCTGCGGAAGGGGCATGTCGCCCAAGGCCGCTTCCGAAGACTTCTCGCACGTCGGGGCCGGCATTCAAATTCTTCAGCACAAGCGGGTCGGCGATCACGATATCGTGTCGATCAAGTTCGACCGCACCAAGGGCGGTGCCGAAGCCGGTGCCGGCGAACTTGCGCAGTGGCTCGTCCGCTTCGGTTACGGCTTCGGCGACGCGCTCAAAGACTGGATCAAGCCCTACGTCGAGCAAGACTGGATCATCACTGCGTTCCGTATCCTGGGTGAGAAGCCGAGCGAACCGGAGCCTGCGAAGGGAGCGACCGGGAGGAGTAGACTGAAGAGCGGCACGAACACCTTGCGCGCCAAGCCAGTGCGGTTGACGTTCAAGACGGATCGGCCTCTGTACCCGTACCGCGAGCCCGCCGATCAACGCGATGAAAAGGCGAAGCACGATTCCCGCTTGCTGCGCGTTTACTTCGCATCCGAAACGCGCGTGGGCGCGAAGATCGGAGACGGAACCGCGGCTTGGCCGGGGCAAACCGTATGGGCGGACAAATTGCAAGTCGCCGAGCGAGCCGACGTGATAGCCAAGGGGAAGTTGCCGGCGGACGTGGGGCCGAAGGAGTGGTTCGTCACGGAGTTCGAGGATCGTTCGTCGCCGCGGCCGGGCGTGGACGAACTTTACTTTTCACCTTCCGCGAACCAGGCGACCGTGGCGCGGCCACCGATTATCGAGTGGCGCGTGAGCGAGTTGCCTTGGATCATCGGGCTGGCGATCTGCCTCGGGTTGCCCGCACTCACATTCGTGGTGCTGGCCGTGATGCGAATGAGGAAATGAACCTGGGAGCGCGGGCGTCTCGCCCGCTCTGGGTCCGCGGGCGTCTCGCCCGCTTCGTTGACGTGTTGTATAAAGTGAAGCAGCGGCCGGGACGGCCGCGCTCCCGGGATCACGGGCAGACCGGCACGCAGACCGGTACGTATCGCTTCACACAGTAGCTAATCGTGTACGGCTCCATCGAGCACGTCGTGACCGGCACCATCTTGCAGTGCGTCTCGGGGATTACCTTGCAGGTCGTGTGCGGCACGTAGCGAACCCGTTCCTCGCAGACCTGATTCACCCGGCAAGACCGCGACACGCTCTGGCGCTGCTCGCACTCGATCCGGCACGTCGTGATCGGAATCTGCCGCACGCACTGCTGCGGCACTTGCTCCACGACGCAGCGCGTCTCGTAGCGAACGTGCTGCTCGGGGACCATCTTGCAGGTCGTGTACGGGATGTGCTTCACGTGCGTTTCGGGAACCGTGTAGCAGTGGCGGCGCGTCTCGTAGCGAACGTGGTGGTCGGTCTCCATGCGGCACGTCGTGTACGGAATCTGGCACGTCTTCACTTCCGGCACCGAGTAGCACTTCCGCTGCGTCACCATCTTCACGTGCTGCTCGGGCACCATGCGGCAGGTGGTGTAGCACTGTTGGCGGTAGTGCGTTTCCGGCACGTTGTAGCAGCGGGTGCGGGTCTCGTAGCGAACGTGCTGCTCCTGCACCATGCGGCAGGTCGTGTAGGGCACCTGGCACACTTGCTCTTCGGCGACCTTGAAGCAGCGGGTGCGGGTCTCGTAGCGAACGCACGTTTCCGGCACGATGCGGCACACCATCTTCGAGCATTGACGCATCTCGGTGCAGGCCACCTTGCGGCACACGGGAACCTGAACCGTCGTACAAACTGGCTTGCACACCATGTGGCATTCCTTCACCACGCGGCACTCTTCGTGCGGAACCCAGACCTTCTTGCAGACCACGCGCGGCGGGCACTGAACCGTCTGTTGAACCACGGGGCCGGGGCAGTAGTGGCTCGTGCAGGTGCAAGGGTCGAAGACGCAGGTGCCGGGCATCCGGACGCAACGGGTCACCGTGGGGCCGGGGATGCACTCGCTCACCGTCTCGAATCGGCCGCTGCACACCTTCTCGATTCGTTCCGTGACGACCGGCTCCTGGACGTAGCTCACGCGCTGCTGCGTTACGTAGTCCGTCTCGGTGCGGTAGGTCGTGATCGGCACGCAGTACGAAACCGTGTCGTAGACCGGCTTGTGAACCGTGTACGGCACCGCGACCTGGTAGTCGTGCGTTTCGTTTCGGTAGGTCGTGTAGCGCTGCTCGCGAACGTGCTGCTCGTAGACCGGACGCGAGGTGCAGTACGGGATCGCGACCTGGTAGCACTCCGAGACCGGGCGGTTCACGGTGTAAGGGATCTGCCGCACGTGCTGCTCGTACACGGGGCGGTTCACGCAGTAGGTGACGGGCACCTGGAACTCTTCGACCACGGGCCGATTCACGCAGTAAGTGTGCGTGCGGAAGTGCTGCTCGTACACGGGCCGCGAGGTCGTGTACGGGATCGCGACCTGATACGTCTGAACCACGGGGCGATGCACCGTCTGGCAGACTTCGCGAATGTGCTGCTCGTACACGGGCCGGTTGATGCAATAGGGGATCGCGACCTGAAAGGTCTTCGCCACGGGCCGCATCACCGTGTAGCACTGCTCCTGCAGGTGCGTTTCGTACACGGGCTTGTTCACGGTGTAGTTGCGCACTACGTCGAAATACTCGACGACAGGCTTCGACACCGTGTAGGTTTCGGCGCAGTAGTTGGTTTCGTGAACGGTCTTGTAGGTGGTGTAGGATTCGGCCTGATAGCAGGTCTTGTAGACCGGCCGATAGCAAACCTTGTCGCACTTCTCGATCACCGGCTGATACTGCACGGTGGTCGTGACGCAGACATCCGGCACGCACTGATCGGGCGTGACGCAGGCCTTCGGGTAGCGGCAGAAGCCGATGTGCCCGGCGAGCGATGGCGTCG
>JAYTGN010000215.1:0-28479 GCA_043733485.1 Gemmataceae bacterium
ATCACGAGTCCGTCGCCGTCGGCGTAGTAGTCGGGGATGTGGGCTGCAACCGCGTAGCCACGCTTCTTGTAGAAGCCGCGCGTCGGTTCGTATCGATCCTGGGAAGATGTTTCGATCAGCAGCAGTCGGCCTTCGTGTTCCCGAATGTCGGCTTCCACCGCTTCGAGAAGTTGCCGGCCGAGCCCGCGGCCCTGCTGATCCTTCGCCACCACGATCCAGTACAGCGACCACGTGCCCTCGGTCATCGGCACCTCGGCAAAGTAAACGAACCCGAGCGGCCGTTCGCCCTCGACCCAGACGTACGCCAGGTGCCCGAGCGATGCGTTCTCTTTGTGAAAATCGTCGAACACTTCGCGCAGTGCCACGAGTTCCAGCGGCTTGAAGAACTCGGTCTCGGCCGTGAGTTCCACCAGCGAATTCGTGTCGGACGGCACAATCGAACGGAGCATTGCGAGGTTCCAGGCGGTATGATCGGCACTGAAGACATCCTATCGCGCAGCCCACGGGTTCACCCATGCGACGACTTTTAATCGCGGCTCTGTTCGCGCTGACTCTTCCAAATGTCGCGCGTGCGGATTTTGAAGCCGGGGCCGCGACCGTCGACATCACGCCGCCCGTCGGCTACCCCATGTGGGGCTACGCCGCCCGCCGCGACAAACCTTCAGTTGGTGTCCGCGACCCGCTTCATGCTCGTGCCCTCGTCTTGAAAACCGGCGAGTCGAAGATCGCGCTCGTCAGCCTCGACCTCGGCCGGGCTCCCACCCGCGACTCGATGAAGCGCATCCGCGAGAAACTGAAAGGCGACGGGTTCGCCGAACTGTTCCTGGTCGCCTCGCACACCCACCACGGCCCGGTGATCGAAACCGAGAACTGGCCCAAAGACGGAAAGCCCTACGTGACGGAACTGGAAGAGAAGCTCGTCTCGTTGATTCAAAAGGCGGATGCGGCGCGAAAGCCGGCGCGATATGGCGTCAACTCCACCGAGGTGAATCTGAACCGCAATCGGCAATCGAAGCGGAAGGACGCACCCGTCGATCGCGAACTTGCGGTGCTCCGCGTCGAGGATCTCGACGGCAAACCGATCGCCCATGCCGTCAACTTCGCGGCCCATCCCACGATGCTTCCCGCGGACCTGAACAAGTTCTCCGCAGACTTCCCCGGCGCGATGGCGAAGCGGGTCGAGGACGAAACCGGAGTGCCGTGCCTCTTCCTGCAAGGGGCCGCCGGCGACCTGTCGCCCAACCCGCCCGAAGGAATAAAAGGACCGGACGAGTTTGGCCGCAAACTCGGTGACAGCGTGTTGTCACTCGCCTCGGAAACCAAGATGACGGGCAAGGGCACGACCCTCACCACCAAGCGCGAAGAGTTCAAGTTCCCCATCACGATTGACGTGAACAACTTGCTCGTGCGGGCGGCCCTGGAGCAGGCTTTCTTCCCGGAACTGATCGCGTTCTTTCAGAAGGAATACACCGACGGAGTGCGGCCCACGCTCTCCACGGCGATGCTCGACAAATCTCTCGGATTCGTTGGATTGTCCGGCGAGTTCTTCTCGGAACATGGGTTGAGTTTGAAGCGCCGGGCCCGCGTGCCTCACCTCTTCGTGCTCGGCTACTGCAACGACTACCAGCAGTACTTCCCGACGATCCAGGCCGTGAGCGAAGGCGGCTACGGCACGGGTCTGCCGGTATCCGTGGCAGAACTCGGAGCCGGGGAGAAGGTGATCGATCGGGCGCTGATTCACCTGTACCAACTGCGAGGCTTGGTGCCGTAGTTCACTTCTTCTCGGGGGCCAGAAGCTCGTCCAGCTTTTCGGGGTGCTTGTGCGTGTAGTTCGCGATGCCCGTGAAGAAGTAGAGCAACTGATCGGCCCCCTGCTCCGCGAGTTTCGGGGCCGTTGGACCGAGGAGTTTCAGCACGACGCTCGCGGCCTTGCTATCCGTTTGCAAGTAGACGTGAGCGACCGGGCTGATCGTGGCCGTGCCGTCTGCCGCCAGCTTCTTCGGATGGTGCATCACGACCACGGCCTTCACGGGAATGGTCGGCGTGACGGGCGAACACTTCACCTTGCCGGTCGCATACCAGACGAGTCCATCGGGGAAGCGGCCGACGTTTTGCCAGACCAGTTCGCTGCCATCGCCGTCCGCCCACGTGAAGACGCCCTTCCCGGCATCCGCGATTTCCACGCAATTCACCTTGAGCCGCGGCCAGGCGAGCGACACCCGATCCGGATGTTCGAGCAGCCAATCGTAGACGGCGGGGGAGCAGACCAGTTCGGGGGAAGTGCCCCGGGTGGTGATCGTGGGCTTCTTCACCACGGCGAGAACCGCTTCCCGATGTCGGGCTTCGACCACGTCCGCGAGCACGAGGCGGGTGGGCGGCGGATCGGCGGGCATGGCCGGCTTTTGTGCAGCCGCGACGCCGCCGAAAGCGAGCGAAATTCCCAGCGCGGTCATCAGCACGCGACCGATCATGAGCGCCTCGTCCGTGGCGAATGCGACCGTGCGGGTGGTCTCGTCTGTAATGATCGTTCGGAAGGGCCCGGCAAGATGAGGAATTCTGGGCATCGGCGGGGAAGCCGGGATTCGGGCAGGCAATGGTAGCGGACGAATTCCGGGGGAATGCGGATTTGGGCCGTTGCACGTTCGTGCCGTTTGCGCCTACGATAGCCCGATCATTCACCACCTCTTCCGAGGGGACTCGCCCGTGAGCGGACTATTCGCCAAGAAACCATTGCAATCGACGATGTCTGAAGCGGGAGGGGATCAACTCCGCCGCGTGCTCGGCCCGTGGCAACTCACGGCTCTAGGAATCGGGGGGGTGATCGGAGCCGGAATCTTCGTTGCGACGGGAGCAGCGGCGAAGAACGTCGCTGGCCCGTCTTTGATGATTTCGTATGTCGTGGCCGGGTTCGTCTGCCTTCTCGCGGCCCTCTGCTACGCCGAATACGCGGCAATGACCCCTGTGGCCGGCAGTGCCTACACCTACGCCTACACCACGCTCGGTGAAATCTTCGCCTGGATCATCGGCTGGGATCTCATCCTCGAATATGCGGTGGGTGCGTCCACGGTGGGCAACGGATGGTCCGGGTATTTTCAGGAAGTCCTGAAGATCCTGTTTCAGATCGAGATACCGGAGGCCTTCCGCTCGGCTCCGCTGAAATTCGACAAAGTCTCGGGCGAGTTCGTCGCAACGAAGTCGATCATCAATCTGCCGGCCGTGCTGATCGTACTCGCGTTGTCTGCAGTTCTGATGAAGGGGATCCAGGAAAGCGCGCGAATGAACGCTGTGATGGTCGCGATCAAACTGGGAGCGGTACTCTTCGTGATTCTCGTCGGTGCCTATTTCGTCAATCCCCAAAACTGGGAACCGTTCGCTCCGAAGGGTTGGTCCGGAATCAGTCTTTTCGGCTACCAAGTGGCGGGCGAGTCTGAGGGAACGAAACCGGTCGGCATGATCGCTGGAGCCGCCATCATCTTTTTCGCGTACATCGGCTTCGACGCAGTCTCGACGCAAGCTGAGGAAGCGAAGAATCCGCAGCGCGATGTGCCCATTGGCATCATCGCATCACTGCTCATCTGCACGGTACTCTACATCGCAGTGGTAGCAGTGCTCACGGGCATGGTGAAGTACTCGGACCTGAATGAAGACGCGGGTGTCTCGGATGCATTCAAGCAAAACGGGCTTCCGTGGGCGGAGTTCCTGATTGCCGCAGCGGGGGTCGCGGGGATCTCCTCCGTGTTGTTGGTGATGCTTTTGGGCTCGGCCCGCGTCCTCATGGCCATGTCGCGGGACGGGCTTTTGCCCCCGCTGTTCTCGCACATTCATCCCACTTTCAAAACTCCCTGGAAGGCGACGATCGCGGTCGGTGCCGCGGTGGCTTTGATGGCGGGCATACTGCCTCTCGATGCCTTGCTGGAAATGACCAATATCGGAACGCTCTTCGCTTTCGCAGTCGTGTGTGGGGCCGTCCTCATCATGCGCTACACGAACCCGGATGCCCCGAGGCCATTCAAAGTGCCCTTCATGCCGTTCGTGCCGATCCTCGGTGTGTTGGGCTGCCTGTTGCTCATGTTCTCGCTCCCTTCGCACAACTGGTACCGGCTCCTCGTCTGGATGGTGCTGGGGTTGCTGATCTACTTCGGTTATAGCCGCAGTCACAGCTTGCTCGGTAAGAAAGCTTGAGGTGCATGGTGCGTCGAACCTTCCTCTCCCTCGCGGCGCTGGCTCTGTTCGCAACCGCGAGCCGCGCTGCGGACTGGCAGCCGATCACCACCGAACTTCTCGCCAAGGAGAAGACCGGCTTCGGCGGGCTCTGCGGCGGCGTCGTCGATCACGCCACCGGGCAGATTATCGTCAACCTCAGCGATCGCGGCACCCTCGGCAACTCGGACAAGGGCGACTGGCGCACCATCGACAAAGCCACGGTTCACGTCGATTGGTGTGCCGCCGACTGGACCGACCCCGACATGATCGTGCTGACGGGTGCGGGCATCATCGAGAGCACGGACAGCGGCGCGACCTGGTCTTCGCCCATCGCGGCCCCAAAAGAACTGAAAGTCATCGGCGGCCTCACCTGGCTCGAATACGACCCGATCGCGGATGTGTTGTACATCATGAAGATGGGCACTGAACTGTTTGCAATGCAGCGAAAGTGATCAAAACCCGGTTTCTGCTTTGGAAACCGGGTTTTTTTGCTCTACGAAGAAACCCGGTTTCCAAAGCAGAAACCGGGTTTCAAATACCTCATGAAACCCGCCGCCTGCCAGCATCTGCGTTCATCTCTCGCCAGCGGCCGGCCCGTGTTTGGCTTGTGGGTCACGCTCGATTCGCCCGCCGTCACGGAGATGGCCGTCGCGCTGGGCATGGATTGGGTCGTTATCGATGCCGAGCACGGGCACCTCGACTGGAAGGAAATCGCCGAGCACCTTCGCGCCACGGTTCGCAGCAATACCGTAGCCCTCGTTCGCCTCGCGGAACTGAACGTCGGGCTCATCAAACGGGCTCTCGACATCGGTGCCGACGGCGTTGTGATCCCGTGGGTCGAGACCGCCGAGCAGCTTCAAGATGCAGTGCGGTTCGCGCGTTATCCGAAGGAAGGCGTTCGCGGCATGGGTGCGGAACGGGCCACGGTCTGGGGCCAGGCGCTGGCCGAACACGCCGCGGAAGCGAACGAGAATGTGTTCGTCGTACCGATCATCGAGACGGTGCGAGCCGGGGAGAATCTGCCCGCGATGCTCGAAGTCGACGGCGTCGATCTGTTCTGGTTCGGCCCGGCGGATTACTCCGCGACGGCGGGCTTCCGCGGTCAGTGGGAAGGGCCCGGCATCGCCGAGGAACTCCTCCGCATGAAGGATGCGATCCTCGCCGCCGGCAAGCACTGCGGCGTGGTCGCCACCGGCGACGACAACGTTCAACAGAGGTTGGCCCAGGGCTTCGGCGCAATCGCGCTCGGCATGGACACCGGCATGCTGCTGCGTTCGCTGAAGGCTTCGCTGGCAGGCGTCGGCCGCGACCGAAGGATGACGGCGGATTTGGCTTCCCCTGGGTCCGCGGCCGTCCCGGCCGCGAGTAATCGACGCGCGGGCGGGACGCCCGCGGACCCAGGGAAACCCTTCCGCGTCGCCCTCACAGGCGATTTTTACAGTGAGGACGATGTCCCGAGGTACCAGGATATCGGCCTCGGACTATTCGAAGGAACAAGCGTCGAGGTTCGTCGCATCAATCATCACCTTCCCGAGGTAGTGCCGGACCAGTTTTTGGGGGGTAACGCATTAATCGTTCTCACCCCGCGCGTGACCGCCGCGAGTCTCGCCAACAGCGAACACCTTCTCGCCATCGGTCGCTTCGGCGTCGGTTACGACGCAGTCGATGTGCCCGCCTGCACCGCCGCGGATGTGCTGCTGTTCATCGCGGCGGGGGCCGTCGATCGTCCCGTTGCCGAGGCCACGGTGGCCTGGATGCTCGCGCTCGCACATCGCATTCGCACCAAGGATCGGCTCGTGCGCGAAGCGAAGTGGGACGACCGCAGCGGGTACATGGGAACGGAGCTGCGCGACCGCACGCTCGGCGTCGTCGGCTTCGGAGGCATCGGCAAGGCGCTCGTCAAACTCCTCGCCGGGTTCGGCATGAAGCCCCCCCTCGTCTTCGATCCGTTCCTCGCGCAGGCCGACGCGATCCGCCACGGCGTGAACCTCGTGCCGCTCGACAAGCTGCTCCTCGACTCCGACTTCGTCTCGATCCACTGCCCGCTCACGGAGCAGACGCGCAACCTGATCGGCGAGCGCGAACTCGCCATGATGAAGGCGACCGCGTACCTTCTCAACACGGCTCGCGGCGGCATCGTCAACGAAGCCGCCCTTGCGTCCGCGCTGCACGAGAAGCGCATCGCCGGGGCCGCCCTCGATTGCTTCGACAACGAACCGCTGACCGAGCCGTCTGCATTCGCGGAGTTCGACAACGTGCTGCTCGCGCCGCACTGCATCGCCTGGACGGACGAACTCTTCCGGGACATCGGCCGCACCGTGTGCCGCGGCATGCTCGACCTCGCCGAGGGCCGCGTTCCCAAGGGCGTCGTCAACCCGGAAGTCCTCGACCGGCCCGGCTTCCAAGCCAAGTGGAAGCGAATCATCACCCAATAGGAGCCTCTCATGCGCTTGCCTCTCCCGCTTCTCGCACTGCTCATCTGCACCAGTTTCGCCCGCGCGGACGACATCGTTCCCGACGACGCGAAACTCGAAAAGATCTTCGATGCCGGGCTCGTGCTGACCGAGGGCGTCGCCGTCGCGCCGAACGGCACAGTCTATTTCAGCGACATCACGTTCACGCACGTCAACCGCGAGAACAAGAAGCCGGTCGAAGCCGGGCACATCTGGAAGCTCGACCCGAAGACGCTCAAAGCGACGATCTTTCGTTCGCCGAGCGGCATGTCGAACGGGTTGAAGTTCGACGCCAACGGCGACTTGCTCGCGGCGGAAGGATCGGACCACGGTGGCCGGCGCGTCACCCGCACCGACATGAAGACGGGCAAAGCGTACATCCTGGCCAGCAGCTTCGAGGGCCGCACGTTCAACTCGCCCAACGACCTCACCATCGACGAGAAGGGCCGCATCTACTTCAGCGACCCGCGCTATCTCGGGCACGAGCCGATCGATCAACCGGTGCAGGCCGTGTACCGCATCGACGTCGACGGCTCGATTCACCGCATTATCACCGACGCGGGCAAGTGCAACGGCGTGGCGGTGTCTCCGGATCAGAAATCGCTGTACGTGGTGAGCAACGACAACGGAAACACGGGCATCGGTCGCCTGCCGAAGGACACCCCGGCTCGCAAGGGCGCGATGGCACTCCACGCCTACGACTTGGCTCCGGACGGCACCGCGAAGTTCCGCAAGACGTTGGTCGATTACGCGCCGCAAGACGGACCCGACGGCCTAGTGTGCGACAAGGAAGGCAACCTCTGGGTGGCGGTGCGGGACGAGACGAAGCCGGGCATCCACGTCTATTCGCCCGAGGGCAAGGTGCTGTCGTACATCAAGACGGAGTTGCCGACGAACGTGGGCTTCGGCCGCGGAGCAGAGAGCAAGACGCTGTACATCACGGCGGGCAAGAGCCTCTACCGCATCAAGACGAACAAGGAAGGCTATCAGCTGCCGAGCAAGTGAGCGGGCATTTAGAGGAGCGGCCTCGTGCCGATGCGGGCCGGCCAGATTTTCACGGGGTCGGCACCGCTGCGCCGCGTGTAGTACTTCACGCGCGTGAAGGCGTTGATCGAGGCGTACATCGCCAGGAACCGCTCGAGTACGGAGGCGAACAAGAACGAGCCGATGCCCTCGAACTTTTCTTCGTCCAGGCCCACGTGGATTTGCAACCCGCGGGCGTAGGCGGTTCCCGCGCGGAACGGGATCAACTCGACGTCGGGCTCGCTTTCGACGCGTTCGAGCCCCTCCACGACTTGCTTATTCACGGATGCGAGGTCGGCGTAAACGCGAGGGTCGGCGTAGTCGTAGAGGCGGAGGTATTCGCGGAGGGCGTCGCGACCGTCCTCCGGATCGGAAATCGAGAGGTGGTTGAGCGCGAGGTGTGAGATGAGCCGCCAGTAGGCACCGGTTCGGGGTGGCGGTCGCAGCGTGGGCGTCGGCGACTTCACGATTTGAACCGTCGCCGCGTGGCCTTGAAGGTCGAAACGCAGCGGGGTCGGGCGCGATTTCTGAGAAGGCGGCGGCATCGGCAGATCGCGGTTCACGCACATCACCCGAACCGTGACATCGTGTTCGGCTGGAACCGCGGGATCGAATCCGAGATCGACGAAGCAGAGATCGACCTCGGTGCCGCGGTCCGAGTTCTGCTCGCCATCGCGGACGATGGTGCGGGTGGAAGCGCGCCGCCGTGCGTACCAGTAGGCGCGCCCGCGTTCGTGCGAACGGTGCCGGAACGAGTAGAACGGATCGTACTGAAGTTGTTCCTTCGTCCTCAAATTGTTGTGGACGACTTCTTCGACCGAGTAGACTTCGTACGCATCCGGATGCGTTCGTTCGGGCACGATGGGATACTCGTGAACGCGGTGCGAAAGCGGGATCACCTCGGCCAGTTTCTCGAACAGATTCACGGCGGGCGTGCAGCCGAGGCGGAACGAGACGGCACCGTCTTCGAACGATTTTTGCAGGGCGGGCGAGACTTCGCGATCGAGGAAGAGCAAGACCTCGACGGAGTTGCCGTTGAGCGCTCCGGCCGATCGGGCTTCGGCCCACCCGCCGAGGTCGGCGAAGAGAAACTTTTCGCGGTAGGCGAAGAACTCGGTCAACACCCGGTAGCCGGGAAAGGCTTGCCGCGGGTACGGGAGAAGCGCCTCGTCGGGTTCGAATCCAACGGGCCGAATCCACTCGTGGGTGCGCGTCGCGCGGTCGGCGTCGCCGATGGCCGGCACCGCGCCCACCTCCGCGTTCGGATTGCGAATGACCACGCGGGATACGTCGTTGAAGAGGTGCTCGTAGAGGGTCGCAGTGGCGGAGGCGTCGCCGGCAAGGAATAGCCGCAAGGGCGGTGCGGCCTGTGTGGGATTGGCTCGCTTCGCGTTCCAGCGTCCCGTGGGAGTGGGAGCGAGGGGTGGAGCTTGGCCGAAGGCGGTCGGTTCGAGCGAGGGCGTTCCGATCGCGCGGAACTTGAGCGAGAGGACGGCCCGCGTTTCAACCTGCCGAGGATCTGGAGCCAAGTCGTTGATGTAACCGGGAAAGGGCCGAGTGCGGATCGAGACGTTCGCGATCTCGAGGGGCCAGAGCGTCACGGGGTAGCCCGAGCGATAGAGGCAACTCACGCCCTCGATCGGGTCGGAGGCGAGCCGCGCGTGCTTCGGGATGGTCATGCCGTTGACGAGGTCGGCACCGCCGGGCGGCGAGACGAACTGCACCACGGCCATCGAAGGCACCGGCGACAGCAAGTGCGGATACAGAATGCCGAGGAGCGAATCGGTGAGTTCGGGGAACTCGTCGTCCAACTTCGCGCGGACGTGACCCGCCAGGAAGGCCGTGCCTTCGAGCAAGCGTTCGACGTGCGGATCGGCGGCGGGCTGCCCCTCGCGGATGCCCAGCGCATCGGCCCGACCCTTATAGCGATCCGCGAACTCGACGGCCCGCTGCCGGAGGAAGACCAGTTCGCCCTCGTAGTACTGGAGGAGTTGATCCTTCGGGCTGAGGAGCTTGTCGGAGTTCATGGTGGAACCGGGCTCGCGGACGGATCAGGACGCGGTGACTTCGTGGTGCCCGGTCGTCCATTCGAAGGTGTTCTCGAAGCCGGAAGACGATTCGCCAGCGGGGCCGCGAATTCGGGCCGCGATCAGAAAGCTCACGATCATCATCCGGCGATTCGGATCCGATTCGTTGAGTTCCTTCGGCTGCACCTTCACCGAAATCAGCCGCGGTTCGTGGGTGGAGAGAACGTCTTCGATGTGCTTGGCCACGAGGACGCGATCTTCGCTTTCCATCTCGGCGAAGGCGTAGTCGCGGAGGCCGAAGTTGATCATGGAGGCCGGGAGTTCGGCGAAACCCGCAGTGAACTCCTCGGGAGGCCGGCGGGCGTTGAGCAGCGTCTGAATGTCGAAGCGAATGCACGATTCGAGATCGGCGGGGCCGGTACGGCGACCGATGCCCTGCGTATCGGGCACGCGGCTGGGTGCCAGAATATCCAGGAATGAAGCCATCGCGATCGGACCGTAAGACCACGGCTCCGCGATTACTCCCAATGGGCAAATCGCGAAGCCGCGAATGGTTGAAGTGGCTCGGAGCGAGGATCAGACCTTCTTCCCGGTCTTGACGTCGTAGCCGACCTTGACGGGGCTACCGAGCGTGCCGTCCTGTTTCTGCTCCTTGTACTCGATTTCGATCTTCGAATAGTTGAACGAACAGGAATCGGTCGGCAAATTATCGCTGTTGAGTTCGCCCCCGGTCTGGTAGGACGAGATCAACAGCTCCGCGAACTTGATCACGAGGTAGTCTTGCTGCTCCTTGCCACCTTTCCGGCAGGTCAAGATCCCGCTCTTGATGTGATCACCCGTGGCACAGGCGAGCATGAGTTTCGGCGACGCCTTGTTAATCGTCATCGTGAAGTGAAAGTCGCCCATCAAGACCTTGCCGGTGCCGCCACCCTTGCCGTGAGCGAACGAACCAGCGTTCGTCTCGCCCCAGGACCAGGTGAGCACTTCGATGTGATCCTTGGCCTTGTCCTTGGTGGATTCGCCATCGATCCCGTCGATCTTGAGAAAGTATTCGGCTGCCATCGCATATCTCCTTGAAGCTGCGGCCGACCGGGCCGCGACGGAAGGAAGCGAACAAAGTATTCGGTTCCCAGAAATCAGAACACTTCGGACAGTTGGGCTAGTCGTCGCCACACCGTGTGTAGCGACTACTACCAGTACGACACCCGCGTCACTTCTTCTTCGGCAACTCGGCCACGAGCCGCAGGGACGCATTCAGGCCTTCGAACTGGAAGTGCGGGCGGAGGCGAGCCACCGCGCGATACCAGCCGGGCTTGCCCGGTACCGATTCCACTTCCACATCCGCGGCGCTGAGCGGGTTCTTGGCGCGGGTCTCCTCGCCCGCCACCTTCGGATCGCAGACGTACTGGTTGATCCAGTTGTTGAGCATCAGTTTCATGTCGAACTCTTCCATCATCGAGCCGATCTTATCGCGTGCGATCACCTTGAGGTAGTGAGCGAACCGGGACGCACAGAGCATGTACGAGAGCTTGGCGGAGAGTTCGGCGCTGGCCGAGGCTTCCGGGCTCCCGCGGTAGGTCGCGGGCTTGTTGCAGGATGCTGCTCCGAGGAACGCGGCGTAGTCGGTGTTCTTGCAGTGCAACAGCGGCAGAAACCCGAGGTTGGAAAGCTCGTTCTCGCGGCGATCCGGAATGAGCACTTCGGTCGGGCACTTGACGGCTTTACCGCCGCCTTCCTGGAACACGTGGATGGGGAGTCCTTCGACTTTGCCGCCGCTCTCGACGCCGCGGGTTCGCATGAACCAGCCGTCTTTGGCGAAGGCGTCGGTCACGCGCGTGGCGTAGGCCCAGGCCGCGTTCATCCAGCAATACTTCTCGTGGTTCGTGCCGTCCACGCCTTCTTCGTAGCGGAACTCATCGACCGGCTTCGTCGCCTGCCCGTAAGGCAAACGGGCCAGCACGCGAGGAAGGGTCAGCGCCACGTACTTGCTGTCCGGGGAGTCGCGGAAACTGCGCCACACCGTGTAGTCTTCGCTCTCGAAAATCTTCGCGAGGTCGCGGGGCTGGTTCAGACCCGTGTAGCTCTGGAGGTCGAGCATCTTGGGCGATGCCGCGGAGACGAACGGGGCGTGGGAAGAAGCCGCGACGCCGGCCATCTTCTGGAGAAAATCCATGTCCTCGGGATGGGCGCTGAAGTCGTAGTCGCCCACCAGGAGGCCGTAAGGCGTCCCGCCCAACTGATCGTACTCGGCCGTGTAGATCTTCTTGAACGTGAGGCTCTGGTCGAATTCCGAAGCGTTTTGCAAATCGCGCAGCAGCGTCTTCTTGCTGGCGTTCAGGACGCGGAGTTTGAGGTAGGTACTCGTCTCCGTGTTCTTGACGAAGTATTCGAGTCCGCGCCACGTCCCTTCCAGCTTCTGGAATTTCTCGTGGTGCAGGACCAAGTTGAGCTGCGCCGAAAGCTTGCGGTCGATCTCCGCCTGCCAGAGCTTGATCGTCTTCTCGACATCGTTGGCGATAATGGAGCCGGGCGAGGCGTCCAGCGCCTGCTTGATGAGCGACTCGATGACGGACTTGGCCTTGTTGGCCGCCTCGGCCTCGGGCTTGCGAGTCCGGGTGAAGGTCTCGATCGCCTGGTCGAGAAGCGATGGAGCGGCTTCGGTGGTGCCCACCGTCTGTTCGGCAGCAGCGGTCGTGGATTGTTTCGCCATGGCTTACGCATCCTGACGGGGTTACTGACCTGGAGTGGGGGTCGATTCGGTCAGGCCCATTTCCCGGGCCATCTGATGGACCTTGTCTTGATTCGCGAGCACTTCCTGGAGCAGTTCTTCGAGCTGAGTGTTGGTCGAAAGCTTGGAAAGAGCCTCGTCGAGCTTGCGCCGCATGTCGAGGAGTTCTTTCAGGGCCGGAATCTGCGAGGCCACCGCGGCCGGGCTCAGATCCTCCAGCTTCGAGAAAGCCAGATTCACGCGAAGCTGGCCCTCACCCGTCAGCGTGTTGTCCACCGTATACGAGAGCCCCGGCGCGGCATCCGCCATCACGTCGTCGAGATTATCGCGATCGATGTTGACGAACTTGCGATTGGGGTCGCGGAGCGCGGGCAAGTTCTTCTCGTTGTCGCCCGAGAGATCGGCCATGATGCCGACCACGAACGGCAGGTGCTTGTCCTTCGTCGCGCCGTTCTCGTCCACATCGTACGTAATTTGCACGCGCGGCGGACGGACTCGATCGAGCTTGTGCTGTTGGCTTTCATCCGCCATGGCTGGCACTCCTCATCCCAAGCATCGTGTGACCCTGCGCGACCGCAAGTCGATGCTCGGTGGTTGAAACTCCGATTTCCGATCCGTGTGTCGTTCGATTTCCACTCACGGTACCAAATTACATCGCCGGAGCAATCGTTATTTTCGCGGAATTGTTCAGGACTTCACCAGAACTACACCGTTCTCGGTTCGATTTGCAGCTGAACAGCAAGACGCCACTATTGATACGACCCGTGTAACAGGTCGCAAGGGGAGAACGGTTCGTCGACGTTTCGGATTTGCCGGGTGAGAGCAACTGCGGAGTTTGGGTATACTATCCGGGCAGAGCCTCGGCCCCCATCCCGGCGAGAAGCGACCATGCCGGCTCCCCCGCGATTCTTTCCCGTGCGGCTCGCGACTGGGCTCTTCGCTCTTTTCGCGGCGAGTTTCGGCCTCTCGGCCCAGCCACCGAAGGCACCTCTCCCGCGCGAGATTTCCAAGCCCGCGATTCCCCTCATCCAAAAGCTTCCCGATGGAACCTACTCGTTCGCGGAGTCGAATCCGGCCGACGGCGAACGGATACTCCTCACGCCGCAAGAGCATCAGAAGCTCCTCGACCAGATCGAGCAGTTAAAGAAGCAACTCGCGGTGCGGAAGGCCGTGTCGCCGAGCGGTTGCGCGATTCGCGCGAAGGTCGAGAAGCGCGGCGACTCAACCGTGGCCTCACTCAAGCTGAGCTATTCGTTTCGAACGGCCACTCCTGGAGCAGCCGTGAGTCTTGGGGCCAAGCGAGGCTTCCTCGTGGCCGCGAGCCTCGATGGAAACAAGTTGCCGGCACTCGACGCCACCGAAGATGGCTTCGCGGTATTCGTCGAATCGATCGGCGACCACACGGCGGTGCTCGATCTCGAGTGCCCGGTGCTGAACCGGGGGAACAAGCCGGAGATCGGCTTTGAAATCGGACTGCCTCGGGCCGCAATCACCACGCTGATCTTCGAACCGCCGGCGGACGTGCCGCGCGTCTCACTCGTGACGCGATTGATGGAGACCGCGCCGAAATCGACCGATCCTCGTCGCGTCTCTGGGCTCGATGTCAAGTCGCTCGCTCCTCCGCAGCCGAATCGGGATCCTTACCCACTCGGGCCGGTCGATTCGCTCGAAATCTTGTGGGAGCCTCTCGCGGCGGCCGCGGCATCGGAGATCGTGCAAGCCGCGGAACTGGACCTCGTCTGTTTGCTCTCCGAGAGTTTCGTGGAAACCTCGGCCAAGTTTCGGCTGAAAGGCACCGCGCGATCGTGGCGATTCGCCGCGCCGGCAGACGCCGCCTTCAGCGTAGACCGCGCACCCGGATCGAGTCTTCCTCCCGATGCGACTCCCGGGGGCTTGCCCGTCGTCTCGAAGCCGACCGACGCGGCGAAGCCCGTGTGGAAGGTCGACCTTCCTCTCGCATCGGCTGCCTCGGACTGGATCGTTTCCGCCGTCGTTCGCACTCCGCGGCCGAAGAACGGCGAGCCCACTTTCAAAGGCCCGTTCTCGATCGGGCCGCTCGCGGCGCTGGACGTGGCCCGGCAAAGTGGGAGCGTTAAAGTCGCGGCACCACCCAATACTCGGCTCGCGGTGAAGCACGGCCCCGAACTGCGTCCGGATCCGGGGCCAGTCGCGGGGGAGGGCGAATCCGCCGCCTACTTCAAGTTCTCCAGCGTTCCGGCCAGTGGCCCGTTTTTTTCATTCGAGGCATACCCGCTCTCGGGCAAGCTCGCGATTCGTCCGGTGTACAAAATTGCCCTCACCGACGCAGGCTGGTCGGTTCGTGCCGAGCTTCGCATCTCGCCCATCCGGACGGCTATCGATGCGTTGACCATCGAACTCCCGCAGGGTTGGCGCGGAACGGAAGTCTCGCCGCCGGAACTCGTCGACGGTTCGCAACTCCTCAAGTCCGACGGGTCGCGTCAGATCCTGGTGGTTCGGCTGGCGGCCGAGCACAAGCAGCCCTTCGATCTGGTTTTCACGGCCACGGTTCCGACGACGTCGGCGCGCGAACTCGCGCTGCTGCTCCCGCGATTCCCCAACGCCGTGGACCGCGATGCCTCGGTGATCGTGACCGTGCCCGAGGGTCTCGAAGTCCGCTGTACCGGTCGAGAGTGGGATGGCGAGCAGCCCGCGGTCTGGGGTCAGCCCCTGACGATTCTGCCGGGAATGGATGGGAAGGAGCCGAAAGTTGCGAGCGCGATCGCGGGGAAGTTCGAACGCGGAGTGGCTCGCCTCGATCTCGCCTGGGGAGCGCACCGCCCGCTCCTCACGGCCGACGTGCGTGCGGAGATCGTCGTCCACGACTCGCAAATCGTCGTGACGCAGCGCGTGGCACTTCGCTCCGCCGAGGGGTTGCCGCGGTCGGTGCGCTTTCAGAGTGCTCCCGAACTGAAAGGACTCGCGCCGTTCGATTTCGTCTCACCAGGAATTTGGACTTATGCCTCGACCGGCGAGGTGAAGGAGGCGAATGTGAAATTCGAGTTCGCCGTGCCGCTGCCCCGACCTTCGGCGGATGGTTCGCCGCGAAGGGTTCCCATTGCCTTGGTGCTTCCGATGGGCACGACTCGGACGGAAACGCTGGCGCGGGTCTGGGTCAGTTCCGGTGCGGGGCGTAGCGTCGTAGTCGACCCCGGAGCCTGGCGCGAACTCGCTCCCGAGCCCTCGGTCGATCGCGAGCTGCTGCCGGCCCTCACGCTCGCGGGGTCGGGCAGCGACCTGCCGTTGATGCTCGAAATTCGCGAAGCGCCCGAGACGGGTGCCGCCGCGGTGTGGGTGGAGCGCGGGCTCCTTCAAGCCTCTGTCGGGGATGAAGGCACGTCGTATCGGGCGCGGTTCCTCTTGCGCCGCTGGCTCTCCGATAGCGTGGAAATTCGCCTGCCCGATTCGCTCGTGAGCGTGGTTCCCGAGGTCTACCTGGACGAGCCTCCGAAGCGCGCTCACGCGATCATCTCGACTTCGGCTTCCGGCGTTCGATCGCTTCGCGTCTCGTTGCCCGAAGCGAAGCCCGGCCGATCCATCGTCCTGGATCTCCGCTACCAACTGCCGAATTCCGCGGGCGAAGACGGCGTTGTGTACGCGGCTCCTCAACCGGTTGCCGCTTATTCGGGCCCCGTGCGATGGCACGTGATGGGCCCCGCGGGCACCGTGCCGCTCGCGCTCGGAGGCGGACGGGCCGAGCAACGCTGGCGGACCCGCTTCGGCATCCTCGTTCCCGTTTCTGCGTCCGCGGACGAACTCGAAAAATGGCTCCAGCTCGGCACCGGAGAGGATCTCAACTCCGGGCCGGCCGAGGCACTGGTCGTGCGCGTGAACGGTGCGGAGCCCATCACAGTGGCTCATGTGTCGCGATTGAATCTAGTCATCGGCTGTTCGGTTGCTGCGTTGTTGTTGGGGCTGCTCGTATCGCGATTGCCGGGCGTTGCCTTGGGGCCGATCGTGGCCGTGTTCGCGGGGGTCGTGGCGGTCGGAGCCGTGCTCTATCCGCAACCGGCGTCGCAGTTGGCGGCCGCAGCCGAGCCGGGGCTCGCGGCACTCGTGCTGGTGCTCGCCTTCCAGACTGCAACGCGCTGGTACTATCGGCAGCGCGTCACGTACTTGCCCGGGTTCACTCGATCGCGACCGGAGGCGGCAGGTACGGCGTCGACTAGCGGCGGAAGCCAGCCGAACCGCGCGCTCCCAGCCGCCTCGGGTTCCGCGAACGCCAAACTACCGCCGCAACCGAGCACCACGGGGAGCTAATCGTGTCCCCACTCCGCTTCTCGGCGCTCGCGCTGATCCTTCTGCTCGCGGTTGGGCTGGGGTCGGCCGCGAAAGACGAATCGCCCGGCGCGGTCGTCGCAGGCGCGGCAATTTTCGTGACCGAGGACCGCACCCTCCACGACGATCCGTTTCCGATCGCCCGCATCCGCGTAACGGAGGAGCGACTCAACCAGATTCTGAAGTCGTCGGATTTCGGTCCGTTGATCCGATTGCCACGCTCGGAGTTCGAGGCCCGCGTACGCACGGCGGCGCTCGCGGCTCGCGCCGAGCGCGACCCACCGCGGCTCGTCGAAGCGAGCTATTCCTCAACGCTCTCCGGCGACGATCTCTCCGGCGAGGCGCAGTGGACGTTCATCAATCCGCACTCGAAGCTGGCGGCGTTCTCGCTCGGTGCCGTCAAGCTCGCCCTGAGTACTCCGATCTGGTCCGATGGCAGCGAGGCCATACTGGGAGTGGCGGGCAAGGGGCTTCCCGAAATTTGGGTTCCCGCAGGCCGTCAAACTTTGAAGGTGAAGTGGTCGGCGTCCGGTGCCGGGCTCGCCGCCGAACGCCAGTTCGAACTTCACCTCCCTCCCTGTTCCTCCACCGTTCTCGATTTGGAACTGCCCCCGGATCGCGCGCCCCTCAACTCCTCGGACGTACTCCTCACGGGCCCGTTCCCGAGTGCGAAGAATCCGAGCCTGCGCATCTGGCGGTTTCGATTTGGAGACCGAACGAAAATGGAGTTCGGAATCCGCGGCCCCGCGGAGTCCGGTTCCACCGCGATTGTCGCCTCGCTCGCCGCCAAGTGCGAACTGGCACGCGGACAGATCGCGTGTGCCTTCGAGTACGACCTCCACTCGTCGCACGGTTCGCTCGCGGAGTGGGTGTTCGATCTCTCGCCGGGTTTGAACGTCGAGACCGTGGTCGTGAACGACCGCGCTTCCTGGCGCGTCGATCCCGCGACGCGGCAACTTCACGTGTCGCTGCGCCAGCCCTCGACCGGTGCCAAGTTCGCGATCGGCGGCCGCGTACCTCTGCCGGCGAGCGGGCTGCTGATTCCCTTGCCGAAAATCCGGCCGCGGAATGCCGTGGGAAGCGAAGAACGGTGGGAACTCAAAGTCGCGGCGGATCTCGAACTCGAGCGGTTGGACGCGCCCGATTACCGGATTGCCGAGTCGTCGATTGCGATGGATGGCGCACGGCTCGTCACGCTCGTAGGAACGCTCCTTCCTCCGGGGGCCGCGTTTGCGGATCGCCGGGTTCCGTCCATTCGCGCCACTGCGGCGGAGGCCGACTTCGCGACCACCGAGGGGCTCGATTGGCGGGTCGAATCGGGGCGGCTTCACTTGGCGGCGCGGGTGGGCGTTCGCGTGCGCCGTGGGCCGCTGTTTCGATTGGATTTTCGCACGCCGCCGGGGTACCTCTTCGATCGCCTCACCAGCACGCCCGACGATGGCGTCTCGCATTCGGGCAGCACGCCCACGGGCCTCGAAGTGGAGTTCGCCCGGCCGCTCGCTTCCGGGCAGCAAATCGAACTTCGGGTCGAATTTCGCGGGCCTTTGCTCCCGGTATTCGGAACGCGATTGAGCTTCCCTCGGTTCGCGCCGCTCGGCACCTCGGAGCGCGATGGCTGGCTCAGCTTCTCACCGAGCCCCGCCTGGTTACCGGAAGCCTTGGCAGCACCGGGAACCAGACTCATCGCGAAAGCTGAGCGGGTCGAGGGCGTGCCGGTTGAGGCTTCGTTCGTCGCGGCGTTTCGCGGAGGCGAACCGTTCGGCACGATGGTTCTCACACCGGTGCGACCGGAATTCGCGGCCGCGATGCTCAGCCGATTTGAAGGCGGCGGCAACCTCGTGAATGCCGTCTCGCAGACCACGCTCAAGGTGAAGGCGGGTCTGCTTTCCAGTGTGGGCTTCTTCGAACCGGGTCCTCGAAATCAACAGCGCGCCTGGAAGCTCGCGAACGGCACCAACGCGATTGCTTCCGCGACTCCGATCGACCTGGGAGATTGGCCGAACGCGATCCCGCCAATTGGTCCCTCCACGGCTTGGTCGCTGCTGGCAACTCGTCCGATTCCTTCGGCGGGAACTTATTGGATCGTTCGCTTCGCGCGGCCGATTTCGGGAGATGCGACCCTCGAATCGAGTGCGATGATCTCCCGAGAACGGGCGGCGCAGTCTCCACTCCTCGTTCTGGGTGCCAACGAAAGTCTGTCGAAGATCGAACCGAACCCTCAGGCGTCCAAGTCGCTTCCAGAAGCGTTCGTTCCGGCGAATGCCTGGACGTTTGAAGGGTTGCATCTGGTGACGCTTTGTACCGAGACGCACGCATTGGTCGTGTTGGGTGGAACGATTACCGGACGTGCGGGTGTGGAGTTGCGAATCGCGATGCCGCCCGGTGCCGAGGTGCGGGCCGCCTGCGTCGGCGGTTACTGGCTCGATCCCGGCCGGTGCGAATTGATCCCGAGTGCCGAGGGGTCGATGTTGCGGCTGCCGATTCCGACTGGAGGTGGGAACGTTCGGTTTGAAGTGCGATATCGCGTGCCCGCGCCGATCCACGCGCCGGGCTGGGTCCGAAGTCCGGAACCCCGACTGCCCGGCGAAGGGCATTCGATCGCGCGCTGGTGGGCGTTCGCGCGCGGCGTCGCCGCGGGTTGGCCGCTGACCCTGAGCAATCGCGCCGCAGTCGGCGATTGGCCGGTGCTTCTGGGCGAGCCGCTCCAGAGCCCGGCCGGCGAACTGGCCGTTTCCCGCGATGCTGTCGAATCGGTCTTCATCGTTCCCGTGCAACTCTTGGATGGTGCCGGCGCGGCGATTGCCGCACTCCTCGCCGCGCTCTCGTGGGCTGGCGTTCGGCGTGCGAGTCGCGTTCTCGGCATCGTCCTACTCGCGATCGTGATCCTCTCGGGCGCGGCCTACTGGGTGGGTCCATCGGCGTGGGAACGAGTGGCCTTTCCGCCGCTCTTGTCTTCGCTCCTGGGTGCTGCGGCGGTCGTCGTCGCGCGGAGTCGAAGTTCGAGCCTCCCGCGCAAGGTTGTCGTTCCGTCTCGCCGAGCCGGGATCGCCGTTGCTCTGGCCCTCGCACTGATTCCCGTTTTGGCGGCTCGCGCTCAGACGCCCGCACCGCGCGATGTCGCTTTCATTCTCCCCGGCACCGAGCCGTCTCGCGAGTTCGTCGTCGTCCCGCGCGTCACCCTCGACCGCCTCGACGCACGAGGAGGCTCGACCGAGCCTGCGCTCGTCGTCACTTCGGCCTCGTATCAGGGGCGGTTGGAAGATGGGCTCGCACGATTCGATGCCCGATTCGTCGTTCATGCGTTCCACGATGGAGAAGCGATCTTGGAACTGCCGTTGGTGGAAGTGCGGCTCGAACGCGCGACGGTCGACGGCCAACCGGCGCAGCCGATGGCGCGGCCGGATTCGTACTCGCTTCCCGTTTCGGGGCGCGGCCGGCACGTGGTCGAGTTGCGCTTCGCGGTCGCGGTGACTTCCACGGGGCCGGAACGCGAGGTGCGGTTTGGTGTCCCCCAGATTCTTGAAACCCGCCTCGCGTTTGCCGCTCCCGCAGCCGCACGGCAACTCCAGGCCGTCGGCCGGCTCGGAGATCAACGAATCTCCGAAGAAAAGGATCGCGTCCAACTGGAAGCGGCACTCGGAGGCGTTCGCGAGGTTCGACTGCGTTGGCGAGAGGGCGCTGGCGGCACGGCCCCCATCGTGAGCCTTCGCGAAGGATGCATCTGGGACGTTTCCGAACGCGGGCACGAACTCACAGCTTGCTATCAAGTTCGCGTCGAGTCCGGTTCCGTATCGTCGTTCCGCTTCAATCTTCCGACTGGCCTCGAACCGGTTCGAGTGGCCGTGCGCTCCCTCGACTCGATTCTGGGAGCGAACGTACTTCGCGATTGGTCTCTTGGGAAAGACGCCGCGGGCCTGCGCCCACTGCGAATCGACTTGAACGGGCCGACCGACGGCCGCTTGCTGGTCACGCTCGAATGCGTGCCGCGGGGAGCACCGAGCCGCTTGCCCGTACTCCGATTCCCGCAGCCGGTCGGCATGAAGCGCGTCGACGCGATCTACGGCTTGCGAGCCAACGGCGTCGTGCTCGAGAGCATCGGCCGCTCCGGGGTGATCGACTTCGCCGCCGACGTACTCGCCCGCGATTTCGGCTCGATTCCCGATTTGCGACTCAATCCCGCGGTCCCCGTGGTCGCGTTCAGCCCGCGTGCCGGCGAGGTTGCCGAACTGCGTCCCGCGATCCGATCGGGTCCGGAACTTCCCGCCTTCTCGCAAGATCTCACCTGGAACATCGCGCCGCAACTCGCTACGGGCGTGGGCTCTCTGAAGTGGTCTTCAAACGAACCCGTCTCGATGGTGGAGTTCTCGCTGGCCGCGACGATCGGGGAGTTGCGGGCGAACGACCTCGCGAGTTGGGCGCAAACCGAGGGCCGCGTCCAGGTCTGGTTGCGGAAGCCGACCAAGGAGGTGCAAGTGGACTGGCAAGCTTCGTTCGCGCGTCAACCGCAGGCGAACGCGGCCCCGTTCGAGCCTCCGCTGCCCACCGCTTCCCAGGCGCGGATCGCGAACCAAATCGTCCGGCTGCGCCCCGAAGCTGGCTGGGGCATCCGGGTCGAACGCAACAAAGGTTGGACCGCCGTTCTCACCAACGACCGCCTTTGGAGTTTCCAGGCGGAAGGCAATCAACCGCCGCCGCGACTGCAACTTTTCCCCCCGATCGCGGTACCGACGCGCGGCCTGGGATTGGTCGAACTCTCCGGCTTCGAGGCGGCGTATCGAATCTCTCTGGACGCAGTGCTTCCCACCGATCGGCCGCACCACCTCGCGTTGACGATTCGCAACCTCCCGCCGGGTGCAGTCGCTTCGCTCGACGCACCACCGGGCACACTCGTTCACGAGACTCTCGACGAAGAGGGATCGCGCGAATGGGATCTGGATGTTCCAGCCGGTTCGACGTCGGCCTTCCGCGCCGCTGTGGTGGTCAAGTTCGCCGCAAAAGGAACCGTGACGCTTCCAACAATCGATTTTGGAACTGCTGGAGGCATCCCGCGTTCGGCTGGAGTCGTGAAGTGGATCGGGCTGACCGGGCCGAGGCGCGAAGTGCGTCTGGAGGGCGCGACTCCGGCCTCGGCCGGGGAGTTTGCCGCGATTCTGGCCGCGTGGCCCGGCGAATCGGAACGGCTGCGTCGTGTCGGCGGCTCGATGTGGTCCGCGCCCAATGGGTCGGCGGTACTCGCCTTCGCGCCGACTCCCGCGCCGCAGGCCAAGGCACCGGTGGCTTCCGCGAAGCCCGCACCAGTTGAAACAGTCCCGATTCCTTCCGCGATTCCCTCGTACCTGATGGCACTCGCTTGGTGCGGGACGGCGGTCGGAGTCTTGGTACTCTCGGTCCGCTCGCCGCGCCAGACGTGGCCGGAACAAGTGGGGTTGCTCGGCGGGCTCTTCGGCTTCGCAGTCGCGGGAGGCTGGATCGCGGGGCTCTTGGCTTATGCCGCGGCGCGGATGGTCTGGTTGATCGGCGTCGTCGCCGGTTCGCGCCGATAGGCGAGCGGCAGATAGTGATTGACCGTTCGGAGGGCTCGTAGTACAGCGGCCATTCTAAGTGGTAGGCAATCGGCTGTTCGCGGGCTCGATCTCTGACCGGGGCAGTACTGGACCCGGTTAGAGACCGAGCCCACCAAATATGGACGACTCTGAACTACGCCCCCTGATTTGTTAGAGAATAACTGCTTGGTCGTGTGGACAGAGATCGAACCAGCCTCGCGCTCCGTAAGGCAAATGCCGCCTTGTTAAGGAATCAGAGATTTGGGCTTTTTATGGCACTTATTTACCTCTGATCCCAAGATTCAGAAGGGCACGTGGTTATCCTTATGACAAGGATTATTGTATGACTCGTTTCTTAATTCTTGCAATCGCGATCTCACTTGTGGGTTGTGGTAGAAGCGGCCCACCAGTGGATGTCGTTGTGCCCAGAATGTTCAATGGGCCAATCTGGATCATTCTCGATGTAAATGGGCCAGCAATTCCGCTAGTTGAAGGGCGATACCATGTGGTTATCCCAATCGATGGCGTACTGAGAGTCAATTCATTACGCCCTTTCCAAAAATGGCACGAGCTGAATACAAGGTTTGAGGATGGAACGCAATTGCCCAACGCTTCTGAAGCCCCTTCTGGCACTGTAGCCTTCTGGCATGGAGGTTCACATTCCAAGGGGAGGGTGGACGGTGGGGAGGATACCTGGATTTCATACTACGTTGGTACCTCTAAACAGCATAGCTTGCTACCATTGACAAACTGGCCGCCTGGAATTGAGCGATAATCGCTAGCTGTATCGATAAGAGCGGAACACTCCGTGTGGCTGAACTCGGAGACCAAGAGAACGACTCTGAAAATCTCTCGCAGTCTCCTACCGCATCGCGCGGTCTTTGAATTTAGCTAATCCCGTAAGGGATTTTCAAGCCGCCTCGCGTTCCGGTTTCCAGAGGAGCACGAGCGCGATCAGGCCGAGGAGCGGCGCGAGCCCGGCGAGGAGGAAGCCGACGTCGTAGCTGCCGGTCTCTTCGATGTGCGTGCCAATCGCGCCCTGCACGGCACCGACGACGAACCACGTCATGGCCGCAAGGCATCCCGAGATGGTGCCCATTCGCCGGGTCGGGAGTTCCTGAGCCAGTGCATAGTAAACGGGGTGAAGTCCCAGGATGCCCGCCCCGACGAGCATGAGAACGGGAACGAGTACCCAAGGATCGCCGTCGAGGTAGGGCACCAGTACGGCGAGCGACGTGAGGCCGGCCCATCCCGCATAGACGAGCACGCGCGAAGCGTGAATGCCCCAGTCGCGGCCCGAAAACCACTTCACCAGGTAACCCGCCGCGATGCACCCGATGTCTGCGGCGATGTAGTAGGCCATCACCGCTCGTGCCGACACGTCCTTCGGGTAGTGGTGGTATTCCTTCAAATACTTCGGCAACCACGCCCGGATGAACTGCCAGCAGACGCCGAGGCAGGTGACGATGATTGCGAGTACGATGAGTCGGCGAACGAAGGTCGCGCCGCCTTTCCAGGCGGTGCCTTCGGCGGGCGGTGGCGGCGCGCGATCGAGCGTGCCGCGCGGCACCAGCCACATCCAAAGCGGTACCCACAACAAGCCGGTAAATCCGACCGTCCAGAACGGCACGCCCCATCCGCCGCCGGTGAACTCGCGAACGTAGATCACGAAGTACGGCGTGATGATCGCCCCGAGCGAAGCTCCACTTTGAAGCAGCCCGTTCCCGAACGGTCGATCCTTCGCCGCGAGAATCTGGCGAGCCGTGATCAGTGCGCACGGCCAGTGTCCGGCTTCGAAGAAGCCCAGTACCGTTCGGCAGATCAGAAACCAACGGTAGGGTCCGGTTCCCAGAGGATCGTCGGGGTTTTCCAGGAACGAAGTGAAACTCGGGTCGGCGGCGAACGGCGTGACGATTCCCGCGATCGACCAACCGACGAGAACGATCGGGTAGAGGCGGCGCGGGCCGAAGCGATCCGCGAGCAGCCCGAAGGCGAGCGAACCGACCGCGAAGGCCCAGCTAAATCCCTTCTCGATCGAGCCGTACCGTTCGGCTTTCAAATCGTAGAGATCCTTCAACTCGGTAGCGGTCTCGGAGAGCGCCTGCCGATCCATGTAGTTCAGCAATGTGGCGAGCAAGAGTACGCCGCAGACCCACCACCGCCAGGAGCCTGGGAGCGCGGGCGTCCCGCCCGCTTCGGCGTTCGACGACCGAGCGGCCGGGACGGCCGCGCTCCCAGGTGGATCGGGATGGGCAGGAGAGTTGCTCATTCCCAGGTCCCATTCCAGTTCGCGACGCGTTCGAGGTACTTCTCGAGGCCGCTGGCGAAGTGAGCGAACAGAGCCTCGCCTTTTTCGGGGGTCGCCAGCGCCGGGTTGCCGATGTGCCCGGGCTCGCTGCGGTCGGGCATGACCCAGGCACGGTAGCCGGGTGCGAGCGCCTCGCCGTGCGGAATCTCCGGCACGTCCTTCAACGGTCCCACGACCAGGGCCGGGTTCAACCGCAACACCATCGACGTTTCCCACTCGCAGGCATGGCCCATCTGTTTCTGCACGAGTCCGGGGATCGTCGGAAGCGGGCTCCCGGCCGCGTCCCAGTACGTGAGTGAAAGGAGGAGCAACTCGCGATTGGTGCGGAGGTCTTGCTTCAGTTCGAAGAGCGCTTGCTGGAGAGGTACGATGTTGCCGCCGTGGCCGTTCACGAAGAGGATGCGCGTGAACCCGTGGGCGAGGAAGTTGTTCGCGAGGTCTTTGATTAGGTCGAGGTAGACGCGCGGCGTGGCCGAGAGCGTGCCGGGGAAATCGCAGTGGTGGTGCGAGTTGCCCAGCCACTGGAGCGGTGCGAACAGACACTTCGCGGCGACGGGCATCTGCTTCACGCGATGAATCACTTCGCCTAATAGCAGGGAGTCCGTGAACACGGGCATGTGCCGTCCGTGCTGTTCGAGCGCCGCCACGGGAAAGATCACGGGAGTCGAACGATCGAGCGCGGCGACCGCCGGCCACGCGAGGTTCGTGAGTTCCATGCTGAGTACCCCTTCGATGGATAGTTTAGGCAAGTCTCGAGGAACAGGGGAGCGCGAAGAGTGCATTCCTTCGCGTTCGAATCACGCCTTGCCGAGTAGCGTTGCGAGAAGGTTGTCTTGCGGATAGCTGTGGCCGAGGTGTTGGCGGAATCCTTCCGCGAATCGCACGCCGGCGGCCTGCCCCTGGGTCGCGCCCCACTCTTGCATCGAATCCACGAGGTTGTCGACTCCGTGGTGCTTGCGGAGCCACGCCCGCTGGCTTTCGTGGCACGCCAGCATCCGCGACTTATCTTCGATGACCGTGCTGATGTCGATGTGGAACCCGGCCGGGATCGGCTTGCCGAACGCATCCTTTCCTTCGAGTGGGTCGCAGTAGAAGAGGTGCGGGATGCGATCGAGCGGCGGGAAGCGTTCGCTCGCGCCGGGCCGATTGTGGAGGAAGTTCCCGATCGGTGCGGCGAACGTGGCCGCTCGCACCAGCTTGCTCGTCTGTTCGTGATCGAGGTGGTAATCGTCCGGGCTGTGCGTGAAGACGACTTGCGGGGCGACTTCGTTCAAGAGTCGCGTCACTTTTTCGAGCGCCGATTCGCCGTAGATCACGCGGAGATCGCGTTCCTCCAGGCAGTGATACGTCGCACCGATGGTGGCCGCGGCGGCCTTGCCCTCGGCGCGACGAATGTTCGCAATCTCGTCCGGGCCGTGTTCCGCGGAGCCGCAGTCGCCGGGAGTCATGGTGGCGATGTGAAGGGTCCAGCCCTTCTCCAGTCGGAGTCGGGCCAGGGTGCCGGCACAGAGGAACTCGGCATCGTCGGGATGGGCGAGAATCGCCAGCGCGATGGTGGACATGGGACACTCGGGGTATGCGGTGGAGTTCTGAGTACGAACTCGCACGCCCCGAGCAAGAGCTACATCGGCGGCGGTAAGGGCTGCGGCGGCCCCTCTCCGGGAGGCCCGCCGGGCCCAGCAGGAGCCGTCGGAGGTCGAATCACGCCCTGACGCTGCAGGATCGATTCCCGAGCATAGTTCGAGATCCAGGGCGTGTCGAGGCGCGGGTCGCCGGGAAGCACGTCTTGAGCCGTCACGTTTCCCGAGAAGATCGAGAAGTGCTTTTCCGCCGTTCTCGCGAACCAGTAATCGCGGTAGGCCTCGGGGATCGACTCGGCAACCGGCACGGGCATTCCCACCGGCACCACGGCCCGAATGGCGAGATCGAACTCCTTGGCGTAGTCCTCGCGCGCCAACTTGCGAACCGCCGGATCGGTGGTTGCGATCAGCCGGAGGTAGTCGAGTTCGTACTCGAACGTGTTCTCCTCAATCTGCATGAGTCGCTCGGTGCGGTGGAAGTTCGGGTTGCGGGCGAGCACTTCCTTCCAGAGTTTGAGGCCTTTCACGTAGAGCCGGCTCGCCTGAAGTGGGTTGCCCCGCCGCCGCTCCTGGTCGGCATTCCAGAGGAGCTTGCGCGCTTCGATGGTGTCCTTCTGCTGCTCGCCCTCCGACATGGCGAGGTAGTAGGGGAAGTTCGTGAGCGCGCGGTTCGAGTAGTAGTAGTAGAGCGCCATGTGGGCGCGAAAGCGGCGCGAGTACGACTCGTTCGCCATCTGTTCCGCCGTCGGCTGGGGAGGCATGCCGACATTCTCGAGTCCCGGCGGAAGCCCCGCATCGAGGCGGAACTGGTTGATCTGATTCGGACGGAGCGAGAGTCCGTATTCGTAGCCGTGCGCGGACCAGCTGTCGAAGGTCTTCTGCCACTCGCTCTGCGACCACGCGATGCCGGCACCCACGACCACGGGCACGGCCGGCTTCCGCATCACGCCGCCTACGTTCTCCACGAACCACGCATTCGTTTCGTCGATCCCGGCGTCCACCTCCCAGCCTTCGGCGTCGAACCAGCCATCCTTCTGCATCATTTCGGCCTGGAACGCCTGAGATCGCGGAGCCCCTTGTCGGAATAGGATCAACACCGGCGACCGCGGGATCCGGTACTTGAACTGGTCGAAATCCTCCGCAACGGACGTCGGGATGGGATTGTTGGCCTCATCCCGCGGATTCGGAGGCACGAGCAGATTCGAATACTTATACCAGGCGCGAGCCGCGAGGTACCCGCTGAACGATTCGGTCAGGTCCGTTGCCGAGGAACGCGGATGCTTCTCCTCGGGGCCTTCGTTGAACTGAGGCGGCAGCACGGGGAACTGGCGATCCGGCGGGTTCAACTCCGTGGCGTTCTTGTAGCGGCTCGGAATCGAGCGGTTGTCCGTCAGGAAGTCCACCACTTTCTTCGGCGTTCTCGTCCAGAGCATTTCGGCCGACGTCTTCTTCTCCTTGTCCTGGCGTTCGTCGCCGCGAAGCCGACGCACCAGCATCGGATGTTCCTGGCAGAACTTCTTGAACGCTTCCAAATTCACCGAACCGTCCGGATTCAGGAGCGCCTCGGGGCTGCGTTCGTCCGGTGGGATGCAACTCAACTGGAACATGCACCGCAGGGTTTGCACCTGATCCGCGACGCCGAATTTGTTCTGGTAGTAGAAGGCGATTTGGAACCGCATGTCCGGGGATCGCCGATTGCGGCGTTCGCCCTCCGCCAGGAGGTCGATGCCGCGAGCGATGTAAAAGTACATGTCGCCCAGCGACTGCATTTCGACCGACACGTTGTAGGCGATGTTCCAGCTTTGGAAGATCCAGGGCGTGATGAAGTGCGGCTGCAGCGTGGTCACGGCTTTGACGAGCCGTTCGAATTCGTGGAAGTCGTTGCGCTTTTGCTTCTCGATGGCCGCGTACCAGAGGAAGGTGACGGCGAAGCCTCGGGAACCGACGAGGCCGAGTCGAACGGCCTCGCCCGCGATTTCGGGATCGCCTTCGTCCAGTTCGCGGAGTTCGAGCCGGCGCGATTGGCTGACGATCGTCTGGCGTGAGAGTGCGTCGCCGCCGCGGTTGAGCGGCGAGGCCGAGGCCGTGCGGTCGTCGCGGCCGAACGGCATCCAGACGTACGGAGAGCCGTCCGGAGTCTTGGCTTCCAGACCGCGGTAGAAAATGCTAACCGTGAACAGGGCCAGGATCGCGGCGAGGTAGAACGCCTTGCGCCGAACCGCGGCCTTCTGTAAAGGATTCATGGTGTTCCTCGCTGAACGAACGACGCGATTCTTCGTAGGGTGGGCCGGACCCAGTCTTGCGAAGCAAGACTGGGT
>JAYTGN010000216.1:0-28367 GCA_043733485.1 Gemmataceae bacterium
GTCCTCGGAGCGGAGCGCTCCGCTCCGAAGACTCCGCGTCGCGGCTAATCTGTTCAGCCCAGGATGCATTGCTCACTTGAGTCGGGCGGCCCTCATGCAGGAAGTGCATCTCCAGATCGGCGACGGTGTGCCCCTGAAAGCGCAGCTTCAACCGGCCGGTTGGCTCGAAGACGCCGAGCACGGCCGCTTCCACATCCTCGCTGTCGCAGAGTTTCTTCAACGCCGCCCAGTTCGCCGGCGGCACGGAGAGTACCATCCGTTCCTGCGACTCCGAGATCCAGATCTCGGTGTAACTCAGGCCTTCGTACTTGAGCGGAGCCGCGTCGAGGTTCACCTCGGCTCCCACCTCGGCACCCATCTCGCCGACCGCGGAACTGAACCCACCCGCCCCGCAATCCGTGATCGCCGTGAAGAGCCCGAGATCGCGAGCTTGCAGGATCACGTCTTGAACTTTCTTCTCGGTGATGGCGTTGCCGATCTGCACGGCCCCGCCGCTGATCGTCTCCGATTCGTGCGTGAGTTCGAGCGAGGAAAACGTCGCGCCGTGGATGCCGTCGCGACCGGTACGACCACCCACCGCCACGATGAGGTCGCCGGGATGGACCTGCTTGAAGGCCGCACTCTTGGGCATGATTCCGACGGTGCCGCAGAAGACGAGCGGGTTGGCCAGATACCGGTCGTCGAAGAGGATCGCACCGTTAACGGTGGGAATGCCCATGCGGTTGCCGTAATCGCGAACCCCGGCGACGACGCCCTTCATCACGCGGCGCGGATGCAGCACGCCCTGAGGCAACTGATCCGCGGGGAAGTCCGGGTTCGCGAAGCAGAAGACGTCCGTGTTGCAAACGGGCCGAGCACCGAGGCCGGTGCCGAGGATGTCGCGGATCACGCCGCCGAGTCCCGTGTTCGCTCCGCCGTAAGGCTCGATGGCCGAGGGATGGTTGTGCGTTTCCACCTTGAAGCAGACGTGATTCTCGTCGTCGAACGTCACGATTCCCGCGTTGTCCGAGAACACGCTGACGCACCAGTCCGCGTCGCCGAGTTGCTTGCGAATCTCCTGCGTCGCGGCGAAGACGGTCTCTTTCAGCAGGTTCTTGTACGTCCGCGTCTCGCCCGTCGCGGCGTCCTTCAAATGGATCGTGCCCTTGAGCGTCTTGTGCGAGCAGTGCTCGGACCAAGTCTGGGCGATGGTCTCGAGTTCACAATCGGTCGGCTCGCGGCCCAGACTTTTGAAGAGCGATTGTACGGCCTTCATCTCGTCGAGCGTCAGTGCGAGCATGCCGTCTTTGCTCAGCTTCACGAGCCCGGCATCGTCCTGATGCGCGAGCAGCACGGTCAGCAGTTCGAACGCGTACTTCGAGCCGACGCCGAGGTGGTCGGCCTTCACCGTTCCCACCACGATCTGCTCGATGGCGTCGTTGGCGAGCACCTTGCGGAAGAGCACGTCGCGATCGGTGGAGGAAATTTCGGGCGGCCCGTAATAGCGTCGGAAGGTACGGACCGCCGCCACGCGAATCTTCAACATCTGGGCGAGGTCGAGGATCGTTTGGGCCACGGGGTCCATGACGCCGGGCTTCAGAAGCACGGTGTAGTAGTGCCCGGCGCGGACGCCGAGCGGCCGCATCTCGCCGGTTTCCACCAGCGGATCGACGAGCACTTCGTTGGTGAGTCGTTCGAGTTCGGACTCGGAGAGGTCGCCTTCGAGGAGGAAGCCTCGGGCGGACCCGGCGACGAGGTCGCCGCCGCGCTGGGCGTGCGTGAGTAGGTCGAACTCATCGCACACGCGTTCGCGGTTGCCGTCGCGGCCGATGGGCCGAATTTCAAGTTCCCAGAGCATCGTGCACCTGTTTGGCCTCGGCGAGCCATTGCCCGAGCCCGGCCCCGTCGCCGGTTTCGAGGAGTCGCCGAAATTCGTCGAGTCGAGTCGTGAACTGAGTGAGGGCGGCGAGCACGGCATCCCGATTCGCCTGGAAGATCGCGGTCCAGAGATGCGGGTCGCCGCCGGCGATCCGCGTGACATCGCGGAAGCCACCCGCCGCGAACGGCAACCACTCGAGCGGCGTGACACCGGCGACCGCCGAAGCCACGGCATGAGGCAAGTGACTCGTGGAAGCGAGTGCCCGGTCGTGATCCTCGGGAGACATCGTCGCAATCCGCGAGCCGAGCGCTTGCCAGAAAGCGCTCACGCACTCGACGGCATCACCCACCTTGGGTGGCACAGGCATTCCTGCCTGTGCCCTATTGCTCTCACAGGCAAGAATGCCTGTGCCACCGAGACCAGCGGGCGTCAGAATTGTGAGCCGATTCTCGAAGAGGTCCGCACGGGCGTTCTCGACGCCATTTTTCTCCGAGCCCGCTATCGGATGCGCCGGAACGAACGCGACACCTTCGGGTAACCGTCCGTTCACAGCCGCGATGATGCCGACCTTCGTACTGCCACCGTCCGTGAAGATGGCTCCCGATTTGCAGTGCGGCGCGGCACGGAGAATCGTCTCGGCGATGCGGTCCACCGGCGTGCAGACCACGATCAAGTCCGCCTCACGGACGGCGTCGGCGAGGTCGGTCGTGCCGCGGTCGATCGCGCCGAGGAGCTTTGCCTTCGCCAGATTGCGCGGATCGCGGCCGGTTCCCACGACGCATCGTGCGACGTTCCGCGCCTTGGCCGCGAGGCCGACCGAGCCGCCGATGAGTCCGACGCCGACGATGGTGATCCGATCGAAAAGCATGAGGGGGATTATATGGCGATGCCGCGATTGAACGACGGGTTCACGATGCGGCAATCACTTCGTTCACCGCGTTGTGCAGCAGCGGGTCGATCAGGTTGGAAGGGAACTTGCCGGCCGGGTTCCGCTCCGCGTTGAAGAGTACCGCCCAGTTCCAGCCATCGGATCGCCGAACGAGCAGAGTCGACGTGCCGCTGATGAGGCCGCTGTGCCAGGTGTTGGCCCACTTCTCACCCTGCGGTCGCACGCTCCAACCGCAACCGTACCACACCTTCGCATCCCAGGCGAAGCCACCGCTGGGCCGTTCCCACATCGTTTGAATCGCGGCGCGAGAAAGGATCGGGCACAAGGCCGGCACGTCGAACGCGCAGGCGAACTTCACGAGGTCGGGGGCCGAGGCGATCCACCCGCCGTGAGCCTCGTACCCCTCGATGTTCGTGGCACCATCGGGAAAAGGCACGCGGTCGCCGATTCGCGGAAGGTAAAGGCATTCGCCGGTGCTGTTCCGCGAATCGTAGTAGTTCACCTCGCCTCTCGCGCGATGCTCGGGAAGGGCCCGACCGAGTTGCATCCGAGTGATGCCCAGTGGCGCGAGAACTTCTTTCTTCACGGACTCCTCGTAGCCGCGGCCGGTTGCGGTCTCGATGACGCGCCCGAGCAGCAAGTAGCCGAGGTTCGAGTAGGCGAAGCGGGTGCCGGGGTCGAAGTCGAGCGGCCGACCCATGGCGAAACGCACGACATCCTCGGGTTCTGCGGCAGGCTTCGTTCCCAGGGCCGCGGCAATCTGGCGCGTCATGCCGATCGGATCCCCGGACTTGTCCCGATCCCAGCCGCCCGTGTGCTGAAGGCAGTGCCGCACGGTGATCAGATACCACCGCGGATCGACCTTGGTGCCCCTCGCAAGGTGCGGCTTCAACCGGATGTAATTCAGCACCGGCTCGTCGAGCTTCACCTTGTTGGCATCGACGAGTTGCAGCACCGCCGCGGCTGTGATCGGCTTCGAGATGCTGGCGATGCGGAAGAGCGAGTCCGCCTCCACGGGAAGTTTCTTGTCCACGTTCGCCAGCCCGAAGCCACGAGTGTAGACGAGCGAACCATTGCGCGAAACGGCGAGCGACCCGCCGGGCACTTCGTGCTCGGCAAGGAAGCTCGCCATGAGCTTGTCGAATGGCGCGAACCGCGTGCGATCGTCCGCGCGCGAGACCGTGGCGGAAGCGATCGCGGACTGCAGCAGAAATTGACGACGAGTTGGAAACATGGGCGATTCACTCTATTGGTGGATCGGGCAGCGCTCCATTGATTGTGGCCCGGTCTCCTGACCGTGCCACTCGTCCCACGTCTGGTTGTGGCCCGGTCTCCTGACCGTGCCACTCGTCCGAGGTCCTACGTCTGGTTGTGGCCCGGTCTCCTGGCCGTGCCACTCGTCCCACTGAAGGTCTCCGGCTCGCACCGGAGGAGTCTGGTTGTGGCCCGGTCTCCTGACCGTGCCACTCGTCCCATTGGAGGTCTCCGGCTCGCACCAGAGGAGACCTTCGGTCGATGCCGTGGCACGGTCAGGAGACCGGGCCACAGCGGTCGCGGTGGATGCTGTGGCACGGTCAGGAGACCGGGCCACAGCGGTCGCGGTCGATGCCGTGGCACGGTCAGGAGACCGGGCCACAGCGGTGGGTGCGGTGCGAAATTGACGAGTTGGAAACCAGGCACTCACACTCCGGAGGGAGGTTCGGAAGTCTTTGTCTCCTTCCGACGGAGGAGTGCATTCGCGGCCATCCCGCAGAGGATAGGTCCGGCGATCGCGCCGACTCCGCTTCCGCCAAAAAACAGCACCATCCGCGGCACGAAATCGTCGAAGCCCAGCTGGAGCACCATGCCTAATGCGGCACCCGCGACTCCCCCAAAAATGAAGCCGCCGAACAAGCCGAAGAGAACCGCGCAGCCCACGCGTTTCTCGTGCTTGGGATCCTTCGGCTTCCGCAGGAGCGGCTTGGTGATCGGCAGCCGCGACCCGAGGAAAATTCCTCCGAACGTGCCGATCGCCAGCACGAGCGGCATCAAGAGTATTTCAAACGGGAAGCCTCGATCGCCGACGGGTCTGCCGAACATGACGGCGACGAACGCGATGAAGCCGACGAAAAACGAGCCGAACAATCCGATGACACCGCCCAGCAGGGCCCCTTGGAATCGGGCCGATTGACGGCTTCGATCGGCACCCGGCAGCGGTGGCACAACCACGGCACCAACGCTCGATTGAAGCAACGCGGTTCGAAGGGCTAGCGCCGTTGCGAGCAGGCGCGGGCGTTCGTTCGCGGGCCGAACTTCGCGGCCCATCCACAGCGCGAGGTGCTCGCAGTCCGACTGGATCGACCAACCGGGGCGTTTGGCCAGAGCCTTCAAGACCTCGAGCGTAAAGCGCGTTCGAACTAGTTGATCCTGCTCGGTGAAAATTTCCGGCGTGCCCGCGGCCAAGTCCGTCGTGTCGCCGGCCGACAAATTGTAATTGCGCCCGAACTGCGCGATGGCCGTGCGATCTTCCTCGGTCGGCCCCGCAGCCGGGTCGAACGTGATCCCGCGTGCCCCAATCCAGTCCAAGAATCGGTAGCCAAGCGTCTTCGCGTTCAACTGAAACTTCGGCAAGCCCGGTGCGGGAAGCAGCACCACGGTTTGCCGGTACGTTTTGCTTCCTTCGTCGGATTTCACAACGGTGGCGAGGTCGAAGACTTCGACGGACACGCCCTCGTGAATGCCGCTCATCCGATTGTCGATTGACTCGAGCTTCTCGAAGAGGGGCATCGGCGGCGGTTGAAACTCCTCCGGTTCGGAGTTGAACTGGAGGTCGAGTTTCTCGCTGAGAACCGCGAGGTCCACCCGGTGGCGTCCTTGCCGTCGAAAGCGAATCCAGCCGAGTACGGCTCCACCGACGGCACCGACCACCGCGCAGAGAACGACGCTATCGAACGGCCAGCCCATGCGGGCGAGCCAGCCCACGCCGTTTACCCGATAGATGCCGTTGAGCATCCACCAGAGCGCGGCCAAGCTCACGGCCGAACCGATCGACGAACCGAGAATGGTTTTCGTTGCAGTCACGAGGGCAACATACCCACGAGGCGTTGTGGCGGCAAAGTCTCCTGGCACACGAACGCCGTGGTGAAGTTGGCAGCGTTCAAGGCCGAAGCAAATTCAGACGCTTCATCGCAGCAGTAGCCGCCACCGTCAAGCTCGCTCCCGGTGCGCCGTTCGCGAGTGCGCCCATCAACTTGCGGGCCTCGGGCGCGCGGAGCGTTTCCAGGAATTCCATCCCGCGGAGTTCGGCAACCAGATCCGCGGGCGAGTTCGAGTCCTTCATCTTCTTGATCACGGCGGTCAGCCGGTTTTTCACTTCACCCGGTTTCGCATCCTTCAACGCGATCGCCAACATCGGCTCGAAGCGATGGGCGACTTGCTGGAGGTCGGCCGTCGCCTTGTCCCGCACGTCGGCGATGTCGTCGTCCAGTTTCACGATCAGTTCGGCCACGCGCTCGCGGTCGGCGGCGGGGACCGGCTTCAGCTTCTCCCGCGCCATCCCCAGTGCCTGCCCGGGATGCGCGACCAAGATCTTCGCGGAGCGTTCCCGCCGGAACAAGTTGTCCGCGACCACTCCCGACCACGTGAACTCCAAATCAATCGGCGGAACGTCGCGGCCGGCGAAATCGTCCGGTTGCGGCAGTACCGGGGCCGGGGTGAGAAAAATCGAAAGAGGTCGCGAGGCTCCGATCCCCGGCGCACTCCCCGGGCCGAGAAAGGCCAGCGTCTTCCCGTCCGACGAAGACCCGACGAAGTGACGCGCCTGCATCGGTGCGTTTTCAATCGGAACGGTGCGGTCGGTCAGGAGATCGAGAACGGACCTGTGGTCGCGCACGAGGTACCGGTTGTCTGCGGACATCCACCCGCCCTGTTTCTCTTCGGCCCAATACTGTCGGCCGTCTTTTACACCCCAGATGACGAAGCGCCATACATCGAACCGTTCGATTCGGCCGGTGTGCTCCTGAGCCATCAGGTAATTGCTGTCCGGAGAGAAGTGCACGAAACCGCGGTACGTGCGGCCGGGGCTCGGTTTGTCCGCCGAGCGAAATTCCCTGATCAATTCGCCGGTCGCGGTCGAGAAGATCCGCAACTGAGACTGTGGTCCGTTGACGGCAAACGATTTTCCGTCGGCAGTGAAGGCAAGCTCGGCCCAATGGTCGTGGTCGTAGATCGCCTGCTTGATACTCGAGCGGGGTTTCATCGTGGCAAGATCGATCACCTGGAGTTCGAAGTGTTCCGCACTCGCGTGAACATCGCCAACCAGAATGTCGCCGGTCGGGCTGAAGGCTTTGAAGGTGTATGAGTTGTAGTTGGCCGGCAACTTCATTGGTGAACGTGGTTGCGCAACCTCATGCCGTTGCTTGCCGGTCTTCACGTCCCAGAACCGGATGAACGGATCGTCGCGCCACTCGGAAACGAGCGTGTTGCCATCGGATGAAAATGCGAGTCGATGAATGGGATTGGCTTGGGGTAGTTTCATCCGTGCGACCGGCTTGCCCGTGTCTGCGGCCCAGACGTAAATCGTGTCCCCCGATCCGGCGGCAAGAAGGGAACCATTTGAGGAGAACGCGACTTTCGCGTCGGGGCGCGCGATTGTCCCGTCGAGTTCCTTCCACTGCCACTCGGTTCGAGTCACCGGGACTTCGGCGACTTCCTTCGGTTTGACTGGGTTGCACGCCGTCGCACAGAGGGTCGCGATAGTCATGAGACGAATGACCATCATGGTGTAACTCCGTGAATGGCGCGGGTGCTGAAGCCGAGAGAATCGTCCGACATGAGGCACCTCCTGCGCAAAGACCGATCATTTGGGCGCGTCCAGTCGCTTTTGTACGGCGGCGGCCGCGTCCGTCACGCGAGTTCCCGGTGCGCCGGCCGCGATGGCCGCCGCCAGCTTCCGGGCTTCGAGGGTTCCGAGCGCGGCCAGAAATTCGATGCCGCGGAGTTCGGCGACCAACTCCGTCGGTGGGGTCGTCTCCGTCATCTTCTTGGTCACGGCGGTCAGCCGGTTTTTCACTTCACCCGGTTTCGCATCCTTCAACGCGATCGCCAACATCGGCTCGAAGCGATGGGCGACTTGCTGGAGATCGGTCGTCGCCTTGTCCCGCACGTCGGCGCTGTCGTCGTCCAGTTTCACGATCAGTTCGGCCACGCGCTCGCGGTCGGGAGCGGGGACCGGCTTCAGCTTCTCCCGCGCCATCCCCAGAGCTTGGCCGGGATGCGCGACCAAGATCTTCGCGGAGCGTTCCCGCCGGAACAGGTTGTCCGCGACCACTCCCGACCACGTGAACTCCAAATCAATCGGCGGAACGTCGCGGCCGGCGAAGTCGTCCGGTTGCGGCAGGACGGGCGCCGGGGTGAGGTAAACCGACAGTGGCCTCACGTTTCCGATCGCGGCACCGCTGCCAGGGCCAACGAAGGCTAGCGTCTTCCCGTCCGCCGACATTCCCGCCAACTGGCGTCCGTCCGTCGCTCCGTTTCGGATCGGCACCGTGCGGTCGGTCAGGAGGTCGAGGACGAACTTGTCGTCGCGCAGGAGGTAGCGATTGCCGGCCGAGATCCATCCGCCCTGTTTCTCCACGGCCCAGTAACGGCGGCCGTCCGCCACGCCCCAAACGACGAACCGGTAGATGTCGAATGTCTCGATTCGGCCGGTGTGTTCCTGGGCCATGAGGTACTTGCCGTCCGGCGAGAAGCGGACGGAACTTCGATATCCGGAGCGGAGGGCGTTCCCCTTGTCCGGCGGTCGAAGTTCCTTGACCAACTCGCCGGTCGCGGTCGAGAACAGCCGCAACTGCGCTGCCGGGCCGTTGTAGGCGAACGACTTGCCATCCGGTGCGACGGCCGCTTCGGCCCAATGGTCGTGGATTGAGAGGTCCAACTTGATCGCCGACCGAGCCTTCATGGTCGCGAGATCGATCACTGAGAGTTCGTAGTGGTCCGTGGTGGCACGGAGGTCGCCGATTTCGATGTCGCCGGCGGGGCCGAACGCCTTGAACGTGTACGAGTAGTAGTTCTCCGGCATCTTGTTCGTCGACCGCGGGTGCGCGACTTCCTGGAGTTGCTTGCCGGTTTTCGCATCCCAGAACCGGATCAGCGTCTCATCGCGGCAATCGGAGATGAGCACCTTGCCGTCGGAAGAGAATGCGAGCCGGTGATAGATCTGGGTCTGGGGGAGCTTCATCCGGGTGACCGGTTTGCCGGTGTCGGTCGTCCACACGCAGATTGTGTCCCCCGACCCGGCGGCTACGAGCGAGCCGTCCGGTGAAAACGCGACAGCATCGATGTGCCGGCCGAGCGGTCCTTCGAGTTCCTTCCACTGCCACGCGGGAGGGCCATCCTCCGCCAAGAGTGGATTGCTGGAAACCGCGAACAACGCAAAGACAGAAACGAGGCGACATGCAGACATGAACAACCTCCGAACCGGGACCGCTTGCGGCTTCGCGAAGCCGCAAGCGGCCATCTTATCACTGCTGCGGGGGAGCGGCCTCGCGGATCACGGCCCCGCGCTCGTCGCTCAGGATCAGCACTGAGAACCGCTGAATCGCCTGACGCTCCGGCGCGTTCACCGAGGCGTAGTCGAAGCGGCCGCGGAGATCGGTGTAGCCGTCTTTGTGGAACTTCACCGAGCCGTCCGCGAGCTTCACGTACACCTTCACATACACCTTGGTCAGCGGCGTGCCGTTCACGGTGTCCGCGACCTTGAGCGAGCCGTAGTTCTCCGTGAACTTCACGTCCATGTCCGTGGCGAAGTACGTGGCCACGCGCGTCTTCCCGGCCGCGGTCACCTCCACGAGCATGTTCTTTTTCTGCAAGTCATCCGGCAGCGGGATCGCCACCTTGTCCTTGCCCGGAGGCAACTTCACGACCTGCGAGGTGGCAGGTTTCGTAAAGGCGAACTGACCGCTGGTGGCCGATGCGAACGGCGTGCGGCTGAAGAGCAGTTCCACATCCATCGGGATGTAGTTGATCGTGATGGCGTCCAGGTTCTGCCACGAGAGGTTCACGTTGCGGCCCTGGACGGCGGCGTCGAACGCCGGTTCGGTCGCGGCTAGATTCCCCTGGTTCTGACCCTTGTCGTCCGGGTCGGCGACGCGCGGGCCTTTGCCGCTCGCCTCGTCGATGTGGTTGATCACGGCGCTGAACGCATTCCGCCACCGATCCACCGGATGTCCGAGGTACTTGGCCGCGATCGAGCGAGCCTTGTTCGGGTTCTCTTCGAACAGTGCCATGTACGCCGCACAGTAGTCGTACTGGATCTTGGTAGGAACCAGTTCCGGGTTCACGCGGCTGAACGCGACCTGAGCCTCCTCGATCCGGTCCTGGAGGAGCAGGTAATAAGTCGTGGCGAGCAGGTCCGCGTCGTTCAACTGAGTGCGGTAGGTCAGCGTCTTGAGCAAGCGGTGATACTGCTCGTGGAAGGCGCCGTTGACGATCTGCCGGCGATTGCCGAGCCCGTGCGCGCGGGCGTTCACCAGCGGCTTGTACTCCAGGTGCTCGTAGGCGAACCGCGCCACCGGATCGACCGTGAGCAGCGCGGTGTCGATCGGCCCGCCGCACTGTGACACCACGGTGTCATTGTGGGCGAGGTACTCCTTCGCCACGACCGGTGCGTTGTGGAACAACCCGTAGGACCAGAGCGTGGGATTGAACACGTGGCGGCTCTTGAGCAGTGCCGTCGCCTTCTCGAAGAACGACTTGTCCTTCATGCGGAACGCGATCTTGTCCAGATTCAACGCGCTGCAGTTCTCGCGGTTCATCATGGCGAAGACTTCATCGTCGGTGCCGAACTGCGAGAGATAATCCCACGAGCCGAGGTCGATGCTGCGAGGCCGCTCCAGCACTTCGATCTGGGCCGTCGGCGCGACCGCGACCACGCGCTCGGTCTTGGCCACGTGGGCCGGGTAGTGCGCGAACTTGCCCGCACGCGGGAAGTAGAACTGATAGTCGACCGTCGAGGTGCGGTACGGTTCGAGATCGACCTGCACCGTCTTCGTGTTCTGCCCGTTGGCCACCGCGATGGCTCCGGTCGGGAGTTGTACGAGTACGCTGAGCCGCTGCCGCGTGCTGGTCGGATTCGTGACGACGACCTGGCAACCGTACACGGTGTTGATGACGAACTCGGCCGTCACGTACTTGTCGATCTTCTCGCCGTTCTCCTCGCGGAAGCGGTCGTTCGGCTTGTAGAAGTTCTGGCCGACGAGAACGGGCACCTTGCCATCGGGCGCGGCGGTGCGGCGAACCTCCTCGTGGAAGGCGATGATCGGGCTCGCCGGGCCGAGGTTCATTTTGCCGTTCTCGAAGGCGACGAGGTGCTTCGCCGGTTCGAACGGCAGATCGGTGACGGCCAGCGCGAACATCATCTCCGTGAAGTTGCGCGAAGCATCGGCGAGGTGCCGCGACAGGAACGGGCTCTTGTCGTCGTGCCGGGAGTAGTCGACCCAGAACGGCCCGACCGTGATGAGCCCCGCGTGCTGCTCGGCGATGCGGAGCTTGTAGTAATTGTTCTCGGCCCACTCCATGGTCGGGTCGAGCTTGCGGTACAGTTGGCGAACCAGCCGTTCGTGGAGCTTGCGATCGTCCTCGAAGAAGCCTTCGGCTTCGGCGACGTTCAGCCCGTTGGCAAGGAACTGTTCCTTGTCGCCTTTTCCGCTCTCGCGGCTACGGCCATCCTTGCGCTTGGCCATGTCCTTCTTCTGCTTGTCGGCATCGTCGCGGCCCGGCTCCTTGGCCTGCGGCACCGCCATCACCGGAGGCGACGCGGACCCAGGCATGACACCACCGCCGCCCGGTCCGCCCGGTCCGCCCGGTCCGCCCGGTGCCGGCTTCTCACCGGCCATCCTACCCATGACAATCGAGTCGCTCGGCATCCCCTTCATCGCGCCCAGTTTCATTTCTTTCAGATAGGGAAGCGCGCCCGCGTCGGCGTCCAACTCGCTGGTCTGAACGGCCGTGTCGAAGAGCATGAGTTCCCGGTCGAGGCGCGGCGGCAGGATCGCGAAGAGGTCGCCGAGGTGCCGCGCCGTGAGCGCCGGTTCACCCGCGATGCGCCGCGACAGCAGCACACGCTCCACCGTGTTCAGCCGCCCGTGCCGCCACGGTTCCATGAACGAAGCCACGTCGCTGCCGAGCAGCCAGTGATCGAGGAAGGTCTTGTCCTTCTTGTTCGCGAGGTACGTCTTCACGAACGAGTCGAAGAACGCCCGGTCTTTCTTCCACAGGAAGAAGCTCAACTCGTGGCACGCGAATTTCGAGTAGAGCGCCCGCTTCTCGGCGTCCTTCAGCTTCGGCCACGTGAGGATGAACGAGAACTCGGCCAGCTTCGGATCGTGAGACAGCGTGCTGTACAGCGTGTAGAGCTTCGGCAGGCTGTCGTACGCTTCGAAGCGGCTCGCTACCACGTCGTTGAGTACAAACGGTTGATCCTTCGTGAGCACGGTCACTTGCTTTTGCTGGGTGAAGTGCTCGGCCGGGTTCAGGCCGTCCTTCAGACGCAGATCGACGAACGCGGTCGGCTGCTCGTTCAGGCTCACCGTGCGAACCGTGGTCGAGAGCGGATCGATGGCGACGACCTGAAGCATGGCGTGCGAACCGAGCTTCTTGCGCTCGATGCGGACGACGCCGTCCTTGTCGGCTTCGAGGTTGAGCAACTGCACGGCGGGGTCGGCGAGGTAATCGAGGTGCGCGAAGTCGGCACCCGCCGTGGCGTTTGCCCCGCCTACTGACAACAGATCCTGTCTCTCCCTAATAATATCGGCGGTCGGAGCGACTTCGCCCTTGGGACGGAACATGTCGCCGCCCTGAGCCAGTTGTTCACCCGTTTCCGTGGAGCGGATCGCCCACGGATTGAGGAGCATCTGCGGGCGGTCGAGCATGTTGCCCGGATACTTCCTCATGCCCCGGCGATCGAGGACGTAGCGGTACTCGTCGCCGATGTTGCGGCCCGTGAGGTAGACGCTCTCGGGCCGCGTCGGCACGTTGCCGGAGAGTTCGGCATCGCGAACCTTGCCGAGGTTGTTGAAGGCGTTGAACGCCGGCAGGTACCGCGTCGCGAAGACGTGGACCCGCGCGAAGCGGTTCGCGTCCTTCAGCTTCACGACCACGATGTCGTCGTTCGCGGTGATGGAAGCGATCTGCGTCGGCTTGAGGCCGGGCACTTCGAGGTTCCGCAGCTTGCCGAGCAAGTATCCCGCGACAGCCGGGCCGTCCGTGATGCGGATGCGGATCTTCTCGCCGCTCACCTTCTGCCACAGGTCGTAGTCGCCAGCGGGCAGGCCCTTCGCTTCGAGCAAGCCGTCCTTGATGGCGAGCGATTCGAACTTGTCCGAGACGAACGTGGTGCCGCGCATTTCGAGCAGCGCGAACTCCCCGCGGGTGGGCTTCTCGCCCGAACCGAGGTACGGCACCGTGACCGCGTCGCCGGCCTTCACGTGAAGCACCGAGCGGAACGTGTGCCGATCGAGCGGCAGGTTCCACGTGTGCGTCGTCCCTTCCGGCCCAACGCAACTCATCACCGTGATGTCCGCCAGTGGACCGAGAATCACGCGGCCCATCGGGTCGGTCTTGAGCGTGGCGCTGATCAGTTCCTTGAAGTCGCGGTGCTTGAACGAGACCTGCACGGGCCGATCCGGTTTGAACTCGCCGGTGCGGCCGAGCAATTCGATGGCGAAGTTCGGGCCGAACTTCGCCAGGTGCAAGTCTTCGATCTTGTCGGTGCGTTCGATCTCGTTCAGAGCGAAGGTCTCGGACGCGGCGAGGTCGATCTGCTTGCCCGCGTTGAGGCTCTTGACCTTCGCGGAGAGCGTGACGCCGAGCTTGTGCAAGCGGCCCGGCGTGCGGAACTCGTGCGTCGATTCGCGGTCCTCGAACAGCTTGAAATCGGGCACTTCGGTCGAAGACGCGATGCCCGAGTGATCGACCGACGTGATGCGGAGCTTCACCTCTTCGAGGATCTTGACGGAGACGGGCAGGCCGTTAAGGAAGAGCGCGGGCCGCACGATGAGTTGCGTCGGCCGCTGCGTCAGCAGGCTCTCGCGATCCACGTGCAGACCCACCGCGAAGCGGTAATTCTCGGGCTGGTGCTCGATGGTGTCGAAGCAGGCGAAGTCGCCGCGCGAGATCACGACCGGCCGACGGCCCGGCTGCGCGCTGTACGGCAAGATCGCCTTGCCCTGCTTGTCGCACTTGTACTCGACGCCGGAGAGCCACACGATGGCCTCGGGCACGGGCTTGCTCGCTTCATCCACGACCGTGATGTTCTGCCCGGCGGTGCCGGTGGCCACGAGCGGCTTCAACCGCCCCTTGCGGATTAACGCACGGCTCGATTTGCCGTTGCCGATGAAGTCGATGACGTACACGCCGGGCTTCGTGAGTTGCGGGAAGTCGAAGCTCTTGGCCACGCGGCGCAGCGGCGGCGCGTCCGACTTGTGCGACTGCTCCACGTTCGCCACGAGCCCGTCCAGGTTCACGTCCGTGTCTACTTCCTTCAGTTGAGCGCGGTAGAAGTTGGTCGTGTTCACCTCGAAGACCTTCACCAGAAGCGTCGGCGCGTTCTTGATGAAGAGGTCGAGCTTCACCGGCTCGTCGGCGGCGAAGTCGGTCTTGTTCGTGTAGGCGAAGTCGAGGTCGATGCGGTCCTTGAGCCGCGCGAAGAGATCGGGCGGCAGCTTGGACGCCCACGATTCCGGGTCGCCGATGGCGTTCTCGACCTTCGTTTCGGCGAAGAGGTGCGTGAGCCAGGTGTTGTCGATGTACGGCTCGTACTCGCCGGTGTTCGCGGCATCGACCAGGAAGTGCTTCAAATAACTGCGAACGAGTTCCTCATCGGCCTTCGGCGGCGCGAGCAGCGTGTGCGGGCTGAAGTCGATGTCCAGATTCGCGGGGAACTGCTGCGACTCCACGCGGCTATTCCAGTCTTCGGACATGTACGGCTGATGGCGCGGCAACTGCAGGTACGCCAGGAAGCGAGCCTTGTCGTAGGTGCCATCGGCGCGATCCAGCGCCAGCCGATGGAAGAGCACTTGAGCCTTCAACGCATTGTGAACCGGCGGCAGCGGGTTCGCGAACTTCTCCAGTTTGCCGAGGTAATCGCGAGCGATGACGCGGTCGCGCTTCCAGTCCGAGTCGGCACCCGGGCAAAGCTTGCTCACGTAGGCGCGGACGAAGTTGCCGTCATTGATGAGTGCGGGACGAAGCTTGAGCAGTTCGTCGAGTTGTACTTGCGTGAGCATCATGTGAACGGGGAACGTGCCGAACGGGGAGGCGTGCTCCGAATTCATGTCGTCGTGAATGAGCTTGGCGAGGTTCGGCAGATCGGGCCGCTGCAGCCGCTGGATCAGGTGCCGGCGACGCGGGTAGTCGAGGTTCTCGCCGGCCAGCCAGTCGAGGGCTCCGTCTTCGAAGTTGTCGAGGTTGCCCCATCGCGAGATGGACATCGCTTTGAGCCGAGTGCGGCCGATCAGTTCCGGATCGAGCACGATGGGCAGTTGCGGGATGGCACCGACCACTTCGCGCTGATGGTTGAACAGCAATCCGAGGTGCGATTTCAGGAAGCCGAGGCTCGCCTGCGGGTTCTTCTCGTAGGTGAGCAGAGCGTGGCGAACCTGAATCTCGGTGACGCGGGCCGAGTGTCCGTAGCGTTCGATCCACGGCTTGAAGTTGCCGAGTGCCGCGTCGTGGTTGCCCGTGTTGAGGGCGTGCAGCGCGTGGTAGTAGTAGTAATCTTCGGTGCCGGGGATGAGTTGTTGCAGGGCCGCGGCGCGATCCTTGGCCAGGGCGAAGTCTTCGACGTAGCCGATGTCGGCGGCTCGGGTGTGGGTCGGTGTGAGGTACAGCACTGCAATGAGTGCCGCGAGCAGGCTCGTGGGGAGCCACGCCGTCGCGCGTTTCATGTTCGGCCCTCGTTCGGATGCAAAGAGTGAAGGCGACAGCATACGCTGCCCCGACGGAGGAAGAGTATCCGAAATCGTGTTGCAAGAGTGTAACGAGCGAAGAAACCGTCCGCTTCCTATCATTTCAACATGAGTACACTCCTCCTTCGCAATGGTCGGGTCATCGACCCCTCGCAGAACATCGACCAGAAGGCCGACCTCTGGCTGAAGGACGGCCGCATTCTCGGCATCGGGCCGCAACCGGGTGCGCCGGACCGCACGCTCGATTGTTCCGGGATGATCGTGTCGCCGGGCCTGATCGACATGCACGTTCACCTGCGGGAACCGGGCCGCGAGGAAGACGAGACCATCGCGACCGGCACGGCCGCAGCCGTGGCCGGCGGCGTCACGTCTGTGGCGTGCATGCCGAACACGGAGCCGCCGCTCGATAGCCGGGCCGCGGCGGAGTTCGTGATCCTTCAGGCTCGCCGTGCCGGGCACTGCAATGTCTTTCCGATTGGCGCGGTCACCAAGAATCGCGAGGGCAAGGAGCTGGCCGAACTCGGCGGGCTGGTCGAAGGCGGTGCGGTCGCGTTCACGGACGACGGCTCGCCGGTCTGGTCCGCCGAGATCATGCGGCGAGCCCTCGAATACTGCAAGATGTTCGGGCCCAACGGCAAGGCCGTGCTCGTGCATGCCGAGATCCTCGAACTCACGCAGGGCGGCGTGATGAACGAGGGGTTCGTGAGCATGCAACTCGGGCTGCGCGGCATGCCGGGGGTGGCCGAGGACATCATGATCGCCCGCGACATCATGCTGTCCGAACTCACGGGTGGTCGCGTTCACATCCTGCACGTCTCGACGGCCGGCGGCGTGGACCTCATCCGCCAGGGCATGGCGAAGGGGATCAAGATTTCGGGTGAAGCGTGCCCGCACCACTTCCTGCTCACGGACGAAACGCTCCGTAGTTTCGACAGCAACTTCAAAATGTCCCCCCCCCTGCGAACGCAGAAAGACGTGGACGCCATCCTCGCCGGGCTCAAGGACGGCACGCTCTCGGTGCTCGCCACCGATCACGCGCCGCACGCACCCGAGAAAAAGGAACGCGAACTCGACCAGGCACCCAACGGCATCCTCGGGCTGGAAACGTTCCTGCCGCTGTGCATCACGCACCTCATCGAACCGGGCCACCTCACCTGGCCGCAGATGCTCGCGAAGATGACCTGCAACCCGGCGAGCGTCTTGAGCATCGACCGCGGCACGCTGCTGCCCGGTCGCCCCGCCGATGTCACGGTGATCGACCCGAAGGTAAAGTGGACGATCGACGTGAAGCAAACGAAGTCGAAGAGCCGCAACACGCCGTTCCACGGTTGGCCGGTCGTGGGCAAGGCGGTCGCGACGATCGTGGATGGCGAAGTGAAGATGAACGAGTTGGGGTGAGGGGATGAAAGTCGTTTACGATCCGAGGACGGATATCTTGACATTGCGGTTCAAGCCGGGCCTCGTTGCAAAGAGCGGTGAATCAAAGGCTGGGGTGATCCTGGATTTCGACGAAGTAGGGGATTTGCTCGGTCTAGACTGGACGACCGAGGAATGGCAGGCTTCCAGGAAGCCGGTGCCACCGGTGCCACCAGGAACACCGGCTTCCTGGAAGCCGGTGCCACCCAGAGGATTCTCGTTTCAACTTATCGCGGCGACATCTTCACGAGAGCGACCTTCGCGGCGGTCCGCACTTCCTCCGAAGTATCGTCGCTGGCCACCTTCAGATGCTTCAGGAAGGCCGGATCGAAGTAGCCGAGTTTGCAGAGGTGTTCGATGCAGCAAGCCTTCACGGTGGGGCACGGGTCGGTTTTCGCCGTGTGGAAGAGCACGGCCTTCACCGCGTCGCTCGAACCGTGCCGCCCCTCGGCGAGACCCTTGGCCGCCATCATGCGGTGCGACGGTGCCAGGGCATCGCGCAGAGTCGTGGCTTGCGGCTGAATCTCGGCAGGTAGACCCATCTCGATCGGGGTGGTGTTGCTCGCGGGGCGAACCGTCGCGGTCGTTCCTGCTGGCTTCACCGCGACTGCGGGCGTTACCGGCAGGCTGCTCTGAGTCGAAGGAACGGGAATCGTCGGCACCGGGATACTCGGTGTTGGAATGCTAGGCAAGGGAACCGGCACGGGCGGCGGCGTCGGCTTCGAAGCCGGAAGCGGCGTGGGAATCGCCGAGACGCTGGGCACGCTCGACGGCACGGGCACCGACGAAATCGCAGGCGTCGGAGGAACCACCGCTTCGACGCGACCCGGCGGGGCCGGTGCAATTGGCTTCGCTTGCATCACACGGGGCGGCTCGGCGTTCACGCGGAGCGGAGCGGAAGGAGCCGCCGCGATCGCCGGAGTGGCAGGCATTACGGTCGTTGCCGGCTTCTTACCGAAGATGCGGCCAAGGATCCCGGGCTTCTTCTCTTCCATCGGCACCGCCGGTGCGGACGCTTCCGCCGCTGGAGTCCGGGGAGTCGCAACGGGCTCGCGGTTCAGCAAGCGGCCACCGATCAACTTCTTGTCGCGCGGGTCTTCGGCCGGTGCCGGGGCCGCGACCTTCGGCAGGGAACTCGGCACTTCCGCGAACGAACTCATCGGAGCCTTCACCGGTTCAACGGGCTTCGAAGCAATGGGAGGGATCACGGGAACGTACGGCTTCGCGCTCACCGGCACCGGCATCGGCTTCACACTCACGGGCGGAAGCGGTGCAGGAAACGCAGGCCGTGCGGGGGCCGGTTCGGGCATGCCCACCGGCTTCGGCAGCGGAGGCAACGCCGTGATCGGTCGCGGCACGGGAACCGCCGGAGTCACTGCTACCGGCACCTTCACTTTGCTTTCCGGGGCTGGATCGACCAGCGTGAAGGTCTCCCCGTTCTTCGGATCCTTGACTTCGGTATCGACGCTGCCGTCCGGCTTCCTCGTCGCCTTCACGATCGTCACGATGCGGTCTGCTTGGCCCTGAAACTTCAGCGTGATGGTTTCGCCGGCCTTCGGTAGGTCGGCGGCCGAGGTTAAGGTCGCCGTGCCGGTGAGGGCCGTTCCGGTCACGAGTGCCAAGGCCCAACGCTTCCAGTTCCATCGCGTCATGGTCGATCTCCCCAACATTGCCGGCCCCGCGCGGTCATCCGTGACCACTGCGACATCCGTGTCTTGCCGAGTTTATCGGTTCGCCCAGATTGTCCGGATGAGCGGGTTCGGTGTAGTTTGCCGGGCTTGCCGCGGAAGATGGGGAAGATGTAGCGATGCGTCAAGGCTTCAAGACGAGGCGGATCACCTCGGCATACGCCTTCACGGTCAGGACGTTCCGCAGCAGGAAGCCGTTGCTCTTGAGCGATTCCTCGGAGTAGTCCGAGAGTTTTTGCGGGTTGCTGGGGTGGACGCCGTCGGCCGCGATCAGCGTGGGCACCTGGTAGGCATCCTTCGCGAACTCCTTGAATTTGGCCAGCGAGCCGTCCCAGTCTTCCGGGCGGCGTTTGAGAACCTCGGCCTGATAATCGACGAGCGGAAGCTTCAAGTCTGCCGCGATCTGCCGCTGCACCTCGGCGAACTTCTTGGACTTCTCGACGGCCCCCGAACGCGGCGGGATCGTGGTCAGGATCACCACCGTGCCGTTCTTCAAACATCGCTCGATCACGGCTCGCATTCTGAGGTCGTATTCCTTGGCTTCGATGGTGTTGAGGTCGTTGGTTCCGAACATGAGTACGGCGGCTTCGGGGTTCAGTTTCTTGAGCCATTTGTCGAGGTTCTCGTCGGCCCACGTGATGGTCTTGCCGCTTTCGTTGCCGAACTCGGAGCCGCGCCAGGCCCGCCAGCAGTCCGGTTTCATGTAGGCCTTCACGGTCTGGACCGGCTTGGCGATCTCAGCGTCGATGCTTTTGGGGGCGTAGTCGAGCGGTGCCCAGAAGCCGAGCGAGACGGTGATCGAATCGCCGAAGAGAGCGAAGGTGCCGGGCGTGCCGGTGAACTTGGCGTGGACCTTCTTCATGGGTTCGACCCACTCCGGATCGGCCGCGCGAAGAGGAGTTGCGAAGAGAATGAGCGCGAGAATCGTGAGGTGCTTCATGGTGGTTCTCGTGGGAACGTCGATCCAGGAGTGTAATATAGCCGCATGAGTTCCCCGATCGACCCCATCGCGATGCTGCGGCCGAAGCGTGCCATCATCGGCATGTCCGCCATCCTGCTGCCCTTCACGGCGAGCGGCGCGATCGACTGGGTCGGGTTCGATGCTCACGTCGAACGAACGGCTGCGGCGGGGCTCGTTCCCGCCGTGAACATGGACACCGGCTACGTCAACCTTCTGGACGACGCGACGAAGTTGAACGTGTTGAGCCGCACGAAGTCGATCCTCGGGGGAAGGCCGTTCGTCGCCGGGGCGTTCGTCGCTAGCAAGGCCGGCGATTCATTCGATGAGGCCGAATACGCTCGCGTCATTGAACCCATTGTGAATCACGGCGGCACGCCGATCATTTTCCAAAGCTTCGGTCTCACGTCGCTTCCCGAACCGAAACTGATCGCGGCCTACGAACGACTCGGCCGCTCCTGCGACTCGTTCCTCGCGTTCGAACTCGGCACGATGTTCGCGCCGTTCGGCAAGATTTATTCGCTGGAGGCCTACCGCGGATTGCTCGGCGTGAAGAAGTGCGTGGGGGCCAAGCACTCGTCGCTTTCGCGCGAACTCGAATGGCAGCGGCTCCAACTTCGCGATGAAGTACGGCCTGAATTCCAGGTGCTCACCGGCAACGATCTCGCCATCGACATGGTGATGTACGGCAGCGACTACTTGCTCGGCCTCAGCACCTTCGCCCCCGATCTGTTCGCGAAACGGGATCGATTCTGGCTCGAAGGCGACCCGCGATTTTACGAACTGAACGACGGGCTCCAGTACCTCGGGTTCCTCGCCTTCCGCGACCCGGTGCCGGCTTACAAGCATTCGGCGGCGATGTTCCTGAAACTCTGCGGCTGGCTCGACTGCGACGCGACGCATCCCGCGAGCCCGACCCGGCCCGACAGCGATCGCGAAATCTTGAAGCGAATCGCGGTTCAACTCGAGGAGTTCGCATGATCGACGGCCCCACCGTGGTCGCGGCGTTGGAGGCGGCCGGGTTCACGCACCTGGTGTGGATTCCGGATAGCCATCTCGGCACGTGGGACGCCGCGCTCGCGGGTTCGAAGTTGCCGGTGATTCGACCGTGCCGCGAAGGTGAAGCCATCGGCATCGCCGCGGGCCTCATGCTCGGCGGGGCGAAGCCGTTGGTCGCGATCCAGTGTACGGGGTTCTTCGAGGCGGGAGATGCGGTGCGAAACGCGGTCCACGATTTGAAGCTGCCGTTGAAGTTGCTCGTCGGCGTGCGGTCGTGGCGCGCCATGCAGTTGGGTAAAAGTGGCGACAACTGCCCGCACTTCGCCGAGCCGATGGTGAAGGCGTGGGATCTGCCCTTCGAGTGGTTCGACCCATTTTCGAGCGGCGACTGCGAGCCTGCATTGCGCCGGCTCGCGGAATCGGACGGGCCGCGCGTGCTGCTCTGGGGAGAGTAACCGAAACCCGGTTTCTGCTTTGGAAACCGGGTTTCTTGAGGCGCACAAAAACCCGGTTTCCAAAGCAGAAACCGGGTTTTAGGCTCACCAAATCATTTCTCCAGGGTCTCTCTTGAGGCGCACAAAAAACCCGGTTTCCAAAGCAGAAACCGGGTTTTGAGATTCACTTCTTCGTGGCTGCTTTCAAGGCATCCATCGTGAACGGGTCCGGCGAGAACTCGCTTCGGGTCAACTCCACATCGCGGAAGTAGTAGTGCCCCAGCAGCGAAGTGTCTGCCCGCTTGAGGACCGTTCCGACATGGAGCCAGCGTTCGACGTCAATGTACGCGGTCACTTCCGTCGCGCCGTCGCGCTGCGGGTTCGCTTTGGGGTCGGCCGCCTCATCAAGTGCGAACGAATCCACTTCGGGGGTCGTGCACGATCGGCGAATCACGTAACAAGGGCGACCGCCGACTTCCGCGGGCGACTCGATGCCGAGGTATTTCGCATTCAGTTCGCCTGCGGCCTGGCGCTTCTTCCAGGCGTCGTAGGTGCGAAGCATTCCGCGATAAAGTCCGCCGTCCGTGATGCAGTATCGCGAGGCACCGCGGCTCAGCGAACTGCGCGGATCGATGGCCATCTCGTTGCCGAGCGAGGTGTACGTCTGCATTTGATTCTTGTTCGTGCCGGCCACATAGAGCGTGCCGAGATTCTTGATGGTGAGTATCTTGCGGAAGCCCGATTCCCAGACCATGCGGACGCGAATCTTCGGGTGCTCGCCCGCCTTCTCGGGAAGTTCTCCCGCACACACCACGCGGACGATCTCGCGCTCGTTCAAGGTGCCTTTCACGCGTTCTTGCTTGTCCAGGGTCGCGGTGAAGCCCTTGATGCCTTCGCGCTCGTAGCGAAGGAGGCAGGCTTCGAACATGGCCACCGGATCTTGCTCGGCGAGCTTCGCGAATTCTTCTGCGGTGGGAAGTGCTTTGTTCGTGGGCTGAAGGGTGGGCTCTTCGACGAGATCGCGGTCGGGGCTGGAGGTCAAGATTGCGTAAGCCGCGTAGCCGATGCCGCCGAGGATCAGCGCGGCAACCGCCAGCAACGCAACGCGACGACCCATCCTGCGCCCTCCGGTGCCGGGGCCACCCGACGCAGTCAGTGTATCCTTCCCACTTGGGGCGAACAGCAGCCGCAACATCCGCCCGAGGTGGTTCGTTCGTCCCAGCATTCCGGTGCCCTCTTGCGATGTCCGCTTTCGCCGTATCGGAGACTTCGACCAAGCGCCTCGTGAAACTGGAGTTGGAGTGAAGCCCGGCCGATATTAGAGGGTGCGACGGTGCCGATTCGTACGCGTGGTCGGGATTGGCGACATGAAGCGGATACTCGCTTTCATCATCGCGTTGTCACTGTTTGGTGGCACGGGCATTCTTGCCTGTGCTTGGGAATCGCCACAGGCAGGAATGCCTGTGCCACCAGAAGCACGCGAGCCCCGGCCTCTGGTCTGGATCGTGGATGGTGCCGGCGATTTGGGCGGTTGTTCGAAAGGCGTCTCGCAGGCAAACGTACTCGCCGGCAATCCGGTCGAGCTGTCCGTCTTCCCCTGGTCGCATGGCTACCGCAAGCTGATTCAAGATCAACGCGACGCGAAGCATACCAAGCTCCAGGGAACTCGGCTCGCGGCCAAGATCCTCGAACGCGCAAAGCAGGAGCCGGGTCGAAGGGTGATCGTGATCGCTCACAGTGCGGGGGCCGCGGTGGTGCTGGCCGCGGGCGATGTCCTGCCTTCGAACGCGATCGACCGCATGATTCTGCTCGCGCCGTCCGTCTCGACGGGCTACGACATCCGCCCGAGCCTCGGAGCCGCCCGCGAAGGGATCGACGTGTTCTGCAGCAAGAAGGATTGGCTCGCGCTCGGCTTCATGACCCGCGTGGTCGGCACGGTGGACAAGCGTTGGGCACCCGCCGCGGGCCGGCACGGGTTCCGGATCTCGGCGGACGAGAACCGCCTGAGGCACCACTTTTGGACGGCCGAGGTCTCTTGGACGGGGCATACGGGCGGGCATCACGGCATGCACTCGCCAACGTTCCTCCAGGCGTACGTGTTCCCCTCCCTGGGTACGCGGGCGTCCCGCCCGGTTCTTCCTGGTAGCGCGGGAGAAGGTGAGTCATGCGGCCGGGACGGCCGCGGACCCAGGGTTCGATAAGGAGTCGAGATGCGGATGCGGTGCTTACCGATTCTGATGCTGGTGCTTGCGGCATTGCCCGCCTCGGCGCAGGAACGCCCGGTCCCCACCGAATTGCCGCCGCTGCTTTCGGTGCCGCCCACCACGGCACCGCCGACGGCAGGCCCGCGCGGGCCGAGTGGCGAGTACGATCCCGGTTACTTCTACCTGCCGGAACGAGCACCCGAGAGGGCTCGTCCGTCAGCCTGCGGCCCGGCCGGTCGGATCTGGTTCGCACCGGCGCTCGAACTCGCATGGACGAAATCCGCCGCGGTTCCACCCCTCGTTCGCCTCGGTAACGCGACCGGCCCCATCGTTTACGGCGGGGATCGGGCTGCGTCGCCGTTGCGTGCCGGATTCAGCATCGCCACGGGAATCTGGATCAACGAAGCCTGTACTCACGGCTTCGACGGAACCTTCTTCGTCCTCACCGGTCTCGGCAGCGAGTCGCTCCTCTTAGCGAACGGTACCGCTCTGCAGTTGCCGACCGCAACCGGCACGTTCCCACTCGCCGATCCAAATGCCGGCACGGTCGGAGCCTACCAGGCCGGGCTGAACACGCGCTTCGGCTACGCCGACGCGAACTATCGAGGCAACCTGCTCTGCACTTCAAATGCTCGAATCGACGCTCTGGTCGGGTACATGTTCGCCCGCCTCCGCGACGATTTTGAAATCTACGGCAAGCGGCTCGGCTCCGACGGCGAGATCGTTCGCTTCCGCGACGAGGCCCATGCCAAGAACGATTTCCACGGCGGGCAGATCGGCCTGGCCGGCGAGTATCGCTTCGACCGCTGGTACGTAGCGGGAACCGGAAAGGTCTCATTCGGAGTCGTCTATACCGACACGGATTTGGAAGGCAAGTTTCGGGTGAACGGGAACGTCGTGCCCATGGGCTTCTACGCACGGCCCGGAGTGAACGGCCCGCGCTCGCACTCGCACTACGCCGTCATGCCCGTGGTCGGCCTTACGATCGGCCGGCAAATCAGCGAACATGCCCGCATCACCCTCGGCTACAACTTCCTCTACTTGAACAACCTCACTCGCGGCCCCGACGTGCTCGATCCATTGCCTGCGGTGAACCGCGCGGACCCGCAAGCTCCCGTCGCGTCGGCCAACGCTCGCCGCGATTCCACCTCGTCCGATTTCTGGGTGCAATCGATGAGCCTGGGAATGGAGTGGCGATACTGAGCCCTGGCCGAGACAGGGTAGAATGGGTGTGGCCTCATCCCTTCCGTTCGGGAGTCTCTCGCATGGCACTCACTGCGGCCCAAGTTGCCGAGCAGAAGAAGCAGGTCGAAGAACTCATCGCCAGTTCGGACGTGGGCTTCGCCAAGGCGCTCTTTTACGGCAAGTTCAAAAGCGACTTGCTCTTCCCGTATCCCACGCTGTCGGCGGATCAGGCCGCGCGGGCCGAGGCGCAGGCCGCCAAGGTTCGCGACTACGCGAACCGCCACATCGACCACATGAAGATCGACCGCGACGCCCGCATCCCCGACGACGTGATCGCCGGGCTCGCGGCTCTGGACGTGTATCGCCTCACGATTCCCGTCGAGTTCGGCGGCCTCGGCTTCAACCAACAAATGTACCTGAAGACGATGGAAGTACTCGGCGGGCACGATTCGAGCGTCGCGGTGTTCGTGAACGCCCACCACTCCATCGGTTGCCGGGCGCTCGTGCTGTTCGGCACGAAGGAACAACAAGCGACCTGGCTCCCGGGACTACTCGATGGTTCGAAGCTGTGCGCGTTCGCGCTGACGGAACCGGAGGCGGGCTCGGACGCCGGCAACGTGCAGACAACTGCCACACCCGACGGCGACGACTACATCTTGAACGGCGTGAAGCAGTACATCACGAACGGGGCCATCGCCAACGTGCTCACCGTGATGGCCCGCACGCCCGTCACAGGGGAACACCGGCTGGAAGCCGGTGCCACCCCGAATGGTGCCACCCCGACTCGGGCCGTCTTCCTCGATTCGGACGAGTGGCCGGGCGAGCGCTACCAGCGCGAAGACACCGTGCTGCACATCGAACTGCGGAAGTGGGCCGATGTCTTTCTCATCGCTCCGCTCGATGCGAACACGCTCGCCAAGTTGGCGCTCGGGCTCTGCGACAATTGCCTCACGTGCGTGTGGCGAGCCTGGGACACCGCGAAGCCCGTGATCCTCGCTCCGGCCATGAATGCGTTCATGTGGCAACACCCGTTCACGAAGCGGCACCTCCGTTCCATCGCCGCCGATTGCGGTGCGTCGCACGTGCCCGGCCACCTGGACGATGCCGCGATGCTGGCTCAGATCAACGACCGCGCCAAGACGCTCCGCATCGTCGCGCCCGTGGAGAAGAAACTCGCCTGCGGCGACACCGGCATCGGCGGCCTCGCCGAGGTTCCCGACCTCGTGAGTGCCGTTCGCGAAATGCTCGCTCGATTCTCTCCCACCCCGCAGGACTAGCCCATGTCCCCGACCCGTCGACACGCACTGCTCGCCGCCGCTGCCGCACCGCTAGCCCTGAATCGCGCCGCCGCGGAGGCCCCAAAGAAGGTCCACCGCATCGGCGTGATCTCCGCCTCGATCCGCGGCAAACCGCAACCCCGCAACGGCCACACCTGGCACTTCGCGCAATACCTCCACCCCGAGTGCAACCTCGACGCCATCAAGAAGTATCTCGATCCCGGCTCCGCCGACATGTTCAAGAAGTACACCCGCAACCCGAAGTTCAACTTCGATCAACTCCCGTTCCCCGACACTCGAATCACGCACTACTACGATGCCGATCCCTCCGTGATCGGACCGTACCTCGAAGCGTTCCCTGGGGTGAAGGCCGCGAAGTCGTTGGAGGAACTTGTCGACAACGTCGATGCCGTCTGGCTCGGCGACGCCTCCGGCTACGGCGATGACCACCTCGCCCTGATCGCCCCAGCCCTCAAGCGCGGCCTCCCCACCTTCTGCGACAAGCCCATCGGCGAGACTGTGGCCGGCACCAAAGCCATTCTCGATTTCGCGAAGAAGCACAAGGCACCGCTGATGTCGTCGAGCCTGTTTCGCCACGAGCAGGGGATGGAGGCCGCGATCCGCAAGCGAGACTCGAACGAGTTCGGCCCGATCCAGTACGTGATCGCGGCCGTGCAGGGCGGCTACTCGCCGGACGGCTGGCTCGTCTACGGGCACCATCCAGCGTGGACGGTCGTCTCGCTGCTCGGAGCCGGGGCGAAGGCCGTGAGCATGTATGCCCGCGACAACCAGTGCCACGCTTTGGTAACGTATCCCGACCGCATGCCCGCCGAGATTTGGTTCGGCCGCCCGAACGAGAACTGGGAGTACTGCCACACGTCGGTGTTCTTCGAGAAGCGGAAGTTCGAGTTCACGCCGTCGATCGAGAGCGACTTCTGGTACGGCCACCACTACGAGATGTTCCGGATGGCCGCGACGTTCCGCGAGATGGTGCAGACCGGCAAAGATCCGATCCCGCACGAAGAAATCCTGGCCGTGACGGCGATCGTCCGCGCCGCCGCGAAATCCCTGACCGAGAAGAGCCGATTGGTCGAGTTGAGTGAAGTGTGATGTCCCAATCATTACCGACGTAAGGAAAAAGTGCTTTCCCCCTGAAATCGCGACCGTCCGGAGACGTTATCTTGGCGATGGGATCGGAACAACTGGCCGCTTTCGTGGATCGGTATGCGGCAGCCCTGACGCTGTACGCCCGCCAGTGGTGCGCCAGCCCGGAAGATGTGGTTCAGACGGCGTTTATGAAACTGGTTCAGCTCGGAACGCCGCCCGAGAATCTGGTGCCCTGGCTCTATCGCGTGGTGCGAAATGGGGCCATCGATGCCTCGCGGGCGGCCCGGCGGCGTCTGAAGTATGAAGCCGCCGCCGCCGATTCCACCCCGCAGTGGTTCACGCCGTCGGACGATCCCACGGGTCTCGACGGTCGAACCGCGGCGGAAGCCCTCGCCGCGCTGCCGGCCGAAACGCGGGAGATCATCGTCGCCCACTTGTGGGGCGGCCTGACTTTCGAACAGATTGCCCAGACGGTAGGTTCCTCCGCCGCCACGTGCTATCGCCGCTATGCTGCGGGGCTCGAAGCGCTTCGCCAAAAGTTAGGTGCCGTATGCCCAATGAACCCGAAAACGTGAACGCCCTGCCGGCCGATCCGCTGGTGGAAGCCCTTGCGAAACTGGAACCGGCTCCCGCGCGCCTCGACCGCGATCGGCTGATGTTCGCCGCCGGGGCCGCGTCGCGCCGTTCGACGATCCGACTCTGGCAGGCAACGGCCGGCTTCCTAGCCGCAATCGGCTTCATGGCGGGAATGGCGATGAAGGCCGCGTCCGTGGTTTACGTGGATCGCGAGCCCGCTCCGGCGAAAGTGGCACCTGCACAGAACGAAAAAACTCCCGACCGCTGAGCTACTTCACGGCTTCGGCCCGCAAACCCTGAACCGATTTCAACAGCCGTTCCAGGGCCGCTGCATCCGGCGTGCCGTTGATCTTCATCCGCAACCGACCCTCCGCATCGAAGACCACCACGTTCGGCTCCCCGGCCGTCAGGGTGAAACTCGCCTTCATCGCATCGGCGAAGTCGAGCCACACCGGCACGTCGGGCGAACCCTTCGCGATCTGCGAGCGGATCGCGCCGCGAATCGGCCCCGGCACCTTCCCACAACACGCCACGGGAATCACGCGCACTTCCGGCGAAGCCTGTCCAACTCGAAGCCCCGCCAGCGCGATTATCGGTGCGGCCTGAGCCTTGGCAGGCATCTGGCCGGCCGCATCCGGATGCCACGCCACGTGCAATTGCTCGCCGAGTTTGCGGCACGCATCGGTCCCCTTCCGATCTCCGTACACGAGAATCACGACCGCCCCGCGATGATCCGCCAGTTCGACTTTCTTCTCAAACTGATTCTCCATCGCGATTGCAATCGGTTGCGGCTCGGGTGGCACCGTGCTTCCAGCCGGTGCAGGTGAAGCAC
>JAYTGN010000217.1:0-4791 GCA_043733485.1 Gemmataceae bacterium
CCTCAGTAGCAAGAAGGATCTGGAGAAGTTCATCGCCGACTTCGAACAGGCGAAGAAGAAGGGCGAACTCCCGCCCGGGATCGAACCCAAGCTGTGAAACACGGCTGCTCGCCGCGGATGCGGCGTCCGATGGTAGCCAGGGGTGAAGTGAGGCTTTGCGAACGAAACCCCTGGAAACAAGGCCACTAACCGGATTGTAGATTGAGCCCCGGAGGGGCGATCGCAAGTCGCGCCGCCCCTCCGGGGCTCAAGGGTTCACGATCGTGTGTCCAGGGGTTCCGCTTCGCTCCACCCCTGGCTACCATCGGACGCCGCATCCGCGGCGACAGAACTAACGGTAATCTCTGCTGTTAGAACCACAGCCGAATGCCAACGGAAGATGTTTAATGCGTCGGCTATTCCATCGCCGGGAATGCTTGTTAGACTAGGGAAGACTGAGGAGGCGATGTCATGAGTCTGGCAGGAACGATCGTGAACGGTTCGATCCAACTGGACGGCAATCCGCCGCTGCCCGAGGGCGTACGCGTCTGGGTCGACTTCGAGGATGACCGCGACGACCTCATCCCACCCGCGACCGAGACTTACGTGCAGCACCTTGCGATCTTGCGGCAATCCATTACGGATGCTCAAGCCGGTAAACGCGGGCTACCACTCGAGGAAGCTTTCGCGCGAATCGCAACGGAATGCAACTTGTCGCCGCTCTCGGAGAACTGAGCCGTGGCTTTCGCAATCGACGTCCATCCTCCAGCATTAGACGACATTGGGCGATTCGTTCGACGAATCACCCGAACCGTGTCGGCAGCCTCCGCGTCGAGGTGGCATCATGGAATTCTGGCCAAGATTCGGACGTTGGCGAGCGATCCCGTCATCTGGCCTCTGGCGGATGAAGCCGAGATTCTTCAACTCGACCTGCGCGTTCTTCTCTATGGCCGGGGGCGGCAGATCTATCGGATCTTGTTCACAATCGATGGACTCATTGTGAACGTTCATCGCGTTCGCCACGCGTCGCAAGATTGGCTCACTGAAGGCGAAATCTGACCCGCTCACTTCTTCTTCAATTGCTTGTCGAAGAACGCGATCAGTGCCTTTTCCGAAGTCTCGGCATCCTTCCCCTTGAAGCCGTGACCCGCGCCTTCGAGCGTCAACAGTTCCGCTTCCACGCCACTGGCCTTCAACCGATCGACCATCCAGACGGCTTGTTCGTGTGCCACGTACTTGTCTTCGGTGCCGTGAATGCACAGCGTGGGGGCGGCGTTGGGCGTGACCCAGTTCAGCGGGCTGGATTTGATGTGCTTGGCGCGGGCGGTGTCGAGGTTGCCGCCGAGCCAGAGCGGCAGAACCTCCGCGGCATCGACGCTTTTGCCGTACGACTTGGTGAAGTCGCTCGGGCCGTACACGTTCACAACGCAGGCCACTTTGCTGGAAACGGTCGGGTTGCCGCCGTCGCCTTCGAATTCTTTTACGTCCATCGTCACGGCGAGGAACTGGGCGAGGTGCCCGCCGGCGGAGCCGCCGGTGACGCCGATGCGGTCTGGGTCGATCTTGTACTTGGCGGCGTTCGCTCGGGTCCACCGCACGGCGGCTTTCGTGTCGTGGATGGCCGCAGGGAACTGGAACTTCGGGGCGAGACGATAGCTGACCGTGAGTGCGACGTAGCCGTTCTGAGCGAGCTTGATGCAGAGCCCGTTGTAGCCCTCGCGGCTACCGGCGCGGAACCCGCCGCCGTGAATGCAGACGATCGTGGGGAAGGGGCCGTCGCCGGCTTTGGGCCTGGCCACGTTCAGTTGAAGGTGCTGGTCGTCGGGGTTCGTGTATTCGATTCCGGATTCAAAGATCACGTCGTCCGGTACGGTTGGCCGCTTCTGGGCCGATGCGGCGGGAGTGAATGCGAGTACCAGCAGGATGGCAGCGGAGAGGCGACGCATGGGAGACCTTATTACGGTGGAGAAGTTGGGAGCGAGGCGAGAGCTTGCCCCGTTGGGTCCGGCGAGAATCCAGAGTTCAGGCACGGGCATGAAATCACCTCACATCTTGAAGTGCAGCTTTCTTGGCAGCGTGCAAGTGCGCCGAGAGTTGGCGTGTGAACTCGGGAGATCGATAGCGTGCGAAGCGCTCGGTTTGCGACTCGCCGAGCAATGTTCCGAGTTCGGACGTTGCCTCGGATAGTCTCGCACTCAGCACCCTGACTTCCGCGAGAAGTACCGCAATTCGCGGACCAACATCCACAGGAGCGGCCATTGCAGTCGTCATGTTCGCGACTCCACAAGTTCTCGTCTATAGGCTGATTCTATTCCGCACTCGCTTCAGACTCCAGACCATACTCGGATCGGATACATGATCGTCGACGTCCACTCGCACGCCTGGGCGTATCCGAGGCACTTCAACGACGACTTCCGCCAGCAGGCCAAACGCGCCCGGGCCGGCGTCGAAGTCGATCTTACCGTGCGCTACGAAGACTACCGCGCGAACGCGACCGCGGACACGAAGACCATCGTCTTCGGCGGCAAGGCGCGGCTCAGCGGCTTGTGGGTCGAAGACGAATACGTGGCCCAGTACGTCGCCGCTCATCCCGAGACGCTCATCGGCTTTCTTTCGGTCGATCCGACGCAACCCGGCTGGGAACGCGAACTCGAACACGGGCACAAAACGCTCGGCCTCCGCGGCATCAAACTGCTCCCCATGTACGCCGGGTTCGCGCCGGACGATTCGCGACTCGACCCGCTCTGGAACTACGCCACGATACATCGCCTGCCCGTCCTGCTTCATACCGGCACGACGTTCGTCGCTCAGGCCCCGCTCGATTGCACTCTGCCACGGCACATCGATCGCGTCGCCATTCGCTTCCCCGAAGTGAAGATCATCATGGCTCACCTGAGCCATCCGTATGAGGGCGAGTGCGTCGCGACGATTCGCAAGCATCCGAATGTGTATGCCGACGTGAGTGCCTTGCACTATCGGCCGTTCCAGCTTTACCACAGCCTCATGCTCGTCCAGGAATACGGAGTCTGGGATAAAGTGCTCTTCGGCAGCGACTATCCGTTTACCACGGTGAACGCTTCGATGGACGGCATTCGCAAACTGAACGCGATGTTGGAAGGAACCGCGTTGCCGCGGCTGGATGTCGATGCAATCGAACGCATGATCCACCGCGATTCACTGCCGCTGTTGGGGCTAGACGGCGAGGCGCGGACAAAGCCGCTCGGTTGAGATTCGTAGGAGCCGCGGCGTACGCGCGGCCATTTCCGGGTATGATGAACCTCAGCCCGCTACTCACACAATTTCGGTATTCACCCATGGTTGAGAAGCCGCTCGATCGCCGCAAGTTCTTCGGGTCGGCGGCGGCCTTGTCGCTGTCCGCGGCCGGGTACGCCAACGTTCTCGGGTCGAACGAACGGCTCGGCGTCGGGTTCCTCGGCTGCGGGGCACGCGCCCAGGCGCACATCGACATCATCAAGCGTTTCGCCCTGAACGGGCAGGCCGTGGCGGCACTCGCGGTGTGCGACGTCTGGGACGGAATCGAAGACGAATACGATGTCGAGTTCGGCGGGAAGGTGACGCGGCGGCGCTACTCCCAGGGGCTGCGGCCCGCGGCCGCCAAGTGCGGCCTCGACCCCGCCGACCGCACCCGCGCGACCAAAGACTATCGCCGCGTACTCGATTTGAAGGATGTCGATGTCGTGTGCATCGCGACGCCGGACCACTGGCACGGGAAGATGTCGGTCGATGCGATGCTTGCCGGAAAGGATGTGTTCGTCGAGCAGCCCATGACGCGGACCGGCGACGAGGCCGCGATCGTCGTGGACGTGTGGAAGAAGACGGGCCGCATCGCGACGGTCGGCGTGCAGTCGATGGCCGACCCAGTTTGGATGCAGGCGTTCGACTTCGTTCGCACCGGCAAGATCGGCCACGTCGCGCAGGGCCAGACCGGCGCGTTCCGCAACGACCTCCGCGGCCAATGGCGCTACTACCGGCTCGTCTCGGAGATGACACCGCGTGCCGTGGACTGGGACATGTTCCTCGGGCATCGCTTCGAACTGGCGGGCCGGCCGATCGGGCCGAGCCCGAAGGAGCAGCCGTTCGACCGGGCTGCGTTCGCCCAGTGGCGATGCTCGTCGAGCTTCTCCAGTGGGCCGATCAGCGATCTGCTTTCGCACAACATCACGCACCTGATCGCGGCGATGGGCGTGCGCAACCCGGCGCGCGTCTCGGCGGGCGGCGGGCTCTTCCTGGAGAACGATGGCCGCAGCGTACCGGACGTGGCAACGCTCATCGCGGACTACGAAGAAGGCTGCCAGCTGGTGGCGACGGCGGCCACCATCAGCGGCTATCCGATGGAGGAAGTGATCCGCGGGCGGCTCGGTACGATCAAGTTCGTGAAGGGCGGCTTCCAAGTGTTCCGCGACGATCCGGGCCGCGGGGCGATGTTCCCGACGCGGTTGGAGAAGGCGCTCGAGCCGAGCGAGTTCGTGGCGGCCGAGTCGCCGCGGAACGAGACCGAAGCTTTGTGGGAGAACTTCCTGGAGTGCGTGCGAAGCCGGAAGCAATCGACGTTCAGCCCGCCGGACCTCGGTGCGGCGGCGGTCGCCACCACGAGTTTGGCGGAACAGAATTGCCGGGTGAAAGCGAAGCCCGGCAAGCCGAATCAGGTCTTCGGTTGGACCGGCGGCGACAGCGGTAGCGTGATGCAGGCACCGAGCTATCAGCGGCTCGCCGGTCCGTGGACGAACGGGAAGGATCCGAGCGCGTGAGACAGTCCGAAACCCGGTTTCTGCTTTGGAAACCGGGTTTCTT
>JAYTGN010000218.1:0-4791 GCA_043733485.1 Gemmataceae bacterium
AAACGCAGGCCGCGGGCCACACGCCGAATGAATCGGCACGGTCCGTGGTCACCGCGACCTGCGCCGCCACTTTAACCGACGGCGCGGCGACTGTCGAGATTCCGGTCGAGTCGCCGGTCGTCGGCGTGTGGCTCGACTTCGCGCACCTGAAAACGCAACTGCCGATGGCGCGGGTGCTGGATCACCTGGGTCTGACGGCGCGTCTTCAGGGCGCGGGTTCGCAGAAGCGGTGTGCCTGTCCGATCCACCGCGGCGACGGCCGCGGCCGAACCTTCAGCGTGAACCTGGACGCCAATGTGTATCGGTGTTTCGACGCCGCGTGCGGCAGCCAGGGCGACGTGCTCGACCTGTGGGCGGCGCTGCACCATCGCGACCTGCGCGGTGCCGCCCTCGACCTGATCCACGTCTTCGGCCTGACGCCATCTCCGGACGGCGGAGCAGAGAAGAGGAACGGTTGAGGAACGGTTGATTTTGGAGCGAAGAGAAAACCCGACCGCGTTCGGGACCGATCGCGGTGCGCGCAGCGACGGGGTCGATAACCGGAAAACCCCGTCATCACGGGGACGGAGCTTGACATCTTACGTTACATCTGCAGCGCCTACTCGGCGTGCAAGCTATCCGCGATCGCGACTCGCTGCCGATTCAGCCGCGTATGCGGATCGCGCCTGACTGTCGATCCGTTTCTTCTGAGACTTGCACCAAATCGCAAGTGCATCGACATCGATTGAGACGCGATGGATCTCGATGCCTTTCTGTCGGAGACTGCGCTCCAAGTTCGTGGCATTGCGTTGCCAGGCTTCATAGGTGTCGTCGAGAATGTCCGCATCCTCAGCGATTAGCTTCAGTTTCGCCCATTGGGTGGCGTCGTACCACGCGACCGCCACATTCATGGGGGCGGCTGGGGTCCGGGCTCGCTCATGTCCCTTTGCCATGTTGTGTCCCTTCTGCCGCCACTTCGGAAGGCCATCACAAGCAGCAGTTGTATCGGCTTCTGGCGCTTTGCCCAGGGATTATTTGTCTCAAGTTGGGAGGCCTTGAGAGCGGTTCGGTACTGACATGTGAGCAGCCCCCGCGAGATCTTTCGGCCGAAGCCGAAGCTCGGCAGCCACGAAGTGGGATCGGGCCGCCCGTCGCCCCGGAGGTCACAAGCCACGCCGACTACCAGCACGCATACCCATCTTAAGGCGGCGTCGACCTGCACGCCAGAACCTCTTCTTCTGCGACCTCGCAGGGGGTAAGCAGCTCCAAAGTTGGTGGAACTTGTGTAAACTTCGCGTGGTTTACGTCGATGGTCGCAAAACCGATCGCCCGGCAGGATCCCCATGTCGACAACTCTGACGCCCGAACGAGAAGCCCAGGCCCGAGAACTCGCCGCCAACTGAACGAGCAGGCTGAAAGAGCAGGCCAGCGATCAATTCCTCGCCATCGCCCGGTTGCTCGTCGCCATCGAAGAACGCACCCTCTCTTCGGCCAAACCGAATTCGACGTTCGCGATCGGGTTCTCAAACTGGTCGGGCAGGCCTACTCGCTGCATCTGGCTCAAAAAAAAAACGGCTATGGCGGCGCATCGATCGACTGCTCGAAGTGCGGCCAAGCGGCCCCGTTCCACAGATCTCCCCTTCAACCCCGAAAAAAAAACTCCCCTTGCACATTGTGCACCTCCACGTCTAAACTCTCGTTCCCCTCAGTCCAGCTCACTGGATTTCGGAGCAAGACGCTCCCCGAGGGTTCATGGAGGAACCTCACGAATGGCATCACGTAAAGAGCCCGCCCCGAGTCCCACCCGGCCGCTCATCGGGATCAACACCGAGTATGTCGCGGCGAAAAACGCCACGCCGTACTTCCGCCTGAACGCGGGGTACCTCGATGCGATCCTAGCCGGCGGCGGCTTGCCGGTCGTGTTGCCCGCCTTTCGGAAAGACAACCTCGCCGAGATCGACGCGATTCTCGAAACGGTGTCCGGGGTCATCCTCACGGGCGGTGCGGACATGGACCCGCGCCGCAACGGTCAGGCGATCACGGCGGCGGTGAACCCGATGGCGGTTCGCCGCGAAGACGCCGACCGCTACCTGCTCGCTCGCATCTTCGAACGGCGAACGCCCGTACTCGGTATCGGCCTCGGCATGCAACAGCTGAACGTCTTCGCCGGCGGCACGCTCCACCTGCACCTGCCCGTGGACAACCCCAAGGCGATGCCGCACTTCGACCAGACCGGCGCGCCGCACCGGCACATGGTCCTCATCGAGCCGAACACCCGCCTCGACGAGATTTACGGCACCCAGGAACTGCGGGTGAACAGCATGCACCATCAGTCCGTGAACCAACTTGGGAAGAAGATGCGAATCGCGGCCAAGTCGCCGGACGGCGTGATCGAAGCGATTGAAGCCACCGATCCGAGTTGGTTCTGCGTCGGCGTGCAGTGGCATCCGGAAGCGGACACGGCCAGCGCCTTGGACGGCCAGATCTTCGAGTGCTTCATCCAGGCCTCGGTGCGGACTTCGGACCGCCCGATGCTCGTCGCGGCGTAATTCATCGAGCCCGACGCGCAAGCAAGGCTTGTACCCCTTGCTAGCGCGTCGGGCTCGTGATCCTGGAACTGTGAGATGTCCCGCACGTTCGTGGGTCTTTCGTTTGGATCGTCGCTGGAAGGGATCGATGCCGCCGTCGTTCGCGTCGTCGGCATCGGCCTGGGAGCGGTCCCGCGCCTCGAACGAACCGCTCGCCTTCCCATGCCGGCATCGGTCCGCGAGGAGTACCTTCAGTCGCGAGTGCTGGCCGAGGCGGCAGCGCAGGCCGTGCGCCACGTCGTGATTCAATCCGGTTGCGCGGCTCGCGAGGTGTTCGCCGTCGGGTTGCTGGAACCGGCCCATCCGGTCGGCGACCGAATCGTGAACTGGCCCGAAGTGGCGGACTGCATTGCGGAAATCACGGGGCTCACGGTGGTTCATGGCTTCCGCGGTCGCGATCGCGCGGCGGGCGGCAGCGGCCATCCCATCACCGCCGCCTCGGATTTTCTCCTGCTCCGCAGCGATGTTGAGGATCGCCTGCTGATTCACCTCGGTGCCGTTTCCAGCATGCTCTTCATTCCCGCGAACGCCAAGGTTCAATCGCTGCACGGATTCGAGACCGGCCCCGGTAGTCAACTTCTCGATTCGATCCTGTTTCACGGCACACGCGGCAAAGAACTCACCGATCCGGGTGGGAAGAAGGCCGTGCAGGGCCGCTGCCTGGAACCGCTCCTCACGCGCTGGCTGGAACATCCGCATCTCACTCGCAAGCCGCCGAAGGCGGTTCATCCCGAGGCGTTCGGGCGAGCGTTCTTACACGGCGTCTTCGATGCGGCTCGCGATCTCGGGGCGGGGTTGCCCGATCTGCTTTGTACGATCAGCCACTTCATCACGCGATCGATCGGGGAGGCGTGGCGCGGCCGCTTGCCGGCTGGCGTGCCGCGCGTGCTCGTCTCGGGCGGAGGCGTCCGCAACGGGTTCTTGTGGCAACTTCTCGGTCAGCAGTTCGAAGGAACGCCGATTGCTCGCACGGATGAAGCCGGGCTTCCCGCGACGGCGCGGAAATCGGCCGCCGCCGCGATCCTGGCGACTCTCACTTGCGACGGAGTGCCCGGCAATCTGGCACCGCTCACGGGGGCGGTTGGCGGCCGGGTGCTCGGGCAGGTGGTGCCCGGCGATTCGCGGAACTGGGCGCGCTGCACCGCGTGGCTCGCCGAGCAGGCCGGCGACTACTCGCGCGCCGTCCGCGCCGCCTGACTTCACTTCGCGGCGGGTCTGGTCCGATTCCACTTTTGTGATAAGAAATGGCCGCCGAGTGCGAATGACCCGACAACCCTTCGGGGCCACTTCCTCCGAACGAGCACGAACCCGATGTCCACCGTTCCTCCCAATCTACCCCCGACCGCCAACCAAATGGTAGCGGTGGTCCCCGCGGTGCCCGTGGCACACGGCCCGCGCGAAATCAAACTCGTGAGCCACTCGCCCATCTTCTACTGGTGGCCGATCTGGTTGCTCGGCTACATTCTGGCCCTGATCACGTGGGCCGACGGCACGCGACTGGCCATTTTACCGGCGAACACCGATGTTCACGCCATGGCGGATGACGGCGACACCGCTCGCTACGAAATGAAAACGAAGAAGCCGGTCACGAAGTCGCTCGATAGCGCGGTTGCCGCGACCAACGATCCGACGCACCCGCCGGCGTTCAAAACCCGCGTGTCGGAACGGTCCTGGATGGGCCCCACCTACTGCACCGTGCTCTTGCTCACGATCCTGATCACGAACGTGCCAATGCGCGGGCTCTGGTCCTTCCTCGTGATCCTGATCCTCATCGTGACGGCGCTCATGTTCAGCGTTTTCGACGTCTGGGACGGCCTGCTCGGGGCGCTCGGGAACTTGCACATCTACATCAACATGGCCGGCTACCTGTTCATCGCCACGACGACGCTGATCCTGTGGGTCGTCTCGGTCTTCATTTTCGACCAGCGAACGTACATGGTGGTAACGCCGGGCCAGATTCGCGTGTGCGAGCACATCGGTGCCTCGATCCGCAACTTCGACACGACGGGACTGTCGTTCGAGAAGCAGCGCGACGACCTGTTCCGCCACTGGATTCTGGGGTTCTTCTCGGGAGACTTGATCGTGCGAACGCACGGCGCGGAGAAGGAAGAGTTGCGCTTCCCGAACGTGCTGTGGATCGGTTCGCGGTTGGAGAAGGTGCAGGAAATCCTGCGGGAACGTGCGACCGTGATCAACCCGTAACCGATTTGCCGCTTGCGGCTTC
>JAYTGN010000219.1:0-4783 GCA_043733485.1 Gemmataceae bacterium
GGGGACGGAGAAGTTTTGGGTGAGCGGAGGGGCCGAGTCGATGCTTCAGGTTCGCGCGGCAATCTTGAGTGAGGACGGCCGAGCGGAGCGGTACGCGAAACAGGCACGTCCACGAGGCCGTGCCGTGGGTGGCCACCGGCTCGGACGGAACGGAAAGTAAGGACACTACGGGACTGCACCCCCCCACATGCTCCCGCTCATGTTGAGGTATGAAGCATACGGTCGCCCTTTCAGGGCTCGTCCGAACACGAGCGGCACTTGTGCCTTTTTCCAGGGGCTGCGGTCGCTTCGCGCCCTTGCCCCTGGCTATTAGCGGTGGCCCCGTTGGGGCCGAACACCAATGAATCCAGAGCATTTCGACTTCACCCAAGACGATTAGACCACTGGGGCGAGTCTCCTGCCGAGCCGCGACAACGCCCTCATGCTTCAAACTCGGCCCGTTCAGAATAGCCACAGATTTCTTCCAAAATGCCATGAAATCAGGGACGAAACGAGTCAGGCTGCCAAAGTGTGTGTGAAGCGAAGTGGCAATGTGGCAGCCTGACTGCGAGAGGCGATCAAAGCCCCTTCGCGAGTTGGTTCTTCAACTGGTCCAGCGGTTCGCAACCGGTCGAAACGCGAACGAGGCCGGGGGTGATGCCCTGGCGTTCGCGCTCGTCCGAAGTCACGAATCGGTGCGAGGTGCCGGCGGGGTAACTGATGGTGGTCGAGGCGTGGCCGAGCGACGGGATGAACGGGATGCCGGTGGCCGTTCGCATGAAGTGGTTCACGGCGTCGCGGCCGGCGAGTTCGAAGCAGAGCATGTTGCCGCACCCGGTCGGGAAGAGGCGTTGAGCCAGCGCGTGATCGGGGTGGTCCGGGCGGCCGGGGTAGATGACGCGGCGGATGCCGGGTTGAACGGCGAGCCAGTCGGCGATGGCGGCGGCGTTCGCGGTCGCGGCCTTCATGCGAAGGTCGAGCGTGTGCAGGCCGCGTTCCGCCTGCCAGCATCCGAACGGGCTCGACGCGAGGCCCCAGGTGCTGACCGCCGCGGCGATCGGGGCGCGAAGCGAATCGTCGGTCGAGGCGAGGAAGCCGAGGATCACGTCGGAGTGGCCGCCGATCATCTTGGTCAGGCTTTCCATGACGATGTCGGCCCCGAGTTCGAGCGGCCGGCAAAGGACGGGCGTGGCGAAGGTGTTGTCCACGACGAATCGGCAACCGGCGGCACGGGCCAACTCGGCGAGCGCGGCCAAATCCAGAACGCGGCACATCGGGTTCGAGATCGTCTCGGCGAACAGCACCTTCGGCTGATGTTCGGCGAGGGCGGCGCGGGTCGCGGCGAGGTCGCTGAGGTCGACCGAGACGGTCTTCACGCCGAAGCGGCTGAGTTGATTGTTGAAGAGTTTCGAGGTGCCGCCGTAGAGCCAGTTGCTGGCGAGAATGGTGTCGCCGCACTTCAGCAGGCTGACGAACGCGGCGGAGAGCGACGCCATGCCGGAGGCGCAGGTGATGCCCCAGGTGCCGCCTTCGAGTGCGGCGAGTTTCCTGGCGAGGTCGTCGCCGTTGGGGTGGCCGTCGCGGGCATAGGTGTAGCCGGGCGTGCGGCCTTCATAGACGTCGTCGAGGGCATCGAGATCGGGAATGGCGTAGCAGGAAGACGTGTAGAGCGGCGGTGCGAACGGGGTCGTGGGGCCGAGATTGGTCATGGCATTCAGGTTTCAGGATTCAGGGGTCAGGATTCAGGATACAGAATGCCTGACCCCTGAATCCTGACCCCTGAATCCTATCGAGCCATGAACTGCTTGATGGCGGGCCAGAAGTCGGAGTCGTCGGCGAGGCCGATGGAACGGGCGCGAATCTTGGACACGTCCGCACTTTCGAGATCGACGGTCTTGAAGTGCAGGTACGAGACGGCCCCGGTCCGCACGCCGTCTTCGTCGAAGATGTAAACGGGGCGGGCGGCCTTCTCCGCGGTCGCCTTGTTCACCTGTTCGAAGACGTCGGCCAACTTCTCGGGCGTCGTTTCAATCGCGGTGAAGGTGAGGCCGCGGGTCTCGGCGAGATCGCGAACCGCCGCCACATCGGCACCGGCGGCATGGAGGAAGATCACGGTCTTGTAGCCGTCTTTCTTCAGGGTGTCGAATCCGTCGAGGGTCGGCTTGCGGCCAGTGGCGACGCCGTCTTTGATCTGGGTGAAGCCGGGCAGACCGGGTTGCGGAAGCGCCGGCACCTCGGGCTTCTTGGCGGCGACGGGCGGTTCCAGAGTGGCGACGGGCGCGGGGCCGCTCACGGGTCCACCGAGAATGCTGTTGTTGGGTTTCTTCTGGGAGGACGTGCCACCGGGGCCGATTGGATCGGGCAGCAGGATTTCCGGAGCGGGTCGGCCGCTGGTGCTGGGCCGCAGGTCGGCGGCGGGCGGAAGCGTGTAGGTGCTGCCCGGCGTGCTCGGCACGCCGGCCGGAGGAATCGTGCTGCCGGGGCCCAACGGTAAGAAGGGCGGCGGCGCGGAGCCGTTGCTGCGGCAGCACTTGTGCTTGCAACCGGCCATTCCCAGAAACGCCAGACCCGTGACGGCCGTGAGAAGTAAATGACGACGCAACATGATAGTTCCTCCGCGTTTGACGCGCATTCCGACACTCGATTCTAGAACGGGTGCGGGAGGAACCGGCGAAACTTGAGGTGAGAGCGGCAAAATCCGGGGATTCGGCGCGCCGGTCTTACCGGTCGCGCGGATTGGGCAAGATTTACTTCACGCGCTGCGGGTTGACCACGACGGGGGCGGGGCTCGGCTCGGCGGTGGGGGGAACTTTCGACTTCACGTGTTCGCCGAGTTCGAACGGATCGGGCAGCACGACCTTCAGGAATCCGGACTGCCCGAGAACGGGCGTGGGCGTCCGGGTCACGATGGTCGCGTTGCCGGGCTCGGCGGTCGGGTCTTCGAGGCTGGCACGATCGGGGAGTTGCCGACCGAGCGGAACGAGATCGGGCGGCAGGTTCACGTCGCGGGCCTTAAGGGCGATGCCGGGCGCTTCGGGGAACGTCGGCTTCGCAGGAACCGAGGCGGCGCCGAAGCCGAGGTCGAGGGGCACGCGTTCGGCCGGAGCCGTCGGCAGGATCGATACCGGCTTGCCGGCGGGCAACGGCGACGGAGCGTAGGTCATCTTCGGCAGCGGGGCTGGATCGAGCACCTTGGCCGGCGCGAGGCGAATCTTCGGCGCGAGGCCGAGCTTCTCCACGGGAAGCGACCGCGGCGCAGGCGGTGTCACGACGCGAGGCAGTTCCTTCCCGGCGGCATCATTCGGGAACGGAAACATCGGCGGCGGCGCGGGCGGCTCTTCTTTCTTGGGAAGAGCTTGAACCGCGGGCTGCGCCTTCAGCGCGACCTCGGGCTGCGGAGTGGCGGCAACCGTCACCTCCGGCGCGACCGGTGGTGGCGACGGATTACAGCCCAGGAGCAAGGCCAACGGGGTATAGAGAAGTCGGTTCATGGTCGGACTGCTTTCATCACGTACTGTGCCCACAAATAAGCGAGGTGTGCGGATCCAGTGGTCTAATGAGACACCTCACTCAGCCCATAATTGTCGAGTGTGCCGATTTGAATATCCAACTCTTCAAGACGACTCGAGGGATCGTAAAGCTGGCAAACCTCACCCCAGGTGGTCGGTGGGTCGGGATCTGTGTACCCGTGGAATAAGTTAGCCGCCTCGCGCAACAACACCGATAATTCTGCCAACCCATGCATGCGCATCGCATTGACTGCTGCATGGATGCGATCGAGGTCGGGGAGCCGGTTGTAGAAGTAGGTGGTGAGTCCGCCCATCTCGTATTCAATGATGAAGTCTTGGATTCGGAACAACTCGCGATCGGACGGAGACAAGGCTTCTTCTCCCTTGCTCAATCCCCGGTCGAATACCTCTGCGAGTCGTTCGCTGAATGTCATGGACTTCGCTCGCGGCCAAAGATTGCATTCACCCAGCACTCCGGACCCAGTGTACCTACTAACGTTTGCGATTGCTGGACCGTCTTTACGGTTTCGGGGCCTCGAGCACGAGCTTGATCGCGCCGCCTTCTTTCGGCAGCACGTCCGGGTTCACGTCCAGCTTCAGGTACTTCTCTTCCTTCATCGTCCAGTCCGTTTGCAGCACGCATTCATCCGTGACGGGGAAGAGCGCGATCAGCGTGCCGGTGAGGTCCGCGCCGTACTTCTTCTCGTCCGGCTTGTTCGGGTCGTAAGCGGACATCACCGAGCCCGTGAAGCGGAAGCTCACTTTCGGAGCCGGCTTCTTGCTCTTCGGATCGATCAGCACCTTGTCCAGCGTGAGCCGCTTGGCGATGCCGTCGGCCCCGGTCACTTCGAAGAACACATTCACGACCGGCCCCTCGGCCTTCGCGTTCTCGCCCTTCGCCGGCTTGCCCGGCTTGAGCCCGAGCGATTCCAGACCTTTGTGAACTTCGGACGGGTTGAAGTCGATGGCGACGATGATCTCGTGGGCTTTCTTGCCCTTGGGCGCGCCCCAGCCCGCGACCAGTTCCAACGGGTAGACCTGATCGAGATTGGGCAACTTGCGCGGCGCGACCTTGGCCGAGATGGTGACCGTGCGCTTGTCTTTGTCCACGATCACGCCTGTGACCGTGGGCTTGGGATCGTCCGGCGCGGCCGCCTGCACGAGTGCGCCGGTCAGGATTAGACTGATTGTGAGAAACAGAGGACGCATGGATGACTCCTTGAAACCCGGTTTCTGCTTTGGAAACCGGGTTTCTTCACGAGCTAACAGAAACCCGGTTTCCAAAGCAGAAACCG